>JBBSKI010000024.1:0-24028 GCA_038256425.1 Sphingomonadales bacterium
AGCACGCCCGAAGCGACGATCACCGCATCGCCGGTAAAGGCTTCCCCCACACCGGTCTCGGCCCGCCATTCGCCGCCGGTCCAGGCGAGATCGGTGACCTCGCGGTTGAAGCGGATCAGCGGCAACACGCCGTGATCGCGCGCCACTTTTTCGAAATAGGCGCGGATCTCGTCGGCTCCGGCGAAGAACCGGCCCCACTCGGGGTTGGGCGCAAAACTGTAGGTATAGGCATGTGCGGGCACGTCGCAGGTCAGGCCGGGATAGCGGTTGTCGCGCCAGGTCCCGCCCAGCTGGTCAGCCTTCTCGAGCACGACGACCTCGTGCCCGCCCTCGCGCAGACGGATCGCGGCAAGAATGCCCGCCATACCCGCACCGATCACCAGAAACCGCAGCTTGCGCTTGCTCATCTACTCATCCTCTCAACGACTTCGCCCGGCGGATTGGACCAGCCTGACCCCTCGCGCTTCGTCCGAACGGACGACCCGGCGATCACTTGCGCTGGCGCACCTGGATCAACCCCCGGTTCCCCGCCTGGTAAAGCGTGCCGTCGCGAGCGATTGCGATCGAACCCCAATTGTTGTTCCAGCTCGCGCCGCGGCCCGTCGGCACGCGTGCCACCTCGCGGCCAGTGGCGAAATCGAGCCCGACCAGCGCCCAATCCTGGTGGCCGCCGCCCTGCTCGCCGCCGCCGGCCTCGACAAAGCTGGTGAACCAGATGACCCCGCTCTCGCTGGCCAGCTTGGGCACGACCGAGGGCACCACCAGCGGCGCGGTCCAGACCGTGTCGCAGCCGCTCTCGTCGGCGCGGATATCGATCCGCACCACTCCGCCGCGGATTGCCTTCCAGTCCTTTTGCGAGACCTGGTTGGAGTAGCCGGCGTTGTTTTCGACGATGATCGAACGGCCCCAGCCGATCATCGAGTTGTCGGTGGCGCTGGCGCCATCCTCGAACAATGGCACCTTGCAGACCAGCCGGTCCTCGCCGCGTTCCAGCATTCCCCGCTTGAGGATCACCGCATTGATCCGCCCGTCGGCATTGTCCGAAAACGCGATCCAGCGGTTGCCGATCAGCGTCGGGGTGGTGCCGCTGCCCTGGTTGATCGAGCCGACCTTGCGCGCACTGCCGCGATCGTAGGTCCAGCGCCAGGTCACGCCCGGCACGCCCTTGCCATCGGCCTCCATCGCGTATTGCGCATGGTCGCTGATGACATAGACCGCCGCGCCGTCCATCGCGACCGCGTTCTGGATTTCCTCGCCGGGCAGGCGGACCTTGCGCACAACGCCGCTCGCCGGGTCGAGCGTGCCGATCAGGCCATAGCGCGTGGTCCACCAATAGCGCCCGTCCGGCCCGGGCATCACCGTGGTGATCATGTCGCAAGGACCATCGGCGAACCAGTTGTCGTAGTTCTGGCAATCGTGCGGCACGTGGCCGGTGAGGTCCCAGCTGTTCTCGAGCGCGAAGCGCCAGCCGCCCTTGTCCTGCCGCGTCGCCAGCCGCTGCACGCGGTTGCGGCTGTCGGCAAATATCACCCGGTCACGGTCGTCGAGAAACAGGTAGGCCCCGCCCGAACTGTCGGCGAACATGATCCCCATGTCGAGGTTGATGGCGGCCTGGAAGCTGCTCGGCCGTGAAGGCAAGTCATAGCTCGCCAGCATCTGCAAACTGGCGGGGTCGATCAAAACGATGCGGAAACCAGTCAGGCCGCCGCACATCGCCACCAGCTTGCCGTCCGAGCGGAACAGGAAGGTCGAGCATTGGCGCGGCAGCCAGTTGCCCGAACGGCGCGAGCGCACTTCCAGGTTTGGCCCGAGCGGTCCCTGGCTGACATGGACGTCCGATTGCCAGGCATCGCCATGGATCGTGGCGCTGCCCGCGTCGGACAGGCCGGGATAAGGCGCGGTAAAGCCCTCGACCCGGCGAGGGACGAAAGCCGCGTCCCATGTGCTTGGCGTCAGCGACGCGCCGTCGAACGGGCGGGCATCGACAAACTCGCGTTCGGCGACCGGGAGCAGCGCCCACAGCCCCAGCAGCAGCACGATCGGAACCGCGAGCAGAACCCCGCAACCCCGGCGCAGGCCCTGCCGCCTCATTCCGCCCGCACCCTGACTTTTGGCGCAGCGGCGCCGCGACGCATCGCGTCGAGGAAGCCATCGAGCGGGGCAGGATCGGGCACAGGGCCTTCGGGCGCTCCATCGCGCGCCCAGAACTCGCCCCAGCTGGGAAACAGCTTGTGGAAATTGCCCTCGACAGGCTCGGTCCCCGGCCAGCGCATCTTGGCCTCGCCCACCGGCGGCTTGTTGAGATCGGCGGCGTACCAATACAGCGGCAGCCGCCGGGCAAAATACCAGCGCCCATCCTGGCGGACGTAGTTGTCGAAATACATCATCTGCATGATGACCCATTCGTCCTGGCCACCGGGCACCGGGGTCTCATGCTCGTTCTTGGAATAGACCACCCCGTGGGCATGATCGGGATCGTCGAATTCGATGACATGACCGCCGATATGGTGCGATGTGCCGGTGAACGGCGAACGCAGGGTGCCGTCCATATAGGCGCGCAGCGCGGCGCGGCCGGACCGCTCTTTTCCGACGCGGACGTCCCCGGGGAACAGCCAGACCATGGCGTCCATATCCCGCATGTCGAGCGCCAGCGCATATCGGGCGGGAAGCTGGCGGATCGCATCGAGCGATTCGAGCCGGTCGATCCGGGCGAGCAAGGCGGCGTCGGTCATCTTTTCACGCCATCCTGAAACGCAGCGGCAACCGCTTGAGCCCGCCGGTGAAATTGGTCCGAACCCAATCGGGCTCGCCAGCCAGTTCGACGCTTTGCACCCGGCGGCCGATTTCGATGAACAGGGCCCTGACCTCCATCTCGGCGAGCACCCGGCCAAGGCAGTGGTGCGCGCCGTGGCCGAACCCGAGATGGCGGTTGGGGGTGCGGTCTACCCGGAATTCGTAAGGCTGGTCGAACGCATCCTCGTCGCGGTTGGACGACATGTAGAGCAGGCACACGTTCTCACCCGCCGCAATCGGCTGCCCCGCGATCGTGGTATCGACTGCCGCTGTGCGCAGCATGTGGCGGACCGGCGTCGCCCAGCGGAATATCTCGTCGGTCGCGCTGTCCGCCAGGCCCACCGGATCGGCCTTGAGCTTGGCGAACTGGTCCGGGTTGCGGGCGAGCGCGAGCATCCCCACCCCGACGCTCGAGCTGGTCGTATCGTGTCCCGCACTGGCGAGCAGGATGCCATAGGCGATCGCTTCCATGATCGGGATCGGCGCGTCGTCGATGGTCGAGTTGGCGATCAGGCTCATCAGGTCGTCGCGCGGCGCCTCGCGGCGCTGCTGGAGGATATCGGCCAGGTAGAACGCAAACTGTTGCGCGGTGGCGAGGCCCGAAGTGTCGCCCGCGCGCTGCCGTTCGGGGTCGGTGGCGTGGAACATTTCCTGGGTCAGCTTGAGCACCATTGCGTTGTCGCTCTCGGGCAGGCCGAGCAGCGTGGTGATCATCGTCAGCGGATAGGGTATCGCGATATCTTCGGCGAAGTCGCACTCGCCGCCAAATCCGGCGAGACGATCGACGTATTCGCGCGCCAGCGCCGCCATCCGTTGCTCAAGATTCGCGAGGGCGCGCGGGGTGAACCATGCCTGCGCCACCGCGCGGTATTTGCGGTGTTCGGGCTCGTCCATGTCGATCAGGGTCCGCACCGGGCCCCACCGCGTGCCGAATTGCTCAAGGGTGGCAACCTCGATCTCGGCGGGGACCAGGGTCACGCGCGGGGCGTTGATCCAGGTCGTGTTGTCACGTTCGACAGCGAGGATGTCGGAATAACGGGTCAGCGCCCAGAACGGGCGGTAGGATTCAGGTTCGAACCAGTGGATCGGGCCGGCAGCCCGCAGCGCGTGGTACCGTGCGTTAATCTCCGGTTCGTCGGCGTAGACTGCGGGATCCCAGACGTCGATTCCACAAGCCGTCCGCATCGGTTTGTCCCTTCCCTAAAGCCTGCTAGACCCACGTCCGCCAGACTAGGCGGGCACTGCAGGAATGCAAGCCGCCGTGCCTTCTGATTTGCGCGTTTCATGAATCGATTTGCCCATACCTTCCCGACTGCGTAATAAAAGGAACGGCAAGCTGGCGTAGGGAGAAACCAGGATGACCATTACCTTCGAGGCGATGTCCGAGCACGTCGGCAGCGAGATTGGCGGGATCGACCTCCGCTCGGTCGGCGCGCGCGAATGCGAGTTAATCAGGGCCCGGCTGGCCGATCGCGGGCTGGTGGTGTTTCGCGACCAGCAGCTGATCGAGCAGGATCATATCGCTTTTGCCCGGCACCTGGGCCCGATCGTGGTGAACAACTATTTCCCGGCCAACGGCGGCTTCCCCGAGATTGCCGAGGTCCGCAAAAGCGAGGACCAGCAGACCAACATCGGCGGCGGCTGGCACACCGATCACAGTTATGATGCGGTGCCGGCGATGGGTTCGGTGCTGGTCGCGCGCGAACTGCCGCCGAGCGGGGGCGATACCTTGTTCGCCAGCATGGGCGCGGCGTGGGATTCGCTGTCGCCCGGGCTGCAGAAGACGCTCGAGGGACTGCGCGCCTGGCACACCGCGGACCACATTTACGGGCCGCGGGGGTTCCTCTCCAATTCCGACCAGGGCGTCGATCTCAAGGGCCGCGAACTGACGACCGGCGTATTCCACCCGGTGTGCATCCGCCACCCCGATACCGGCCGCAAGCTGCTCTACGTCAACGCCGGCTTCACCACCCATTTCGAAGGCTGGACCCGCCCCGAAAGCCTGACCCTGCTCAACCACCTGTTCAATGTCGGATCACAGGCCGAATTCCAGTGCCGCCTCGAATGGCGTCCGGGCACCGTGGCGATGTGGGACAACCGATCGACCTGGCACTATGCGCTGAACGACTACCACGGTCACCGCCGCCTGATGCACCGCATCACGATCGACGGGGTGCCGCTTTACTGAAGGTCTTCCCGCAGGCCGCGCTCGTCGAGCGGGCGGGCTGCGAACAGCACCGCGTGCCAGCGTCGCGGCAGCACGCTGGTGCGACGGTCTTCCTCGGCGAGGCGGTGAAGCTCGCGGCGATGGCGCTCGATCGCTTCGGCCAGCCGCGCCGCGCCTGCGTCCGACAGCTTGACCACCTCGGAGGCGTAGACGGCGGACAGGTCGGCAAAGTCCATCTCGAGAAACTGGCTCTTCATCTGCGTTTCGAAACGTTCGCGCAGCGGTGATTTGCGCCACAGGGCGTTGCGATCGAGCAGCGCGCGGGCTCGTCCGCCGGGCAGGCGATCGATCAGCGCAAGCTTTTCCAGCCGCGCGAGCGCCGCCTCGATCGTCCGCTCGGGCACGTCGAAATCGCGCGCGAAATCCTGCCACGGCTCGCCGCCGACGATCACCATGAACAGGAACGAGAGCATGCTGTCCTCGCTCAGCGCCTGCTCCTGAGCGAGGGTCAATTGCTGCGCGAGGTCGCGTTGGGGACGGACCGCCGCGGTGGTCAGGTCCGCCAGTTCCAGTCCCGCCAGATCGGCAAGCTGTTCGAGCCGCGACAAGGTGAGCCCCCGGCCCGCAAGCCACCGCTTGACGCTGGCGTCGCTGGTTTCGAGGCGCTCGGCCAGCCGCCTGGCGGTCCAGCCCGCGCCCTTGAGCGCACGCCGCAGCGCCGCAAGCATGGCAGTCGATTGCGCCTGCGCCTCAGCCACCAGTTCCCCCTATTTCGTATCGAATGATGCGCCACTTTGTGTCAGCAAATGCACCCGGTCGCAAAGGCAAAGTGGACGGCGGCAGCCGCAAGCATACGATAGGCACCGAGAGCGAAGGACCGATTCCCGCCTCGAATACATTGGGAGAGAAGACTGTGAGCGACATGCTGATTCAAGGCGGGACCGTGGTCGACGGGACCGGCGCGCCTTCCTTCGCTGCGGATGTCCGCGTCGTCGACGGCATTATCGCCGAAGTCGGCCCCAATCTTGCGGCCCGCGCCGGCGAACGCGTGTTCGACGCTGCCGGGTGCTACGTCACCCCCGGCTTCATCGAAAGCCACACCCATTACGACGCCAGCATGTGGTGGGATTCAAAGCTCGATCCGCTCCCCGGCTACGGCGCAACGACGATGATCATGGGCAACTGCGGGTTCTCGATGGCGCCGTTGCATCCCTCCAAGGAGGCGCAGGACGAGGTGATGGGAATCTTCTCGTTCTTCGAGGACATTCCGCTTGGACCCTTCCAGCAGAACGTGCCGTGGGACTGGCTCAAGTGGTCGGACTATCGCAAGTCGTTTGAAAAGAATGTCAAGGTGCCGCTCAATTTCGCGAGCTATGTAGGTCACATTCCGCTGCGCCTCGCGGCGATGGGGGTTGAAGCCTGGAAGCGCGCCGCCACGCCGGAAGAGGTCGCCACGATGGCTGACCTGCTCGACGATGCGCTCGCAGCCGGAGCGCTTGGCCTCTCCGACAATCTGCACGATCATGACGGCGAAAACCGCCCCGTGCCGACCCTCCTGGCCGACGATGCCGAGTTCACCGCGCTGTTCGATGTGATGGATCGTTATCCCAGCACTTGCTATCAGGTGATCGTCGATACCTTCATGCGCAAGACCGGTCCCGAGGACCTCAAGCGCCTCGAACGACTGCTGACCGGACGCAAGATCCGCGTCCAGATTGCCGGCGGCATACCGACGCTGGGCTTCCAGGCTGATATTCTGCCGCCGATGCAGGCGAGCATTGCCAGCATGCGCGCCAGCGGAATCGATGTCTGGCCGGGCTTTGCGCATGTCTCGCCAACCAGTGTCTTGAGCATCACCAAATCGCTGATTTTCGCGCAGTCGAACGACTATGTCTGGCATGAGGTGGTGACGTCCGAAGATCATGCCGAGAAGCGTCGCCTGCTGGCCGATCCGGACTGGCGGGCACGGGCGCGCGAAAGCTGGGACACGCAGGCTTGGGACCACTCGCCGCTGAAGAACCCGCAGACGTTATTGTTGCTCGATTCGGAGAACGGTGCTGGCCCGATCGGCGGCACGCTTGAGGAATATGCCGCCAGCAAGGGACTGCATCGCAGCGATGCCATGGCGGACTGGATCCTCACAAATGGCGTTATGTCGACCGTGCACATGGCCCCGTTCCCCAAGAACGAAGAACTGACCATCGAGTTGATGCGTGACCCCAAGTCCGTCGGCAACATTTCCGACGCGGGCGCGCATCTGCAGATGCTGTGTGGCGGCGGGGAAAACGCGCTGCTGCTCACCAACTATGTTCGACGCGACAAGTCGTTGACCATCGAAGAGGCGGTGCACGTGATGACCGGCAAGCTGGCCGAGCATTTCTTCCTGAACGATCGCGGGGTGATTGCCGAAGGCATGCGCGCGGACATCACGGTTTTCAATCTCGACGAAGTCACCCACCACCAGTTCATCAAGGTTTGGGACGTACCTGACGGTAAGGGCGGCATGGGCTGGCGTTTTACCCGCCCAGCGGCGCCTGTCCGGCTGACGCTGGTCAACGGCGAGCCGACTTTCGACAATGGTGATTATACCGACGCCAAGCCGGGGCAGTTCCTCTCCCCTGCGAACGATGACGTCCGGGTTGTAGAAGCAGCGGAGTAAGCGAAATGGAAGTCAAGGTTGGCGAAGGCGAACGCGCCTATTTCAACGGAGCGATCCGCAAGATCGAAACCGAAAGTTCGGTTCTGGTCAGCTCATCGAAATACCTCAACAGTGCGGAATTGCGCGGGTTGATCACGCAGGAGATGCTGCGCCGGAACGGGCCCGACATGCCCAATACCGCGTACATTCCCGAAGTCGCGCAAGCGCTGATGATGCTCGAGGATTTCCCCCGGGTGATGGCGCTGTTCGAAGAGGAAAAGGCGCGGCTGCCGCGTTTTCGGCAGTGGTGCGACAACAAGACACTGGCCGATTTCAAGAAGGATGACGTCAAGGACTGTGCGCCCGGTACTCTGGGTGCGGCGCTGTACGACTTCATGGTCAACAGCGGCTATGAACTCGACATCTTCTACCGCGAGATCCAGGTGGTCAACGACCTGACCTTCTACCTGCGCCAGACCGCGCTGACTCACGACATCGAGCACATCGTCAGCGGGTTCGGCCCGAACCACGGCGGCGAAGTGGCGCTGCTCACCGCGAACATGCACGCCAAGGTCCGCTATTTCCACCCCGAGCTTGCCAACTTCTTCAACCGCGTCGCGACCTATCTCAAGGCCAAGACGATCATGAAGGACGGGCTGCATTACCCCGAAGCGATGCGGCTCAACCTGGAAGCCGAATTCCGCGGCGCCGAGCAGGGCCGCAACTGGACATATCCGATGATGCTGGCCGACTGGCGGGCGATGGCCGACTGGCAAATCGCCGACATCCGCAAGGAGCTGGGGATCACGCCGGTCCCGGACGAGGGCCTGTGGTCCGATACCAACCGATTGAGCAATGAGAACGACCCGGATTGGGGCGAGCCCTTGCTGGAAGCGGCCGAGTAACGAATAATTCACCGCGTTCGCTTGTTGCGACACCGCTCTTCAGCCGATATGCGTATTTGACGATGCCGGATAATACGCAACTAGGCCATCCATGCTGGATGGGAGAAGAGCGGTGACCGCCCCCTTCCCTCCCGGCTGCGCGCTCGTGTTCGGCGCGAGCGGCGGGATCGGCGGCAAGGTTGCCGAAGTGCTCGCGGGTGACGGAAGCGATCTGGCGCTGGTCTACAACCGCAAGGCTGCGTCCGCGCAGGCGGTCGCCGATGTTGCCGCGGCAGCGGGGCGCAAGGCCACGACCCACGCCTGCGATGTGCGGGATACCGCCAGCCTTGCCGCACTGATCGCAGCGGCAATCGCCGCCCACGGCAGGGTCCACACACTGGTCTGGGCAGCCGGGCCGCTGGTCGAACAGCTCCCCCTTGCCGAAACCCCGATCGAAGCGTGGCGCACCGCGATCGACACCGAAGTGCTGGGGCTGATCGGCGCGGTCACCGCGCTTGTCCCGCACATGCGCGAACAGGGCGGCGGCTCGATCGTCCATCTGGGTTCGGCCGGACACTTGCGCTGGCCGGATCGCGATGGCCTGTCGGTTGCCCCCAAAGCCGCCAATGAGAGCTTCCTCAAAGGCATCGCGCGCGAGGAAGGGCGCCACGGGATCCGGGCAAATTCAGTGCTGGTCGGGGTGATCGACGCCGGGATGTTCCACGAACTCACCGCCAAGGGCGCGTTCCCACCCGGCTGGGTCGAGGAAACGCAGAAAGCGCTGTGCCTCAAGCGCTGGGGCGATCCGGAAGAAATCGGCTACGCGGTAAGCTACCTCGCCTCGGCGCGCGGCGCTTACGTCACCGGGCAGGCGATCAACGTCTCGGGCGGATACGGAGTCTAGCGCATGACGATTCACCCCGGATTCGCGCCGATGTTCGAGGCCATGGCGGGCTATCTCGCGCTCGATTGGGCGACCGTGCCGATTGCCGAGGTGCGCGCCTATGCCGATGCGCCGATGGCGTTCGGCGAGCCGCTGGCGATGGCGCGGGTCGAGCAGCTGGCGATCCCGCTCGCCGACCCATCACTGGCCGCACGGCTCTATGTGCCCGAGGGCGCGGGCGAGACCCCGCCGCTGACGGTGTTCTTCCACGGTGGCGGGTGGGTGCTGGGCACGCTCGACACCCACGACGCGACCTGCCGGGCGCTGGCGCGCGATGCGCAATGCGCGGTGCTCTCGGTCGCCTATCGCCTCGCCCCCGAACACCGCTATCCGACCGCCGCCGAAGACTGCTACGCCGCAACCTGCTGGGCGGCGGACAATGCGGCGCGGCTGGGCATCGACACGGCACGACTGGCGGTCGCCGGGGACAGCGCCGGGGGCAACCTTGCCGCGGCGGTGACGCTGATGGCGCGCGATCGGGGCGGCCCGCCGCTGGCCCATCAATTGCTGATCTATCCGGTGATCGACCCAGCCTGTGACAGCGCATCGTACCGCGCCAATGCCGGTCCGGGAACTTTCCTCCCGCTCGCTGGGATGCAGCGCTTCTGGGACGAATACCTCGGGGACACGCCGCCGGCCGCGGCCCCTCTCGCCGACCTGTCCGGAGATCGGGACCTGGCCGGGCTTCCCTCCGCGACTGTGGTGGTCGCCGAGCACGATCCGCTGCACGACGAAGGGCTGGCCTACGCCGCCCGGCTGAGCGCCGCCGGGGTGCCGACTGCGGTGATCGAGGCGCCGGGGATGATCCACGGCTTCTACGGAATGATCGCGCTGGTCCCCCACGCCGCCGAGTGGACCGCCGCCGCCGCGCAGCAATTGCGCGAGGCGCTGGCGTGAGCGCGGGCGACCGCGAGGCCTTGCGCCAGCTCGCGTGGGACTATGCGTCCTGCGTCGATCGCTGCGATGCCGACGGGCTGGTCGCGCTGTTCGCCCCCGATGGACTGGTCGGCTCGAGCGACCTGTCGGTTGCCGCCTTCGCGGGTGAAGCCGGCTTGCGGCAGATGATCGCGCAGGTCGACGCGGCTTTCCTCAAGACCATGCACAACGTCTTCAATCACACCTTCAGCGAGATCGGCGATGACACCGCGCGCGGCGAAACCACCTGCATCGCGGGCCATGTGATCGACGCGGGCGCCGAGGGCTGGAAGCTGCTCGACATGGCGCTGCGCTATGCCAACCGCTATGCCAGGGTCGGCGGCGCGTGGCGCTTCGCCGAGCGGCGGCTGACGGTCGAATGGGTCGAGACTCGCCCGATCGAGCGCTTCGATCCCGCGGGCCTGGCGATGCGCGCCGACGACGCCGCGCCACAAGCGGCTTGACGGTCCATGCAGCGCCCGCCAACAGACCCGCCCATGAGCGCCCCCACCATCACGATGGACGATATCGACCGCGCCATCGTCGCGCACTTGCGCAAGAACGGGCGCGCCACCAACCAGCAGATCGCCGACATCCTGGGGCTCACCGCGGCCACGGTTTCGTCCCGCATCCGCCGGATGGAGGACGCCAACGCCTTGCGGGTGGTCGCGGTCTCGGACTTTTCGGCGCACGGCTACAACGTCCTGCTCGAAGTGGCGATCGAGGTCGAAGGACGGCCGGCGAGCGAAGTCGCCGAGGAACTGGCCAAGTTGCCCGAAGTCTTCGCCGCGCACCTGGTCACCGGCCGCTACGACATCGACGTGCTCGTCGCGCTGCACGATTTCGATGGGTTGGCCGATCTGATGCTCAACAAGCTCGCCAAGATTCACGGGATCCGCTCGCTGGTTCCGGCGATCGCCATCGACGTGGTCAAGTACGAGTTCGACGTCGCCCCGATCGAAGCGAAAGACGGCTGATGGCGACCCCGCAACTCGACGATTTCGACCGCCAGCTGATCGAGGTGCTGGGGCGCGATGCGCGGGTCAGCAATCGCAAGATCGCAGCCGATCTGGGCGTTACCGAAGGCACCGTGCGCGGGCGGATCCGGCGGCTCCAGCAGGAAAAGCTGATCGCGTTTACCGCGCTGACCAGCCTGGGCACGCAAGGCGCGGTGAAACTGGCGTTCATCGCGATCCAGACCGAAGTCGACCGGGTTCGCGCCATCGCCGACGAGATCGCCAAGATCCCCAAGGTCACCGGCGTGCTGATTACGATGGGCCGATCGAACATCATCGCGATCTGCCTGTTCGAGGAACTCGAGGAACTGGTAACGGTCGCCTCGGACCAGATCCTGGCGATGCCGGGTGTCCATCACGTCGAAACCTCGATCGCGGTCAAGACCTTCAAGTACAACGCCCGGGTGGTGAAGATCACCGGCGCGGGAGCGATTCCCGAAGCCGATTAGACGCCGTTCGTCCTCCGCCGGCGAGCGCGGTTTAACGCCGGGAGAAATGCGAACGGGCGACGGCCGGGGCCTTGGTGCTCGAACCAGACGAGCGTGGCGGCGTGACAATCGTTTGCGAACGACCGGCGAGAGGTCACGCGAAACTCGCCTGTTCAGCCTGCCGGACCCGGACCGTCAAGCGGAGGCGAAAAGCAAAGCGCAAACCGCCCACCGCACCCGTTGCGGGCGGGCGTATAACCGATACGGTTCGTTTTGTCAAGTTATGCGTGTTGATCCGCATCCTCACCCTCACCGCCCGTGCTCGACACGGGGCTCCGTGTCGCGCACGGGGCGACGATCGAGGTGGGGTGGGTAGCGGACGCCAAAAGATAGCTCAGACGAGGCCAACATCGCCGAACATAACGGCCCTTCGAACGCTTCCTAGATCCTGCGGACAAACCCTTCCACGTCCAGATCGATCATCATCCGATTGTGGCGGGTGAACCATACATCTTTCCAATCCAAACCAAGTGCATCACATTCCTTTGCCACAATATTGGTGTCGGTCGATCTTGCCGCGATGCAACTGATCGACGCGCTGTATATCAAGCCCATTCGAATCCCATCGAGCAGATCGTCACGGGAATAGCCCGTCACGCCGTTTGCTACGAGGCCGTCGTGATACGCGTCGATCAGCCTGTCTCCATGCTTCTCCCAATCCGAGTTTGGCAGGCAAGTACCCAGCAAACGCGCGAAGTCCCACGGACCTTCCGCAACATACGGATACTGCCAGTCAATTATCGCGAAATTTCCTCCGTCGCTGGACGGCATGAACATTTGCTTCCCGTGATAGTCGGCATGGACGATGGTGTAGTTTCGTGAATCCAGATAGGCCTGCCACTCTCCAATCCTATCGTTCACGGCGACAACGCAAGCGACTGCAGTTTCGGCGTCTTTACCATGAACGTCCAAAACTTCGTCAGCCGCGGCTGCGGCTGCGGCGAAACCGTTGGCGAAAAACCTCTCATTTGTGCAGATGAGACAGGCTTGCTGCTTTAATCCAGGCGCATTCCACCACTTCGCTTGAAAGGCAGGCAGATGACCCAAAGCAAGCTCGATTTCGGCCAGCGTCGGTCGCCAAGATGGAGATCGTGCTGGTGCCAAGTGTTCCAGCAGCAGGACCATTTCCGATTCGTCCGGCGAACAGAAACCTAAGAAGCATTTTGGCTTGGAGATGCCTACATCCGGATAGGTCTGATAAAATGCGACTTCACGGGTGTACATGCCGAACATCTTGGTCAAAGCCACAACGTCGGGATCGTTGCTGCCTATTTTGGCGATATAGCGCTTTGGGAGAGCGCAGGCGTCATCGCAAAAGATAACGGCAATATCGATCGCTTCCGAAGTTTGTCCGGGATCGGTAAACCGCCTGGTTTCGACGCGCTCGATCCTCGCTCCATTCAGGTGATCGCCAAGCGCGGCCTCCATCCACGCGATGTCGATGTCTTCTGCCCGCCGTGGAACCTTCAACTGCACCTGCGCCTCCTACGGAGAGGCGACCCCTGCGAAAGATATCACGCTTTTTGCCCGACGCAACCGAGCGAACCAACCGAAGCTTGTTGCTTGCGAGAATAAAATGGCGGCGATTTCGCCCCCCTCAGGCCGCATCCGACCAGGGCGCGTTGGTCGTGCCACCGGTCTCCACCACACCGTTGACCCGGGTCTGGAATTCGGCGGCCCGGGCGCGGGGGTTGTAAAACTGTTTGTACCAGATTCGCACTTTGTGGAACGGCCCGTCGCCTTTGACCATCAGCGGGTGGATGCAGGCGCGCTTGTTGGACCAAATCTCGAAGTCCTGCGAGAAAGCCGCCAGGCTCGCCGCCTGGTAACCGCGCGCCATCGCCACGTCGGTGGTCTTGACCAGCAGCGCGTGCCAGACGTGGATCGTCCCGTCATCTACCGGCGTGTGGCAGATCAGGATCAGCGAGGGGTATTCGCCCTCCATCGTCGACTGGAGAATGCCCGGCCCGGTATACCAGGTGTCGTTGGTCATCGCCCCCGCGCCCGAAACCAGCGTCTTGTGCCCGGCGACCAGCAACTGGCGGACGACGTGGCCGTCGAACTCGTTGACGAAACTTTCCATGTCGGCCGAACCGTGGACCGGCACGAGGTGCGCCTTGTCGGCCATGTTATCGATCACCTCCTGCGGGTGGCAGGCCAGCTCGCCGAGATCGTCGATCGCCCACGGAGTCCACTGCGGACTGTCGTAGTTCGCAAAAGCCGGAACGTCGTAGTCCGGCGCGCCGCCCTCGGCATCGTGCCACAGCCAGATCACTCCGGCGCGTTCCTTGACCGGCCATGACTTGACGCAGGCCGCTTTGGGGATCGGCGCGGGCGAATAAGGGATGTCGTCGCACTTGCCGCTCGCCCCGTCGAACCGCCAGGCGTGATAGGGGCAGCGCAGCCCCTCGCCATCGATATGCTCGTTGTCCTGGACGACATAGGAGGTGGAGTTCTTGCCAAGGTGCGTGCCCATGTGCGGGCAATAGGCCGAAACCGCATAGACCCGCCCGCTCTTGCCGCGGTAGATCACCATGTCCTCGCCGAAATAGCGTGTGTTGAGCGGTCGATCCTGAACCTTCGTCGCATCGGCCACCATGAACCAGCCGCGCGGATAGGTGTTTTCGCCAAGCCCGTATTCGGCGGTGGTAGCCATGGTCGGCATGCTCCTTTTGAGGCCACAAAGATTTATCGGGAAAGGCGATGCATGTCCAGTGTGATACCGCGTTGGTGGGCAATATCGGTGCAATCGCTCGCTTTTGCGTATCCATAAGCGGTAATAATTACGCGAATGGTGGATATTCCATGACGATGGCGATCTGAATTAGACCGCGGGCACGCAAAAGGACGCGAGCCTCTCGGCCCGCGCCCTTCTGCGATGTCCGGATGCGCTCCGGTCAGAACTCGATTTCGGCGGTCAGCCCATAAGTCCGCGGGTCGCCGTAGATGGTCGAGCCGAAGCCGAGCTGGCCGAAGTCGATCCCGCGCGAGACGTACTTCTTGTTGGTCAGGTTCTTGCCCCAGACCATGACGCTCAGCTCGCTGCCGCCCAGCGCGATCCGGTCGATTTTGAGCTGGGCGTCGAACAATCCGCGCGACCGTGCCGAGGTCGCGTCCTGGAACGGCGCGGTCAGGGGATTGTTGAACATCGTCTGCGAGGAAACGTAGCTCCACCCACCACGGGCGGTCAGGCGTGCCTCGCCGCCGATCGGCGCGGAATATGTCAGCCCGGCGTTGGCGGTGTAATCGGGCGAATTGCCCGGGCGGATGACATCGGCAATGTTGCGCACCGTGCCGGTGATGTCGGCCCCGGGGAAGCGCTTGACGTTCTTGTGGACGTAACCGACCGAACCATCGGCGGTCAGGCCGTCGGTGATGGCCAGCCGGGCCTCGACCTCGAACCCGCTGTAGATCGTCTTGCCCGCGTTGACGACCTGGGTGCCGAAGCTCCCGCCGCCGACGATCGGAATCGGGATCGTCGCCTGCTGGTTGTTGTACACGTTATAGAACGCCGCGACGTTCAACCGCAGCCGATCGAAGAATTCGGTTTTGGCGCCGATTTCGTAGGAGTCGATCTTCTCTGAATCGAACGGAATCAGCGGGACGTTGTTGGCGACGCTGGTCGATTGGCGGGCGTTGAACCCGCCCGAACGATAGCCGCGCGCGGCGCGGGCATAGAGGTTGACGTCATCGCTCGCACGGTAGTCGACCGTGACGTGGCCGGTCGGCTCGCTGAACTTGGCGCTGCGCTTGTTGAGCGCAAGCTCGGCCCCGGTGATCGGCGTCGCCCCGTTCTGAAATCGCTCGATCCACTTCTTGTCCCAGGTGTAGCGCAGGCCGAGCGTAATCCCGAGCGGGCCGTCGGCACCGCCCGGGCGAATCGACCCCTGACCGTAGACCGCGATGCTACGGCCGTCCGCCGTGTAGCCCAGCGTCGAGCTTTGCGGGACGCCGCGGAAGCGCGCCGGGTTGGCGGCGCGGAACCCTGCTCCGAGCGGACCGAAGCTGGCGTCCGTGAACACCGCCTGGTTGGTATCCAGCACGAACAGGAAGTTCTGCGGATTGCGCTCGAAGCCGTGCTCCTTGAAGTAGAACGCGCCGAGCACCCATTCGAACGCACCGCCGGTCTGCGAGACGATCTCGAGTTCCTGGCTGAACTGGCGCTGGCGCCGCTCATTCGCGGCCTGGAACAGCGGCTGGGTGGTGGTCGGGACCGGGGTGGCCGCGATGAACGGCGCAAAGGCGGCCTGCGCTGGGGGGAGCACAAACCCGATCAGGCCAGCCGGCATCCCGTTGAACAATGTGGCCTGACTGAACAGCGGGCCCCGGATCGTGCCGAGCCCATCCAGATCGCTGCCTTCGATCTCGTTCTTCCACTTGCGAAACGCGGTGGTCGAGCGGATCGTCACGGCATCGAGGTCAAGCTCGAACCGGGTCATGTTGCCATAGAGCTTGTCGGTCGAAGGGCGCGCCTGTTCGAGACAGATCGAATCGAGGCGTCGGCGGCTGACCGAAGCCAGCGGCGCGCCGCATTGCGGTTCGAGTGCGGTTGCCGAGGCGAGATAGCCCGCGACGTTGGCCGGCTGGACCTGCGCGAAGGTGAAGCCGTCGATCGTCACGTTCGGCCGGAATACACCATTGCCCAACTGGGCAAGCTGGCTGGCGTGCGGCACGCCCTTGATCCGGGTGTAGTCGAAGATATTGGTGAAGGTCAGGTTGCCATTCTCGAACAGCGTGGCCCAGCGGAAGCTGTCGGTCCGGTTGCCGCCGGGATCGAGCCGGTCCCTGGGCTGGAGAATGTTGTCGACGATGCCGTTGCGCTGCCGATGGAGTGCGCCGAAGCTCATCTTCAAGCCGCTGCCGTCGATGTCGCCGGTGTTGAAGATCGCCCGCGCATGGTATGCGTTGTAATTGCCGTAGCCCGCGCGCACCTTCACGCCGGCTTCGTCATCGGGCAGCTTGGTGATGAAATTGATCGCACCGCCGGTGGTGTTGCGGCCGAACAGCGTGCCCTGCGGCCCGCGCAGCACTTCGACCCGCTCGATATCCGCAACCTCGAACGACGAGGCCGACGAGCGAGCCATATAAACGCCGTCGACATAGAGCCCGATCGGACTGTCGAAGCCCTGGGTCTCGTCAGCGGGCGTCGGAATTCCGCGGATGGTGATGACCGCGGCCGTGGCATTGGTCGTGCCGCCGTTGACCGCGACGTTTGGCGCGATCGCCGAGAGGTCCTTGGCTTCGGTCAACCCGCGCAGTTCGAGTTCCTCGGACTGCACCGCCGAAATCGCCAGCGGCACTTCCTGGAGGTTCTGGCCGCGCTTTTCGGCGGTGACCACGATCTCGCCCAGCCGCCCACTTTCTTCCTCGGCGGGCGCATCCTGGGCGACGACCGATACAGGCGCCGCGAGTGCCACAGCGGCAACGCTGGACATAAACAAGTGTGAGCTGCTGAGCCTGCGCATCGTCGATCCTCCCAAAGTGATCCGGCGGATTGAATCCGCCCGTCGTCCCGCGCCGAATTCGCAGAAACAGGGTCTCTCTGTCAAGATAAAATACGCAGTTGTGGAAGGTCGCCGGTTTTCAACGATGATTTGCGCAATAATGGGGCGCAGAATTACGATTTCGTAAGCAGCGCCTCCTCTATCGCGGTCGCGCAAGCGCCCAGCATCGCGCGGTGGCGAATGCCCGGGCGGACGCCGCCCCGCAACGAAAGCGAAAGCGCCGCGCTGCCACCGGATACCGGCACCGCGAGGCAGCTGAGGCCGACGTCGACTTCGCCTTCATCTCGGGCGTATCCGCGCGCGGCAGTGCGCTCCAGTTCGGCGGCCAGCAACGCCGGATCGGTAATGGTCCGCGCGGTCAGCGGCGGAAACGGCCCCCCGGCAAGGTAGGCTTCGCGTTCCGGTGCGGGCAGCGCGGCGAGCAGCACCTTTCCGAGTGCCGAGCAATAGGCTTCGAGCTGCCCGCCCTCGCGGGTGAACAGCGCATCGCTGCCCTCGCCCTCCTTGACCAGATAGGTCGCCATATCGCCTTCGAGCACGGCGAGTTGCACCGGCGCGCGCAGCCGCGCCGCAAGCCGCCGGATCAGCGGCCGGGCGATCGCCGCGAGCCGATCGTGCGGTCCGAAGTCTGCGGCGAATTGCGTCAGCGCAGGCCCCGGAACGATCGTTCCGCGAACCGGACGTTCAAGGAAGCCTTGTGCCTCCAGCGTGAGGACCAGGCGGTGGACGGTCGCCGGGGGTAGCCCGGTCACCTCGGCCAGCGCGGCGAGCGTGCGCGCACCCCGGCCCGCTGCGGTCAGCACCGCGAGGCCCCGCGCGAGCGACTGGTTGGGCGGCGTCGACATCGATCCTCAATCTCACCAGATGAGATAAACTGCAAGCTGGCGACTCTGCTGGTCCGGCAAACCGGAGTAGACGAGGAGCTCCAGTGGGAGAATGCGAGTGGCGCGGGTTAAGGCAGTCATTATCGGTTCGGGCAACATCGGCACCGACCTGATGATCAAGATGATCAAGTATCCCCAGAACATGGAACTGGTCGCAGTGGTCGGGATCGATCCCGCCTCCGAAGGCCTGGCGATGGCGCGCGAACGCGGCATCGCGACCACCCATGAGGGGATCGAGGGCCTGAAGAAGCTCGCCTGCTATCCCGAGATCGGGATCGCCTTCGACGCGACCAGCGCCTCTGCCCACAAACTCCACGACGAGGCGCTGCGCGCCGACGGCATCCAGGTGGTCGATCTCACCCCCGCCGCGATCGGGCCGTTCACCGTGCCCCCGGTCAACATGGAAGCGCATCTCGACCAGCCCAACGTCAACATGGTGACTTGCGGCGGACAAGCGACGATCCCGATGGTCGCGGCTGTTAGCAGGGTGGCAACGGTGCATTACGCCGAGATAATCGCCTCGGTCTCGTCGCGCTCGGCCGGGCCGGGAACGCGCGCCAACATCGACGAATTCACCCGCACCACGGCCCGCGCGATCGAGCAGGTCGGCGGCGCGGCGCAGGGCAAGGCGATCATCATCCTCAACCCCGCCGAGCCGCCGATGATCATGCGCGACACCGTGTTCACGCTGTCCGAAGGCGGCGACGAAGCGGCAATCCGCGCGTCGGTTCAGGCGATGGTCGCCGAAGTGCAGAAATACGTCCCCGGCTACCGCCTCAAGCAGGAGGTCCAGTTCGAGCGGTACGGCGATAACAGCAAGCTGAAGATCCCCGGCCGTGGCGAATTTACCGGAATCAAGACCTCGATCTTCCTCGAGGTCGAAGGCGCAGGCGACTACCTGCCGCCCTATTCGGGCAATCTCGACATCATGACCGCAGCCGCCAAGGCGACCGGCGAATTGCTCGCCGCCCGGCGCATGGCTGCCGCAGCCAGGGAGCGCGTGTGATGCCCGCATTCGATGTCGAGAGCGGAGCCAAGCTCTATATCCAGGACGTCACCCTGCGCGACGGAATGCACGCGATCCGGCACATGTACGGGCTCGATCACGTTCGCGCGATCGCCGCCGCGCTCGACAAGGCCGGGGTCGATGCGATCGAGGTCGCCCACGGCGACGGGCTGTCGGGCACGAGCTTCAACTACGGCTTCGGCGCGCATACCGATTGGGAATGGCTCGAGGCGGTCGCCGAAGTGCTCGAACGCGCGATATTGACCACGCTGATCCTGCCCGGCCTCGGTACGGTCGACGAACTGCGCCGCGCTTACGATCTCGGGGTCCGCTCGGTCCGCGTCGCCACGCACTGCACCGAGGCGGACGTCAGCAAACAACACATCGGCATCGCCCGTGACCTGGGCATGGACGTTGGCGGGTTCCTGATGATGAGCCACATGATCGAGCCGGAGGCGCTGGCCAGTCAGGCGTTGCTGATGGAAAGCTACGGCGCGCACTGCGTCTATGTGACCGACAGCGGCGGCGCGCTCGACATGGACGGGGTGCGCGCGCGGCTCGAGGCCTATGACCGGGTGCTCCGCCCCGAAACCCAGCGCGGGATGCACGCGCATCACAACCTGTCGCTGGGCGTCGCCAACTCGATCGTCGCCGCGCAGTGTGGCGCGGTCCGGATCGACGCGAGCCTGGCCGGAATGGGCGCGGGCGCGGGCAACGCCCCGCTCGAGGTGTTCGCCGCCGCCGCCGACCGCAAGGGCTGGAACCACGGCTGCGACGTCATGGCGCTGATGGACGCCGCCGAGGATCTCGTCCGCCCCTTGCAGGATCGCCCGGTGCGGGTCGACCGCGAGACCCTGGCGCTGGGCTATGCCGGGGTCTATTCGAGCTTCCTGCGGCACGCCGAGAAAGCCGCCGCCGATTATGGTCTCGATACCCGAGCGATCCTGGTCGAGCTCGGTCGCCGCAAGATGGTCGGCGGACAGGAGGACATGATCGTCGATGTCGCGCTCGACATGGTCAAGGCGCAGGCGGGGTCCGGAGCCGGGGCCTGACCCGGACCGGCCTACCCCAGCGCCGGGTAATCGATGTAGCCGCGCTCCTCTCCAGTGTAGAGCAGCGCATAGTCGGGCTTTGCCAGCGGCGCGCCTTCGCGGAAGCGGCGCGGCAGATCGGGATTCGCGATGAACGCGCGCCCGAACGAAACCGCGTCGGCGCGGTTATCCGCGATCAGCGCGGCGGCGCTGTCGGGCGTGAGCAGGTTGTTGGCGATCACCGCCCCGCGCCAATGGGTGCGGACCATCGCCAGCACGTCGAGTTCAGCGAGCTGCATGTCGATCACGTGGACGTAAGCCAGGCCGAAGTCGGCGACGGCGCGCAGCAGCCCGATGAATGTCTCGGCCGGATCGTCCGGGTCCATGCCGTTGTAGGGATTGCCGGGCGAAATCCGGAAACCCACCCGGTCGCCGCCGATAGCCCCAGCCAGCGCAGCCAGCACCTCGGCGGCAAATCGCACCCGGCTCTGCGCACAACCGCCATAAGCATCGTCACGCAAGTTACTGGCTGAATTGAGGAACTGGTTGACAAGATAACCGCTCGCGCAGTGTAGTTCGACCCCGTCGAGCCCCGCCGCGCGGGCATTGCGGGCAGCCTGCGCGTAACCCTCGACCGTGTCGGCAATGTCCTGCACGGTCATCGCCCGGGGCATCGCGGTCGCCGCGGGAATGCCGTCGGGGCCGGGCACTTTATCGGGGCAGGCAATCGCAGACGGGCCGATCACCTCGGCATCGAAGCCGCGGTTGGCGGGAACCACGACCCGCCCGCAGTGCATCAGCTGGATGACGATCCGGCCCCCCTCGGCATGAACCGCCTCGGCCACCCGCGCCCAACCCTCAATCTGTTCCGGTGAGTGGATCCCGGGCGTGCGCCAATAGCCCTTGCCTTCGGGCACCGGCTGCGCGCCCTCGCTGACGATCAGCCCGGCGCTGCTGCGCTGGCGGTAGTATTCGATCATCGCCGCGGTCGGAACGTCGCCCGGCCCAGCCCGGTCACGGGTCATCGGCGCCATCACGATCCGGTTCGGCAACTCGAGCGCGCCCAGCCGAGCCGGGGCGAACAGCGCGTCATTCACAAGCGGATCACCCGGCATTGCGGCACGGGATGAGAGGGCGCGTCGATCCAGCGGAACAATGCCGTTCCGCTGCGGTGGCCCGCCAGATCGAGCCAGTTTCCGCGCCCCGCTTCTGGGCCGGGATCGGCGTCGGCGCAGATCAGGCGCACGCTGCCGTCGGGTTCGGGGGTGACCATCGTATGGTTGACCCAGATCTTGTGGTGGACGTGATCGAGCGATTCCATCCACCAGTTGTCGATCTGGAAGTTCCACATCCGCGTCCCCGGCGGCGGAGTGAAAGTAAGCTCCCACGCCTCGCCTGGCTGGAGATCGTAGAATGCGTGCCCGTACCAGATCTGCGGATCGCCCCCGGCTTTCTGGAAGAACCCCTGGTCATGCTCGAAAATGCGGTTGGGGGCGGCCATGAACATTTCGGCCCAGCTCGCGAAGGTGCCCGCCGTACCCTTCACCCACGCCGCGGTGTGGGCCAGCTGGGCGCGGATCGCCTCGGGAGTGAGCAACGCAGGGTGCGAGAGACCATCGAGGCATTCGACATTGACCGTGGCCGGGACCTGGCTGGCCTTGTCCTCGAAGGTCTGGCGGATGATCACGATAGTCGAATCGTCGGCGAGCGGCAGCCAGTTGTCCCCCTCGCGCTCTTTCCCGACAAAAATCTCGTAGCTTCCGTCTGGCGCAAGCTTCACGTCGGCGAACTCGATCTCGCCGGTCGAGGCCATCGTTCCGTCGATCGCGTAGCGGTTCGCCTTCGAGCCGAGCGAGAGATAGGGCACCGTCCCGCGCGTCCCCCACACCCGGTAGCGCCGGTCGCCGCGGACGCAGAACTGCTGGTAGATGTTGTCGGGATTGTCCGCGCCGATCTTCAGCTTGTCGTCGCACAGCATGAACACGCGCGGGAAATCCGGGTCGCTGGAATCGACCAGCATGTTGAGCGCGGTGCGCGTCAGGCGCGAGAGGTAACGCAGCCCCTCGGCCTGATCGAGCGGGCTTTCCGGCCCGCGATCAAGCACCGCCCCCGCCTCGGCCAGATCGGCGCAGAACGCGCGCCATGTGTCGGCCAAAGACCCCTGTTGACGTTCAGTCATCGGTCGCTTCCTCGTCATACCATGTCAGCCAGCGGGCGGTGTCGACCCGTTTTTCGGGCGGACGGCCGGTGGTTGCCAGCAAGTGCGCGGTCAATTTCGTGTCCGGGCGGATCGGTGAGACTTCCTCGTAAACCCGCTCGTACTCGCTCGCCGCGATCTTCCAGCCGGCGGCGGTGCGGCGGTAGGTATCGTGATAGAGCGACGAGCCGACCGTATCGGTGCCGCGCACCGGATCGATGAAGCGGTCCTGCAGATACCACGTGCCCCTGGCCTCGTCGGGACCGGTGAAGCCGATTTCCGGGGTGTGCCCGTGGTGCATTGCGACGATATCGGAATTGAAGCTCGAACCGATGAAATCGACCATCTCGCCGCGCCCCTGGACGCGCAGGCGATAACCCCCGCCCTTCAGATCGACATCGACGTCCTGGGTGAACAGCATCGCCAGCTCAGCCTCATTGCCGGTGTCGATGCACCGGAAATAGCGCGCCTTCAATTGGCGGATATCCTCCAGATCGGAGAGCTGCTGCAGCGTCCAGGCCATCGCGCTACCCCTTACATCCCGGTGAAGTTGCCGGGCCCGAAGTAGGCTTCCATCCGCCGCACCTTGCCTGCCTCGTCGAACCGGAAGACGTCGATCACGTCGACCGTGGCATCCTTGCCGTCCATCGTCAGGCGGACCTGGAAGGCGAACGCGGCAAAATCCGGGCCGATCCGGATCGGGCCTTCGAGGTGGAGTTTGGCCCCGGTGCCGACCGAGAACGCATAGAACGCGCGGATCGCATCGTGTCCGACCTTGGGCGGGGTTCCGACCGGGTCCTCCACCACTGCGTCTTGGGCAAACAGCGCGACGATTGCCTCGACGTCGGCGTTCGCAAAGCCTTCCACATAACCGTGGACGGCGCTGGTCATCTGTTCGGGTGTCGGCATCGTTTCTACTCCGGATAATAGCGGCTGATGGTATCGATGGTCAGTGCGGGCTTGTCGCCTGGCTGGCCGTTTTCGGCCTCGATCTCGATGACGACGCGGACCACGGCCTGGACCCCGCCCTTGAGCTCCTCGACCGCGACGACCTCGCCGGTGGCGCGGATGCGGCTGCCGACCCTGACCGGGCTGAGGAAGCGCAACCGGTCGGCCCCGACGTTGACCGCATGGGTGAAACCGCGAACCTCAACCAGTTGCGGCAGGAACAGGTTGACCATGCTCAACGTCAGATAGCCATGGGCGATCGTTGCGCCGAACGGACCGGCTTTTGCACGCTCGACATCGACGTGGATCCACTGGTGATCGCCGGTGACCTCGGCAAAACCGTTCACCCGGTCCTGCTCGACCGTGACCCAGTCGCTCGGGCCGAAGCGGGTGCCTTCTTGCCCGATCAGGTCGCGCGGGCTGGCGTAGATGCGCGGCGCGGTCATGCCCGCTGGCTCGATACCGAAAGCACCTCACCGGTCATGTAGCTGGACAGGTCGCTGGCGAGGAAGATCATCACGTTGGCGACCTCCCACACCTCGGCCGGGCGCCCGAACGCCTCCTTGGCGGAAAGTTCGGCGAGCAGTTCGTCGGAAGTCACCTTGGCGAGAAAC
>JBBSKI010000025.1:0-23321 GCA_038256425.1 Sphingomonadales bacterium
GGCCGAGGTCGTCGCGGCGGTCAACGGCGGGCTGTTGTCGATCGACGAGGTTTGCGACCGATACAACCTGACGCTCGAGGAGTTCGCCTCGTGGCAGCGCGCGGTCGATCGCTCGGGCATGCAAGGCTTGCGGGTCACCCGCATCCAGCACTACCGGGACCTGTACGAGCGCCAGCTCAAGTATTGAGCCGCTGATAGGCACGCGATTTCGACCAACGGTAGCGACTGATCGACCAAGAACGGCGCGGGAGCTTCCCGCGCCGTCTTTTTTCGTGCCTGAACCAGGCAATTGCCCGGTTTGACTTGAGGCGATTGCCCCGCAGCCGCTATGGGCAATCGCGACACCCGCTCCGGCCCAACGGTGGGACATCTTCTTGCCGATGGTGCTATATTCGGATAATACACTGGTCATCCGCGATGTCTCGCGGGTGAGCGGTTCCGAAAGGCTTGGTCGATATGCCGGGCAAAGGTAAGTGAAGATCATGAACGACGAGACTCCGATGGATTTGACCAAGGCCGAGCCTTACCCCGCACTCGGCGTCCCCTACGGAGCCGACGCCGACGTGGTCGCGCCGAGCCGCCGCCGGATGTGGTGGATCATCGCCGCCGCCGTTCTGGCCGCAGCGCTGGTCGCGTGGTTCATGATGGGCCGTTCGGGCGCGGCCGATCCCGCCGCCGACGCACGCGCCGGACAGGCGCCGACCGTCACCGTCATCGCTCCCGGCCGGGGCACGATCCAGGGCACGATCACCGCCACCGGGACACTTGCCGCGCGGCGCGAACTGCCGGTTGGCTCGGTCGGTGAGGGTGGCCAGATCGTGCGCGTGCTGGTCGAGGCCGGCGATTGGGTCGGCCAGGGCCAGGTTCTCGCGGTGATCGACCGTTCGGTCCAGACCCAGCAGGCCGCCAGCCTCGGCGCGCAGATCCAGGTCAGCCAGGCCGACGCCAATCTTGCCCAGGCCAATCTCGACCGCTCGCTCAAACTGGTCGAGCGCGGCTTCGTTTCCAAGGCCGACGTCGATCGGCTGACCGCAACGCGCGATGCCGCCAATGCGCGCGTTCGCGTCTCCCGCGCTCAACTGGGCGAGGCCCAGGCCCGCACCGCGCGGCTCAACATCGTCGCCCCGGCCGCCGGGCTGGTGCTGGAACGCAATGCCGAGCCCGGCCAGGTGGTCGGCGGCGCGAGCGGTGTCCTGTTCCGGCTGGCGCGTGGCGGCGAGATGGAGCTGCGCGCGGGAATTTCCGAAATCGACCTCGCCCAGCTCTCACCCGGAGTGACCGCGACGGTCGTCCCGATCGGCACCGACAGGCGGTTTTCGGGCCAGGTATGGCAGCTTTCGCCGACGATCGACCCGCAGAGCCGTCAGGGCACCGCGCGGATCGCGTTGCCCTATAACGAGGCGCTGCGGCCCGGCGGGTTCGCCACCGCGACGATCGCCAGCGGGGCGCTGGTTGCGCCGCTGCTCCCCGAATCCGCGCTGCTCAGCGATGACAAGGGCAGCTATGTCTACATCGTCGGCGCGGACAACAAGGTCGTGCGGCGTGCGGTCAAGACCGGGCTGGTAACTGCCGATGGCATCGCGGTGACCGAAGGGCTGACCGGCTCCGAGCGGGTCGTGCTGCGCGCCGGCGGGTTCCTTGCCCCGGGCGACAAGGTGGTGCCGCGCACCGCCAAGCCTGCCGCTACCAGCTAAGCCCCCGGGACGCCCTGATCTCATGAACTTTCGCAACATCTCGGCATGGTCGACCCGCAACCCGGTCGTGCCGATCGTCCTGTTCCTGGCGCTGACGATCGCCGGGATCGTCTCGTTCATGAACATGAAGATCCAGGGCGACCCGGACATCGAGTTCCCCGGCGTGATCATCTCGATCGCACAGCCCGGTGCGGCTCCGACCGAGATCGAGACGCAGATCACCCAGCGGGTCGAGAGCGCGGTGCGCACGATCCCCGGCATCCAGTCGATCAGCTCGACCGCGCGCGAGGGCAGCAGCCAGACCGTCGTTGAATTCCGCATCGGCACCGACGTCAACGAGGCGGTCAACGAGGCCAAGAACGCGATCGACCAGGTCCGCAGCGACCTGCCCGACGGCATCCTCGAGCCGCAGGTCGTCAAGATGCAGACCTCGTCGCAGCCGATCGGCTATTTTGCTGTGTCGGCCGACGACATGACGATCGAGCAGCTCAGCTGGTTCATCGACGACACCGTATCGCGCCGCCTGCTCGCCATTCCCGGTCTCTCGGGCGTCGAACGCGCCGGCGGAGTGGACCGCGAGATCGTGGTCGAACTCGATCCGGCGCGGATGCAGTCGCTCGGCGTCACCGCCAGCCAGATCAATGGCGCGCTGCGTCAAAGCAACACCAACACCGCCGGCGGCCAGGCCGAAATTGCCGGATCGCGCCAGTCGGTCCGGGTCCTCGGCAACGCCAAGACCGCTTTCGAGCTGTCGCAGAGCGAAATCGGCCTACCCGGCGGGCGCACGGTCAAGCTGACCGACGTCGCCAAGGTCAGCGACCGCTATGGCGAGCTCAACTCGATGGCCAAGGTCCGCGGGGCCCAAGTGGTAACCTTCGGGATCACCCGCGCGCGCGGCGAATCCGATGTCAGCGTCTATGACGGGGTGCTCGAAGAACTCGAGAAGATTTCCAAGGAGAACAACGGCGAGGTCCGCTTTACCCGCCTGTTCACCAGCGTCGATGACGTCAAGGTCCAGTACGAAAGCTCGATTGCCTCGATGATCGAGGGCGCCGTGCTGGCGGTCATCGTGGTGTTCTTCTTCCTGCGTGACTGGCGCGCGACGGTCATCTCGGCGCTGGCCATCCCGCTCTCGGCCATCCCGACCTTCTGGTTCATGGATCTGCTCGGCTTCAGCCTCAATTTCATGTCGCTGCTCGCGCTGGGACTGGTTGCAGGCGTGCTGGTCGATGACGCGATCGTCGAGATCGAGAACATCGTCCGACACATGCGAATGGGCAAAAGTGCCTATCAGGCCTCGATCGACGCTGCCGACGAAATCGGCCTGGCGGTGGTCGCGACCACCTTCTCGATCGTCGCGGTGTTCCTGCCGGTCGGGCTCATGCCGGGCGTTTCGGGCCAGTTCTTCAAGAACTTCGGGCTGACCGTGGTCGCCGCGGTGCTGATGAGCCTGGCGGTGGCGCGGATGATCACGCCGATGATCGCGGCCTATTTCCTCAAGGCCAAGGGCCATGCCGAGCATGGCGAGGGTCCGATGATGGACCGCTACATGAAGGTCCTCGCCTGGTCGCTCGATACCCGGCCCGCCCAGGCCTATCGCGAGCGTTTTCGCCGCAGCGACGGGCGCATCCCGCTGCGCAAGCGGTTCATGGCGCGCTTGCGCGATCACCGGCTGTGGATGATCGGGATCGGGTTCGGCTCGTTCCTGATGACCGCCGTCCTGTTCATGACGATCCCGCAGGAATTCTTCCCCACCGGCGACAGCAATTTCAGCCGCGTCTCGATCGAGATGGTTCCGGGAACCACGCTGCAGCAGACCGAGAAGGTCGCCGACGAGGTCGCCGAGATCATCGGAGCAGAGCCCGAAGTGCGCGAGGCTCTTGAGCGGATTCGCCAGGGCTCGGGCAACATCTTCATCACGCTCCATGAGGATCGCGCCCGCACCAGCGTGGAGTTCGAAGCCGACCTGACCCCGGCGCTGCAAAAGATTGCCGACGCGCGCGTCTCGTTCATGAACAATCAGGGTGGCGGGCCGGGCGGCGGCACCGGACGCGCCATTTCGGTCATGCTCTCGGGCTCCAACCCCGAATTGCTCAGCCGCACCGCCGCCACGGTGGTCCAGCAAATGAGCGAGCTCGACACGGTGGTGGCCCCGCGGCTGTCGGCCGACATGCGGCGGCCCGAAATCATCGTCACCCCGCGGCTCGACCTCGCCGCGCAGCTGGGGGTTACCACCACCGCGCTGAGCCAGGCGATCCGCATCGCCACCCAGGGCGAGATCGACCAGAACAGCGCGAAATTCTCGCTGTCCGACCGCCAGGTGCCGATCAGGGTCAAGCTGCCCGAATCCGCGCGCCGTGACATCGAGACGATCCGCAACCTGCCGGTGCTGACCACCGGCGGCGGCGCCGTGCCGTTGAGCCGGGTGGCCGAGATCGGCTTTGGTTCGGGCCCGACCACGATCCAGCGTTACAACCAGAGCCGCCGCGTGTTCATCGGCGCGGACCTCGCCCCCGACGTGGTCAAGGGGACCGCCGACAAGGACATCGCCAACCTCCCGATCATGAAGAACCTGCCGCAGGGCGTCTCGAACGCGCCGTTCGGTTCGGACGAGTGGCAGGCGGAGATGATCTATTACTTCTTCATCGCGCTGACCGCCGGGGTGCTGCTGGTGTTCTCGGTCCTGGTGCTGCTGTACCGCCGGTTCGTTTCTCCGCTGGTCAACATGGGTTCGCTGTTCCTCGCGCCGTTGGGCGGATTGATCGCGCTTGTCTTGACGGGCCAGTCGATCAGCCTGGCGGTGTACATCGGGGTGCTGATGCTGTTCGGGATCGTCGCGAAGAATTCGATCCTGCTGATCGATTTCGCGATCGAGGAGATGGCGGCCGGCCGCGACAAGCTCGCCGCGGTGATGGACGCCGGTCACAAGCGCGCCCAGCCGATCGTGATGACCACCGTGGCAATGGTCGCGGGCATGGTGCCGACCGCGCTCTCGCTGAGCGGCGACGCAGCCTTCCGTGCGCCGATGGGAACGATGGTGATCGGCGGGCTGATCCTCTCGACCCTGCTGACGCTGTTGATCGTGCCCGCCGGTTTCAGTCTGGCCGACGGGATCGAGAAGCGGATCGGCCCGTGGCTCGGCCGCAAGGTGCTGACCTACAAGGAAGGCGATGACCGGAACGACCGGCCGGGTGAAGCCGTTCCAGCCGAGTGAATACCGAAACCCCGCCGATACTCGCCAATGCGCCCCTCTCCGGCGCCATCCGTTTGACCGGTCGGCGCGCGTTTCGCCGATCCATGCTGGCCGCCCCGCTTCCGGTCGATCGCGCACGCAAGATGCGCTTCTTCGCCACCGGACTGTTGGTGGCGATGCTGGCGCTGTTCCTGGTCGCCCGGACATTCCGCGATGTCCATCCGGCCTGGGGCTATGTCCTGGCCTTTGCGGAGGCGGGGATGGTCGGCGGGATCGCCGATTGGTTCGCGGTGACGGCGCTGTTCCGCCACCCGCTGGGCATACCGATCCCGCACACCGCGATCATTCCGGTCAACAAGGACCGCATCGCCGATACGATGGCAGGCTTCCTGCAGGACAATTTCCTGACCGCCCCGGTGATCGCCCGGCGCATCCGCACGATGAACGCAGCACAAGCGCTGGGGGCCTACCTGTCCGATACGCGAACGAGCGGGGCCAATGGCTCTGGGGGCACCAAGCTGCGTACCGGAATCGCCAACCTGCTGGGAGAAGTGCTGGAAGCGCTCGATCCCGAAAAGCTCGGCGGGATCGCCAAGGGTGCGCTGCGCGCCCAGCTCGAAAAGCTCGATATCGCCCCGCTGCTCGGCCAGCTGCTCGGTGCGGCGATCGCCGACAAGCGCCACATGCCGCTGTTCGAGGACTTTATCCGCTGGTCGGGGACGGTGCTCGAAGACAACGAGCCGATGATCCGCGAGATGATCCACACCCGCGCCAACGCGATCATGCGCTGGACCAAGCTGGACGAAACCCTTGCCAATGCGATCCTCGACGGGCTGTACAAGATGTTGGCCGAGATCGTCGTGGTCCCCGATCATCCGATCCGGCGCAAGGCCGAGGAAGGGCTGGAACAACTCGCGCACGACCTGATCCACGACCCCGCGATGCAGGCGCGGGTCGATTCGCTGAAGATGGAAATTCTGGCCAACCCGGCCTTCGCGCGCTGGATGGACGGGATGTGGGAACGCGGCCGCGCCGCGCTGCTGCGCGCGACCCGCGATCCGAATGGCGCGCTTTCCGGCCAGTTCGGCGCGAGCATCGCCGAGCTGGGCCGCTCGCTCCAGCATGACGCGCGGCTCCAGCACCTGGTCAACCGCTTCGCCCGCCGAACTCTTGTCGGCACCGCGACCCGCTATGGCGACCAGATCGTCCGGCTGGTGTCGGAAACGGTCAAGCGCTGGGACGCGCGGACCGTGACCGACCGGATCGAGGGCGCGGTGGGCCGCGACCTCCAGTTCATCCGGATCAACGGCACGCTGGTCGGCGGGCTGGTCGGGGTGACGATCCACCTGATCGACGGCCTCTTGTGAGCGAGTCGGTCGTGATGACCGAGCGCCTGGAACTGTGGCGGCCACAACTGGGCGATCATGCCGGGCTGCTGGCGCTGGTATCACCCGAGGGTGTCCGCCGCTTCCTCGGCCCGGCCCAACCAACGCCTGAGGACGCGTTCGCCCGGCTGTTGCGCAATGCCGGAAGCTGGGCACTCTATGCTTACGGCGCATTCGTCGTACGCGAGCGCGGGCGTGCGGAAATCATCGCTTCCTGTGGCATCTTCCATTCCTGGCGCGGGTTTGGGACGGGTATGGACGATGTGCCGGAAGCGGGCTGGATCATTGCCGAGCGACACTGGGGCAAAGGCTTTGCCAGCGAAGCCATGCAGGCCGCGCTTGCCTGGTTCGATGCGGAGCACGGGCTGCGCCGGACGGTGTGCATGATCGAGGAGGGCCACGCAGCATCGGCGGCGGTGGCAGCGAAGCTGGGCTATGCGGAATATGCCAAACACCAGCCCGATGAGGGACGGGCGCTGGTGCTTTACGAACGCGGCGCGCTTTGACCGTGCCCCTGCCGAACCTTCATCGAATCACGAACCTGATGCTGTCGCTGTAGAAAGTCTTGGTCGGTTTGCCGGCGGCATCGAGCGCGGGCTCGAAGCGCGCGCGACGGGTCAGCGCACGGCAGGCGGCGTGGGCAAATTCGTCCGGGTTTGTGCGCGCGAGGATGTGGCAACCAAGGATCTTGCCGGTCTCGTCAAGATCGAGACGAAACTGGATGATGCCATTGTATCCCCCCCTCAACGCCTTCGAGGGATAGTCGGCCGAGGTAACCCAGGTGCCGGGATTGCTAAGCGGTACTGCCCCGCGCGACTGCGCGGCGAATGCCACCGGATCGTAGCCCCAGTGCTTGAGCAGTCCGTCCATGCAGGTCCGCATCGTCGCCATCGGCTTGCCCATCGAGCCGAGTTCAAGCCGGTAGTTGCGCTTCCCACCCAGCCGCACCGTGAGTGTCGAGATGGCGGCTTCCTGCTCGGGATAAATCGCAGGAGGAGCCTCGTCGCGCAGTTTGGGCGACCGGGCCCAGCGATCGAGCCGCAACGCGTTGAACATCATCAATGGCTTGCTGCCCAGCGTCCCTAGCGTCGCCAAAGCTTCCTGCTCGGGCAATCCGGGGCCGAATACGAGCTTGATCTGGCTGCTGGAGCCCTCCCGTTCGAGGCTTGCGCCCTGAAGCGCGAGATCGAAACCATCCGAAGGCTGATAGCGCGTAAAGATCGCGACGATCGAGGTCTTGCCGGTGCCGAACCGGCCTATAAGCTGGCAGGAATCGTCATCGAAATTGGCAACCCAGGGCCCGTCCTGGGCGAGCGAGATCGGCTCAGCCGCTGCTGCCCAGGCCAGCGGCGAGACGACGCCGAGCGCCAGCAACGTCCCCCCGGCCAGTCGTATGCGCCATCCCTGCCCCGTCATCCGCGCGATCCTAAAGGCCAGCGCGCGGAGTGCAAGACGCGCTCAAATCTTCGCGGTCAGCTCCGGCACCAGGGTGAACAGGTCGCCGACCAGGCCGATATCCGCCACTTGGAAGATCGGCGCGTCTTCGTCCTTGTTGATGGCGATGATGGTCTTGGAGTCCTTCATCCCCGCAAGATGCTGGATCGCGCCGGAAATTCCGACCGCGATATAGATTTCCGGGGCGACGATCTTGCCGGTCTGGCCGACCTGGTAGTCGTTGGGGACATAGCCCGCATCGACCGCCGCGCGGCTTGCGCCGACGCCTGCGCCCAGCTTGTCGGCCAGCGGGATGATGATCTGCTGGAACGTGTCCGCATCCTTGAGCGCCCGCCCGCCCGAAACGATGATTTTTGCCGACGTCAATTCCGGGCGTTCGCTCTTGGCGATTTCGCTGCCGACAAAGCTGGAAAGCCCCGATTCACCGGGGCCGGAGACTGCCTCGACGCTCGCCGAACCACCGGTGGCGTTCGCCTTGGCAAAAGCGGTGCCGCGTACGGTGATGACCAGTTTGGCATCGCTCGATTCGACCGTGGCGATGGCATTTCCGGCATAGATCGGGCGGGTGAAGGTCTTGCCGCCCTCGACCGAAAGGATGTCGGAAATCTGCATCACGTCGAGCAGCGCGGCGACGCGCGGGGCGATGTTCTTGCCGGTGGTGGTCGACGGGGCGAGGAACGCGTCGTAACCGGCCATCAGCCCGGCGACCAGCGGCGCGACATTTTCGGCCAGCGCATTGGCATAGGCCGCATCGTCGGCCTTGAGCACCTTGCTCACGCCTTCGATCTGCGCGGCGGCCTGGGCCGCTCCATCGCAGCCCGTACCGGCGACCAGCGCGGTCACTTCGCCCAGCTTGGCGGCGGCGGTGACGACCGCCAGGGTAGCGTCCTTGACGCTCGTATTGTCGTGCTCGACCCAGATCAGCGTGTTCACGAAACCACTCCCATGTCCTTGAGCTTGGCGACCAGTTCATCGACCGAGCCAACCTTGATCCCGGCGCTGCGCACCGGCGGTTCGGTGACTTTCAGCGTTTTAAGCCGCGGCGTAGTATCCACGCCGTAATCGGCAGGGGTTTTCTGCGCCATCGGCTTGTTCTTGGCCTTCATGATGTTGGGCAGCGAGGCATAGCGCGGCTCGTTGAGTCGCAGATCGGTGGTGACGATCGCCGGGGCGGTCAGCCGCACGGTCTCGAGCCCGCCGTCGATCTCGCGCTTCACGACGATGCTATCGCCCTCGACACTGATCTCGTTGGCGAAAGTGCCCTGCGGGCGGCCCATCAGCGCGGCGACCATCTGGCCGACCTGGTTCGCATCGTCATCGATCGCCTGCTTGCCGGTGATGATGATGCCGGGCTGTTCCTCGTCGGCCACAGCCTTGACGATCTTGGCGACCGTGAGCGGCTCGACCTCCCCCCCATTGATTTCGGGGTCGGTCACGACCAGAATCGCGCGATCCGCGCCCATCGCCAGCGCGGTGCGCAAGGTTTCCTGCGCCTTCTGCGGGCCGACCGACAGCGCGATGATTTCGGTGACGACGCCCTTTTCCTTGAGCCGGATCGCTTCCTCGACCGCGATCTCGTCGAACGGGTTCATGCTCATCTTGACGTTGGCGAGATCGACCCCGGTGCCGTCGGATTTAACCCGCGGCTTCACGTTGTAATCGATCACACGCTTGACGCAGACCAGGGCTTTCATGCTGCTTCCTTTTTCCAGTCAGGTGCGGCTCAGGCCGCCTTGTTCACTTCCGCAACGATCTTGCGCGCGGCATCGCCCAGATCGTTGGCCGCCACGATCGGCAGGCCCGAATTGGCGAGGATCGCCTTGCCTTCGGCCACGTTGGTGCCCTCCAGCCGGACCACCAGCGGGACCGAGAGGTTCACTTCCTTGGCCGCCGCGACGATTCCGTCGGCGATGATATCGCACTTCATGATCCCGCCGAAGATATTGACAAGGATACCCTTTACCGCAGGATCCTTCAGGATGATCTTGAACGCGGCGGTGACCTTTTCCTTGCTCGCGCCGCCGCCGACATCAAGGAAATTGGCCGGAAACGCGCCATTCAGCTTGATGATGTCCATCGTCGCCATCGCCAGGCCCGCGCCGTTGACCATGCAGCCGATGTTGCCGTCGAGCTTGATGTAGGCAAGGTCGAACTTGCTCGCCTCGACCTCGGCCGGATCTTCCTCGGTCTCGTCGCGCAGCGCCTCGACCTCGGGGTGGCGGTAGAGCGCGTTCGAATCGAAGCTCATCTTGGCGTCGAGCACCAGCAGATCGACGGCCCCCGCAGCATTTGGCTTCGTCTCGACCAGCGGATTGATCTCGAGCATCTCGCCATCGAGCGCCACGAACGCCTCGTACAGTTGCTTGGAAAGCTTCTGTGCCGCCTTGCTGGCCGCGCCGGTCAGCTTGAGCGCAAAGGCCACCGCGCGGGCGTGATGCGGCATGAAGCCCTGCGCGGGATCGACCAGGATCGTGGTGATCTTCTCAGGGCTATCATGCGCGACATCCTCGATGCTCATCCCGCCTTCGGTCGAGACGACCATCGCGATCCGGCCCGAGCCGCGATCGACCAGCAGCGCGAAATAGTATTCGGCGGCGATATCGACCCCATCGGTGACATAGAGCCGGTTGACCTGCTTGCCCGCTTCGCCGGTCTGGATCGTGACCAGCGTGTTGCCGAGCATTTCGCGCGCTGCGGCCTCCACTTCGTCGATCGACTTGGCGAGGCGGACACCGCCCTTGGCCTCTGCCGGCAGTTCCTTGAACTTGCCCTTGCCGCGCCCGCCCGCGTGAATCTGCGCCTTGACCACGTAAAGCGGGCCGGGGAGCAACTTCGCCGCGGCGACCGCTTCCTCCACGCTGAGCGCGGCATGTCCGGCAGGAACGGCGATGCCGCGAGCGATAAGCAGGTCTTTGGCCTGGTATTCGTGGATGTTCATTCGGGGTCCAGCGCTGGTTGTGCGGGTGCGAAGAGTCGCGCCGCCTAAAGCACAGCCGGGGGCGGGTGAAAAGGGGGCTAATCGGGCGATTAAAGCGCAAGGCGCCTGTGCCGACGTCCTAATCCGCTTGCACGCCCCGCCGGTGCGTTACAGGGCCGTAACAAATGATCGACCGCGCGCGCCTCGAACGGATCGTCCGGCAAGCCGGGGCGATGGCGCTGGCGGCCTGGCCGGGGCACGGCCATGCTCTCGAATCATGGGACAAGTCGCCGGGCGATCCGGTCAGCGCCGCCGATCTGGCGGTCGATGCCTTCCTCAAGGCTGAGCTGGGCGCGCTGTTGCCATCCGCCGGGTGGCTCTCCGAAGAAACCGTCGATCACCCGGAGCGGCTCGATTGCGGGCTGTGCTGGCTGGTTGATCCGATCGATGGAACCCGCGATTTCGTGCGCGGCCGGCCCGGCTGGTCGGTTTCGGTCGCATTGATCAGCGCCGGGCGACCCTTGTTCGGAATGCTCGCCGCGCCTGCCCGCCTGATCGATGGCGAGGGCGAGTTCTGGAGCGCCGAGGCGGGCCACGGCGCATGGCGCAACGGACTGCGCCTCGCTGCCAGCACCCGCACCGAACTGACGGGCGCGCGGGTGCCGACCGACATGGTGCCATCCGCCGATTTTGACCTGGTCATGGTCGACAAGCCCAATTCGATCGCTCTGCGGGTGGCGATGGTCGCGGCCGACGAGGCCGACCTGCTCGCCACGCTGCGCTGGGGGTTCGAATGGGATGTCGCCGCCGCCGCGCTGATCGCGCGCGAGGCGGGTGCGGCGGTCAGCGACGCGTTCGGCCAGCCGCTCGCCTACAACAAGCGCGATCCGCGCGCCTTCGGGGTGCTGGTCACCGCCCCCGCGATCCACGAAGCGGCGATCGCGCGGTTGGCGGAGCGGGCGGAGCGGCTGGGTCGGTAAGAGCTCAGGCGAAGGCTTCGGTATCGATCGTTTTCTGCATCGCCGGGGAATAGCGCTCGCCAGCAATGGTGTCGCGGTTGAGCAACGCGTCGATCTCCGCAGCGACGTCTGCGGGTATCGCCCAGTCCCACCGCGCGATGTTTTCGGCCAGATGATCGAGCCTTGCGGTGCCGGGGATGGCCACGATGTGGTCCCCGCGCGACAGCACCCAGGCGAGCGAGAGCTGCGCTGGAGTAACCCCCTCGCGCGCCGCGATTTTATCGAACGCAGCGACCAGCGCGGCGTTGGCGGCCCAGTTTTCGCCGGTAAAACGCGGCATGGTGTGGCGCAGGTCCTTGGGGGTCAGCCCGTCCGTGCCGTGATAGCCGCCCGCCAGCATACCCCTGGCCACGGGGGAGAACGCGACGAAGGTGGTGCCCAGCTCGCGGCAGGCTTCGAGCACCGCGATCTCGGGATTGCGGGTCATCGCCGAATATTCGGTCTGCATCGCCGCGATCGGGTGGACGGCGCTGGCGGCGCGCAGGGTGTCGGCCGACATTTCGCTCAGCCCGATGCCGCCGATCTTGCCCTCGGCCACCAGATCGGCCAGCGCGCCCATCGATTCCTCGATAGGCACCGAAAAGTCGCGGCGGTGGAGATAGTACAGGTCGATCCGCTCGGTCTGGAGCAGCTTGAGCGAAGTTTCGAGCGCGGTGCGGATCGTCTCGGGGCGACAATCGATGCGGCGCTTGTCGCCATCGACGATAATCCCGGTCTTGGACGCGAGCAGGAACTTGTCGCGATAGGGCGCCAGCGCCTGGCCGATCAGCGTCTCGTTATGGCCAAGGCCATAAATCCGCGCAGTATCGAGGTGATCGTAACCCAGTTCCAGCGCGCGTTCGAGCAGCACTGCGCCCTCGGCGTCGCTGGGCGGCGTGCCATAGGCCCAGCTCAGCGACATGCAGCCCAGACCGACCGGATTGATCGAACGACCGACGAGCGAACGGCTGGAAACTTTTTGGGGTGCGATGGGCATCGGGCGGTTTCTCCTGGATGGAGCGCCGATGCCAGCAAGGGCGCGCTGCGGTCAAGCAGCGCGCCCTGCGATTGGCGGTCAGGTCAGGACTTAGTTGCCGCGCGCGGCGTTGACGTCTTCCTGGGTGATCGGGACGATCTTGATCTCAACCCGGCGATTGGCCGCGCGGCCCGCTTCGCTGAAGTTATCGGCAACCGGCTGGGTTTCGCCGAAGCCCTGGCTCTGGATCCGGCGCGAGCTGACACCGCGCGACGTCATGTAGCCCGCGACCGAACGGGCGCGATTTTCCGAAAGCGTCTGGTTGTACGAATCCGAACCGGTCGAATCGGTGTGGCCGTAAACGTCGATCAGGCTGTCGGGATAGCGCGCGAGGTTCTCCGAAATCTGGTCGAGAACCGGGCGGAACTGCGGCTGAACAGTCGCGCTGTTGACCGGGAAGGTCACGCCGTTGGGCAGGTTGACGAGGATCGACTGGCCATCGCTGGTCACGTCGACACCGGTTCCGGCGGTCTGCTCCCTGAGCTCCTTGATCTGCTGGTCGAGCTTGTAGCCGACCGCGCCGCCGGCAACGCCGCCGACACCCGCGCCGATGATCCGCGCGGTCTTGCCGCCGATCACGCCGCCGAGCAAATAGCCCGCGAGCGCGCCGCCGACGCCGCCGATGGCGGTGCGGCTGATCTTCTGTTCGCCGGTGTTGGGATCGGTAACGCAGGCCGAAAGGCCGACGAGCGAGAGTGCGGCCAAGCTTGCTCCGAAGAGACGAGGGCTGGCTGCAAAGATACGGGGGGTTCGCATGAGTGTTTTTCCTTTTTTGGTCGGTGCGACCCGGACGATAACGGATGTGTTGAGGCTCATTTAGTCAGAAAAACTGGCCTCAATATGAATGGTTCCCGGAAAAATGCGTACGGCAATGCTTCGCAGCGCGGTTACCATCTGCTAGCGGGATGCTGTGACACCCTTTCCCTGGTCCGATGTCCTTATCATTGCGGGACTTGTCCTGATCAACGGCCTGTTCTCGATGTCCGAGCTGGCTATTGTCTCGGCGCGTCCGGCGCGGTTGCGGGTGGCGTGCGAAGACGGCAGCAAGGGTGCCGAAGTCGCGCTGAAACTCGCCTCCAACCCCGGCAAGTTCCTTTCCTCGGTCCAGATCGGGATCACGCTGGTCGGGATCATCGCAGGCGCATTTTCCGGTTCGCGACTGGGCGGCCCGCTGGCCGAGCGGCTGGAGGCGCTGGGGCTGCCCGAGCGCTATGCCGACGATGGCGGATTCGCCCTCGCAATCATCGGCACGACCTATCTGAGCCTGGTGGTGGGCGAACTGGTGCCCAAGCAACTTGCCCTGCGCGCCGCCGAACCCATCGCCGTCCTCGCGGCGCGTCCGATGGCCTGGGTCGCGACGCTGACCGCGCCGTTCGTCTGGCTGCTCGACAGTTCATCCACCCTGCTGCTGCGGCTGATGCGGATCACCCATCGCGGCGATGCGGCGGTGACTGCGGAGGAACTCCACATGATCTTTGCCGAGGCGACGCGCTCGGGCGTGATCGAGGAAGGCGAGCGCGCGATCATGAGCGGGATCATGCGGCTGGCCGACCGCCCGGTGCGCGAGGTGATGACGCCCAGGATCGAGCTCCATTTCATCGAGCGTCGCGCCGACGAGGCCGCGATCCGCGCCGCCATCACCGCCAGCCCGCACAGCCTGATGCCGGTGGCGGACGGTTCGATCGACAAGATCGTCGGGGTGGTCAAGGTCAAGGAAGTCCAGGCGGTCCTGCTCAAGGGCCGCAAGGTTCAGTTGTTCCGGCTGATGCGCAAACCGCCGATCGTGCCCGACCAGCTCGATGCGATGGACGCGCTGCGCGTGCTTCAAGCCGCCGAGGTGGCGATGGCACTGGTCCATGACGAATATGGCCACCTTGAGGGCGTGGTGACCCCGGCCGACGTGCTTTCCGCCATCGTCGGCAATTTCGCCTCGCATCTGGACGAGGGCGACGAACCGATGGTGGTTGAGCGCGAGGATGGCTCGCTGTTGCTGTCGGGCGCGATCCCGGCCGATGCGATGGCCGAGCGGCTGGGCATCGATCTGCCCGAAACGCGCGATTACGCGACTGCGGCGGGTTTCGTCCTGTCAGTGATGAAACGCCTTCCCAAGGAGGGTGAGCGTTTCGACGATCAGGGCTGGCGCTTCGAGGTGGTCGACATGGACGGGCGCAAGATCGACAAGCTGCTGGTCTGCCGCTGCGCCAAGGCGCCGGTGGAGGAAGGCTGAGGGCCCGCTTCAGGAAGTGGCGCTCGCAAAGTCGCAAAGGCGCGAAGATGTTGCGCTTGCGGCGAAGCCGCTTTGCTCGTCCAATGATAGCGAACGCCGCAACGCTTGAGAGGTTCATTGGCCTGCGGCCAGCCACAAACTCTTCGCGCCTTTGCGCCTTTGCGAGAGCTACTTTTACTTTGCCGAGCTTCAGCCCGGGACGACCGCCTGGGCTTCGCGGCCGTCGCCTTGCGGGGCGGCGAGGATGTCGCGGGTGATTGCACCCTTGGCGACGGTGTTGGTGTCGGGATCGCCAACGGTCGAGCGGATGCCCGGAGCGGCGGTGCCGGCGCGGCTGATCGCATCGCCTTCCACTGCGCTGCGCGGGGCGGGGCCGCCGAACAGGGCGTCGAGCGCCTGACGGCTGGCGTCGTTGTCCTGCGGCCGCGGCGCGCCGGGGCTGGGCGGAACCAGCGCGAAATCGGGCGGGATCACCAGCGGTGCCTGACGTGACACCGCGAACTCGTCGGGCCGGTCACGATTGAGCAGTCCGGTCGAGCCGCAGCCTGCAAGGGTTGCGGCAAGGACGAGGAGCGGGAGGGCTTTACGCATGGTCAGGAACTCTCTGGCGAAGACGAACTTGGGGAATTGGCGGGCTTTTCGCGCAAAAACAGCGAGCGGGCAAGCAGCAAGGCCACCCCCAGGGTGATCGCCGCATCGGCCACGTTGAAGATCATGAACGGGCGGAACTCGCCGAAGTGCAGGTCGAGGAAATCGACCACATAGCCGAAGCGGGCGCGATCGACGATGTTGCCGAGCGCTCCGCCCAGCACCATCGACAGCGCGATCACGTCCCATTTCGCGCGCTCGCGCAGGATCCATACGAACACGCCGGTGGCGATCGCCGCGGTCATGGCCACGAGCAGCCAGCGCTGGGTATCGTTGCTGGCGGTCAGCATCCCGAGCGACACCCCGGGGTTCTCGGTCCAGCGCAGCGCGAAGATCGGCACGATGTCGATCACCCCGCGCGATTGCAGCGCGAGCGGCCCGATCATCGTCCACTTGGTCAGCTGATCGAGAACAAAGATCGCGGCGGCGACGAGCAGGCCGTTGCGGCGGATGGCGGCCAGATCGCTCATGCAAGCGCGTCCATGCCCGCCACCACGTGATCGCACCGTGAACACAGCGCGCCGTCGTCGGTCACTTCGGGGAGGTGCCGCCAGCAACGGCCGCATTTGTGATGAGTGGTGCGCGAAATCGTCACTGCCTCACCCTGCGAATGTGCAACTGATGCGGTGATAAACAACTCGGCCAAGTCGCGGTCTGTGAATCCCTCGGGCACCAAACCGGCTGGCACCGTGACATTGGCTTCAAGGCTGGAGCCGATTGTCTTGTCGCGACGTAGCGGCTCAATCGCCTCGTTCACCCCCTCGCGTAGGCCACGCAATCGGTCGAATCGCGAGGCAAGCTCGCTGTCCAACCAGTCGCTTGGCAATTCGTGCAGTTCCTGAAGGTGGATGCTGCCACGCTCAGGAAAGCGAGTGAGCCATACCTCCTCGGTAGTGAACACGAGCACTGGCGCGGCATAGCGAATGAGAGCCTGGAACAGAATGTCGAGTACGGTGCGGTAGGCGCGACGGCCAAGGTCGCCGGGTGCGTCGCAATAAAGGGAATCCTTCCGAAGATCGAAGAAGAACGCCGACAAATCCTCATTCGCGAAATCGATCAGCAGGCGTGTGTAGCTGTTGAAGTCGAACGCTTCGATCGCCTCGCGCAGGTGGGCGTCGAGGTGAAAGAGCTGATTGAGCACGTAGCGCTCAAGCTCAGGCATTTGTGCCGGATCGACCGCCTCGGACTCGTAGTCGAACCCATCGAGCGCCCCCAGCAGATAGCGGAACGTGTTGCGCAGCTTGCGGTACTGGTCGGCCACCCCCTTGAGGATCTCGTCGCCGATCCGGTGATCCTCGGTGAAATCGACCGACAGCGCCCACAGCCGGACGATGTCCGCGCCATAGGTTTCCATCACTTTCAGCGGATCGATGGTGTTGCCGACGCTCTTGGACATTTTCAGGCCCTTGGCGTCCATCGTGAAACCGTGGGTCAGCACTGCCTTGTAGGGAGCATGGCCGCGCGTCGCGCAGCTTTCGAGCAAGCTCGACTGGAACCAGCCGCGATGCTGGTCGCTGCCTTCGAGGTAGAGGTCGGCAGGCGGTTTCGCATAGCCTTCGGGCCGCATCATCTCGGGCCAGCGCCCGCTTTCCATCACGAAAGCGTGGGTGCAGCCCGAATCGAACCACACGTCGAGGATGTCGGTGACTTGTTCGTAGTCATCGGCGGCATAATCGTTGCCGAGGTATTCCTGCGCGCGGTCCTCGCTCCAGGCGTCGACCCCGCCCTCGTGCACCGCCGCGACGATCCGCGCGTTGACAGCCGCGTCGACCAGGTACTGGCCGGTCTTGCGGTGGACGAACAGCGTGATCGGCACCCCCCAGGCGCGCTGGCGCGACAGCACCCAGTCGGGCCGCCCCTCGACCATGCTGCCGATCCGGTTGCGGCCCTTTTCGGGCACGAACCGGGTGGCGGCGATGGCGGTCATGGCGGTCTGGCGCAGCGTCTCGCCCTCACCCTGTGCCGCCCGGATTGCAGCTTCCTCGGCGCAGCGCGGCACCTGCCGGTCAATTGGCCGGTCCATCGGCACGAACCATTGCGGGGTGCAGCGATAGATCACCCGGGCCTTCGAACGCCACGAATGCGGGTAGGAATGGCGGAAGTCCGACGCGGCGAGCAGCGCGCCAGTGGCTTTGAGGTCCGTGCAGATCGGGCCATCCGGCGCGTTGAACTTCGTGTTGATGACCGAGCCTTGCCCGCCGAGCCAAGCCCAGTCCTCGCGATACTTGCCATCGCCCTCGACTGCGAAGACCGGCTCGAGCCCGTTGGCCTTGCACAGCGCGAAATCGTCCTCGCCGTGGTCGGGTGCCATGTGGACGAGGCCGGTGCCGGTGTCGGTGGTGACGAACTCGCCGGGCAAAAACGGGCGTGGTTTGGCGAAGAACCCGCCGAGGTGGTGCATCGGGTGGCGGGCGATGGTTCCGGCGAGGTCGGAGCCCATTAACTGCCTCATCGGAACAAGATTACCAAGTCTCGCCTCAGCAGTGCCAATTAATTCGAGCGCAATCAGATATTGTCGACCGTCATCCTCGCGTTTGCGACAGACCCGATACTCGACCTCCGGCCCATACGCGATCGCCTGGTTCACCGGGATCGTCCACGGCGTCGTCGTCCAGATCACCGCGTGCGCGCCGACCAGCTCCGGCACGTTCGGGCATTCAGTAATCTCGAACGCCACGTCGATCTGGGTCGAGACCACGTCCTCGTATTCGATCTCGGCTTCGGCCAGCGCGGTCTTTTCGACCGGGGACCACATCACCGGCTTGGCCCCGCGATAAAGCTGGCCGCTTTTCGCAAACTTCATCAGCTCGGCGACGATGGTCGCCTCGGCCTGGAAATCCATCGTGAGGTAGGGGTTGTCCCAATCGGCATTGACGCCGAGGCGTTGCAACTGCGCGCGCTGGCGGCCCACCCAATGCTGGGCATAGGCGCGGCATTCGGCGCGGAATTCGGCCGCCGGAACCTCGTCCTTGTTGCGCTTTTTCTTGCGGTATTCCTCTTCGACCTTCCACTCGATCGGCAGGCCGTGGCAATCCCACCCGGGCACATAGGGCGCGTCCTTGCCCAGCAGGGTCTGGGTGCGGACGACCATGTCCTTCAGCGTATGGTTGAGCGCGTGGCCGATGTGCATGTCGCCATTGGCGTAAGGCGGGCCATCGTGGAACAGGAACTGCTCACGCCCGGCGCGCGCGGTGCGCAGCTGGGCATAGAGCCCCTCGGCTTCCCACCTGGCCTGAATCCCCGGCTCCTTGGCCGGAAGTCCGGCCTTCATCGGGAACGGGGTCTTCGGCAGGAAGACGGTGCTTCTATAATCGCGCGGTTCGGTCATTTCGCGGCGGGCCTTAGCGGGGGCGGGTGCTGGGCGCAATTTTTGCGCTCGCAAAGGCGCAAAGGCGCGAAGAGGTAGAAAGCGCCGCAGGCATTACGTCGTGATTGAAGCGCAATGCCAACCAACGAGACGAGAGCGGCCTCGCCGCAAGGAGCAACACCTTCGCGCCTTTGCGCCTTTGCGAGCGTCAAAGCTCTTCCAGCAAGCGCCGCGCCTCGTCGCAATCCGCCTCCATCTGCGCGGTCAGCGCATCGAGCGAATCGAACTTTGCCTCGGGCCGGAGAAAGTGGTGGAACGCCACCTCGATCTCCTGCCCATAGAGGTCCTCGGCAAAATCGAAGAAGTGCGGCTCGAGCAGTTCCTTGGGCGGGTCGAAGGTGGGCCGGGTGCCGATGTTCGCCGCGCCGTTCAGCACGCGCCCGTCGGATAAAGTCCCGGTCACCGCATAGATCCCGTAGCGCGGGCGCAGATAGCTGCCGAGCGCGAGGTTGGCGGTGGGATAGCCGATCGTCCGGCCGACCTTGTCGCCATGCTCGACCAGCCCGCGCACCGCGAACGGCCGGGTCATCAGCCGCGCGGCTTCCTGCGGGTCGCCCGCCTGCAAGGCCGCGCGGACCCGGCTGGACGAGACCGGCGCGCCGCCATCCAGCACCGGCCCGACGCTGCGCGCCGCCAGCCCGCAGCCCGCGCCCAGCTCGACCAGCGCCTGGCGATTGCCCGCCCGGCCCTTGCCGAAGGTGAAGTCCTCGCCGGTCACTACCCCTGCCGCACCGATCTTTCCGGCGAGCAGGTGGCAGACATAATCTTCCGCGCTGGTCGCGGCGAGCGCGGCGTCGAAGTGGAACACCAGCATCGCGTCGGCCCCGGCGGCGGCGAACAGTTCCTCGCGCTGGTCGAGCGTGGTCAGGCGGAACGGGGCGGCATCGGGCACGAAATGGCGCACCGGATGTGGATCGAAGGTCGCGACGATTGCCGGGCGGCCTTCACTGCGCGCCCAGTCCACCGCCGCGCCGACCACCGCCTGATGGCCCAGATGGAACCCGTCGAAATTGCCCAGCGCGAGGATCGCGCCGCGCAAGTGCTCGGGGACGACAGCGCGATGATCGAGCCGGATCACGCCACTCTTTCGAGCGTCACGAAATCGAACGGTGGCTCGCCTTCGCCCGGTTCCTGGGGGCGGCGGCTGACTTCGCGCCACACCGCCGGGTCGAACGGCGGCATCGTGGTGTCGCCGGCAATCGGCGCATGGATTTCAGTCAGTTCGATCCGGCTCGCGTGGGGCAGCAGCAGCGCATAGATTTCCGCCCCGCCGATGACCGCGACCTCGGCCTTTCCGGCGTCGGCGATCCACAGCGCAGAATCCTCGTCCTGCGCGACATCGACACCCTCGCTGGTCCAGTCGGGATCGCGGGTGATGACGACATGGCGGCGGCGCGGCAGCGTGCCGGGCAGGCTGGCGAAGGTCTTGCGCCCCATGATCACGGTCTTGTCGAGCGTCAGGGCGCGGAAGTGGCGCATGTCGGCCGGCAGCTTCCACGGCAGCGTGCCGTTGGCGCCGATCACCCCGTTGCTGGCGCGCGCGACGACGAGGAACAGGCCGGGGATCGGAGTCACCGTCATAGCGTCAGCCTCGTCACATGGCCCATCTTGCGGCCCGGCCGCACCGCCGCCTTGCCATAGAGGTGGAGGTGATTGGCCGGATCGCCGAGGATGCCCGCCCAGTCCTCCGCCGCATCGCCGATCACGTTGCGCATCTCGACCCGTTTGGCGGCGAGCGACGTGTCGCCCAGCGGCAGGCCGCAGATCGCGCGGATATGGTTTTCGAACTGGCTGGTGACCGCGCCCTCGATCGTCCAGTGGCCCGAATTGTGCACGCGCGGCGCCATCTCGTTGAACACCGGGCCTTGTGCGGTCGCGAAGAATTCCAGCGTCAGCACACCGACGTAATCGAGCGCCGTGGCGGCTTTGGCAGCGAGGTCGCGCGCCTCGCCGAGCTGGGCGAGCACCAGCGCCGAGGCGGGCACGGCCGAATGGGCGAGGATGCCGCCCTTGTGGACATTTTGCGCCGAATCCCAGAACCGCAAGTCTCCGTCTGAGGAGCGCACGAGGATCATAGAGAACTCGCAGGCGAAATCGACCAGCGCTTCGTAGACCAGCGGCTTGGACGGCATGTCGAGCATCTCGAGGTCTGCAAGGCTGACGATGCGCCACTGCCCCTTTCCGTCATAGCCATCGCGGCGGGTCTTGAGGATACCCGGGGTGCCGACCGAATCCAGCGCGGCTGCAAGATCGGCCGCTCCATCGACCTCGGCCCACATGGCGGGACGACCGCCCAGCTCCTCGGCAAAGCGCTTTTCGCTGACCCGGTCCTGCGCCACTTCGAGCGCTTTGAGCCCGGGCAACACCGGCGTCGTTCCCAGCGCGGCCAGCGGCGGGACGGGGACGTTCTCGAACTCGTACGTCACCACCGCGCAAGCCTTGGCGAACTTGGCCAGCGCTTCGTCATCGTACCACCCGGCGCAAGTAAAATCGCCGCAGACCTCGGCCGCGATGCTGTCCGCCTCGGGGGCATAGACATGCGCGCGATAGCCGAGCTGCGCGGCCGCCATCGCCAGCATCCGCCCCAGCTGCCCCCCGCCAAGGATGCCGATGGTTTCGCCCGGAGGGATCATTGGCACGGGATCATGGCCGCGTTGCGCACCTCATGCCGGCCGCTCCGCCACGCCGGCCGTTTGCGCCGCGCGCCAGGCCTTGAGCCGTTCCGCCAGCGCCTCGTCGGACAAGGCGAGGATCGCAGCGGCGAGCAGCCCGGCGTTGGTTGCCCCCGCCTCGCCGATCGCCAGCGTGCCGACCGGGATGCCCGCGGGCATCTGGACGATCGACAGCAGCGAATCCTGTCCGCTCAACGCCTTCGACTTCACCGGCACGCCCAGTACCGGCAGATGCGTCATCGCGGCGATCATGCCCGGCAGGTGCGCCGCCCCGCCAGCCCCGGCGACGATCACCTTGAACCCGGCCTCTGCCGCGCCTGCCGCAAATTCAGCCAGCCGCGCCGGGGTGCGGTGCGCCGAGACGATCCGGGCATCGTAGGCTACCCCCAGCGCATCGAGCGCATCGGCGGCGCATTTCATCGTCGCCCAGTCCGACTGGCTGCCCATGACGATAGCGATTGGTGGTTGCGTCATATTTGGCCCCCGCCCCCTGCGCGCTCAGCGCTCGGCCAGATAATAGCGGTCGGTCGCGTTCAACCCGTCGTCCAGTTCGAAGATCAGCGGCTGCCCGGTGGGAATCTCGAGGCTGGGAATGTCCGCATCGGAAATGCCCGACAAATGCTTGACCAGCGCGCGCAGCGAATTGCCGTGGGCCGAGACGATCACGTTCTCGCCCGCGCGCAAGGCGGGTGCGATCTCGCCCTCGTAATAGGGCAAGACGCGCGCGATGGTGTCCTTCAGGCTCTCGCTCGCGGGCACCGCGATTCCCGCATAGCGCGGGTCGGACGACAGATCGAACGCGCTGCCGGGTTCCATCGGCGGTGGCGGAATGTCGAAGCTGCGGCGCCAGATGTGAACTTGCTCGGGGCTGTGCTTGGCGGCGGTCTCGGCCTTGTCGAGCCCGGTCAGCCCGCCGTAATGCCGCTCGTTGAGCTTCCAGCTCTTGATCTCGGGCAACCACAGCCGCCCGCATTCTTCCAGCGCGAGATGCAAAGTCTTTATTGCCCGCGTCTGGAGCGAGGTGAAGGCGAGAGTCGGCAACATGCCCTTTTCGGCGAGCAATCGCCCGGCGGCGCGCGCTTCCTCCGCGCCCTTTTCGGTCACGTCGACATCCCACCAGCCGGTGAAGCGGTTCTCGAGGTTCCACTGCGACTGGCCGTGGCGGATCAGGATCAGGCGGGGCATGGCATCCCGTGGACAAGGTGGGCACAAGCGACTGGCCCTAGCGAGGCGGTTCCGCCTCGGCAAGCGGATCGGGGTCGGCAAGCGGATCGGGGTCGGCAAGCGGATCGGGCCGCTCATCGGGCGCGAGCGCACGGGCCTGTGCCTTGCGCCGCCGCAGGTTGGTGCGCAATTGCTCGGCAAGGCGTTCTTCGCGGGCCGTCGAGGCGGGGGGCTTGGTCATTGCCGGCCTTGTGCGTTGCCAGCCCCCAGCTTGACAAGCCCCGGCCCCCCGGCCAATAGCGCGCCCCTGCCCGGCCCGCCCCGCTGCTTTCAAGCCTCCCGGCTTTCAGGCAAGGCGCCCAGGCACAGCAAGCGCCGGTACAGGCGAAATGGTAGGCTGCCGTAGCTCAGTGGTAGAGCGCATCCTTGGTAAGGCTGAGGTCGTGAGTTCAATCCTCACCGGCAGCACCATTTCCCCTTCATCCTACGCCCGCAGATCGCCCCAGTCGGGATGGCGGCGGAACGCGGCTTCGACATAGCTGCACTGGGGCACGATCGTTTCGCC
>JBBSKI010000026.1:0-22912 GCA_038256425.1 Sphingomonadales bacterium
GCCAGACCGACCGAACGGGTCTGCAGCACCTTGGCCCCGACCGAGGCCAGCTCGAGCATTTCCTCGTAAGTCACGGTCTTGAGCTTGCGCGCCCGCGCGACGATCCGCGGGTCGGTGGTATAGACCCCGTCGACGTCGGTGTAGATGTCGCAGCGGTCGGCTTTGATCGCCGCCGCGACCGCTACCGCCGAGGTGTCCGAACCGCCCCGTCCCAGCGTGGTCAGGCGGTTGTCGGGCGAAAGACCCTGAAAGCCGGGGATCACCGCGATCTCGCCGCTGGCCATCGAGGCGATCAGCGCCTCGCTAGGGATGTCCTGGATGCGCGCCTTGGCATGGGCGCCGCTGGTCTCGACCGGCAATTGCCAGCCCAGCCACGAACGCGCGCGGCACCCCAGCGCCTGCAAGGTCAGCGCGAGCAGCCCCGAGGTGATCTGTTCGCCGGCGGCCACGACGACGTCGTATTCGGCCGGATCATACAGCGGATTGGCCTCGCGGCAGAAGTTGATCAGCCGGTCGGTTTCGCCCGCCATCGCCGAGACGACCACCGCGACCTCATGCCCGGCGGCCTGCTGGCGCTGGACGATCCGTGCCACCCGGCGGATGCGCTCGGTCCCGGCCATCGAAGTGCCGCCGAATTTCATCACGATCCGGGCCAAGATTTCGCTCCGTCTGGGTCGCGGCACCCCCTCGCGCCGCAGCGGCGGTCCTGTTAGGCAGCAGGCATGAGCAATGCAACTATGTCCGGGGGCAGCACCGCCACCATTCGCCCGGACGAAGCCGCCCACTTCGGCAAGCTAGCGGCGGAGTGGTGGGACCCGAAGGGCAGCTCGGCGATGCTCCACCGCCTCAATCCGGTGCGGCTGGAATTTGTGCGCGAGGCGGTGGATCGCCACTGGGCCGGCGATCCGGCGGCGCTGAAGCCGCTGGTGGGCAAGCGCGCGCTCGATGTCGGGTGCGGTGCCGGGCTACTCGCCGAACCGCTTGCCCGGCTCGGGGGCGCGGTCACCGGGGTCGATGCGGCTGCGGAAAACATCGCGGCGGCGCAGGCGCATGCGGCGGGCAGCGGCCTTGCCATCGATTATCGCGCGGGCGAGCTGGCCGGGCTGGACCTGGGCCAGTTCGATCTGGTCACCTGTATGGAAGTGCTCGAACACGTCGCCGACAAGTCTGCGTTCGTGGCGGCCCTGGCTGCCAGTCTTGCGCCGGGGGGGCTCCTGATCCTTTCCACCCCCAACCGGACCGTCGCCTCGCGGGTGCTGCTGGTCGAAGCGGCCGAGTGGCTCGGGATGGTTCCGCGCGGCACGCATCACTGGGACGATTTCGTCACGCCGGACGAGGCGCGCGAATTGCTGGCCGGGGCAGGTCTGGCGATGGGACATCCGCGCGGCATCGCCCTGTCGCCGCTCAAGGGCCTGCACCTGAGCGACAATATGCAGCTGAATTATATCGTGATCGCTGTTTCAGCCTGAGCGGTCAGGGCCTGAGCGGTCAAAACCTCGATCACCGTTCGCTCGCGCTCCGCCCAATCACCCCTGACATCGACGAACGGCACGCGCCCGCGCACCAGCATGTCCTCGGCAATCGCGGCGAACCGCTCGCGGGTGGATTCGGCCCCGAAAAACCGGGTGCCATCGCTTACCCACGGCACGTCGGCAGCGAAGGCCAGATAGAGATCGGCCTTGGGATAGGCGAGCAGTTCGTCGGGCGCCTCGCCAAACAGCATTCGCGCCCAGGCGGCGGTCATCAGCGGGTCGGTATCGAGCAGCAGCAGGGGCGGCGAGGCAGCCGCAGCTTCCTGTATCGCCAGTTTCCGGGCCTCGTCCTGGCCCCGGGCGATCGCCAGCAGATCGTCCATCGTCAGGTTGGTGCCGCGCGCCTCGCAGTATTCGCGTCCGTATTCGGGCACCCACGGGCAGCCGAACCGCACCGCCATCGCCTGCGCCAGCGTCGATTTGCCGGTGCTTTCGGCGCCGTGGAAGCAAATTGTTCTCATCATGCGGGGATCATATCGCAGCTTTCTGTTTCGCCGCGGCGATCCATTCCTTCAGGCCGACTACCGAAAACGCGAGGAACAGGACGTAAAGCGCCATCGTCGGATAGAGCCCCCGGTGCGCGTACAGCGCAATCGCACCCACATCGATGACGATCCACAGCACCCAGTTTTCGACCCGGCGCGTAGCCAGCAGGATCTGTGCCGCCACGCTCGCCCCGCTGATCGCCGAATCGGCATAGGGTACCGCCGCGTCGGTGAAGCGGTCCATCGCCCAGCCCAGGCTGAGGCTGAGCGTGGCGGTGACCACCAGCCAGACCACCCGGCTCGGCCAGTCGAGCCAGCGCACCGGGACGCGCCTGTCTCCGATCCTGCTTTCGCTTCCGGCCTTGCCGCCCGCCTCGAACCACAAGTACCAGCCCCAGCCCTGCATTGCGAAGAAGAACACCTGCAGCCCGGCCTCGCTGTAGAGCTTCGCCTCGTAGAAAATGAACACGTACAGCGCGACCATCGCCATGCCGAACGGGTAGTTCCACACCGAACGCCGCACCAGCAGGACGATGTTGACCACCCCGAGCCCGGCGGCGACGAGCTCGAGCGGGTTCACTTCGGCTTCAGCGCGCGCCGCGCCGCCAAAGCCTCGCGGGGGTTGTCGGTGAAGATCGCATCGGCCCCGGCACGCGCCAGGATCGCCCAGGCGGCGGCATAATCGCCCGCGGCCGCGGGATCGGAGCCCCGCCGCAGCGGCGGAGGCAGGAACGCGTTCTCGCGCCGCAGCGTCCAGACGTGGACCTGCAGGCCCGCTTCGTGCGCAGTCGCCCCCAGCCCGGTCGGCGCGCCGTCGGCCCCTGCCAGCAGACTTGATTCGACCCCGACCGCATTGGCATAACGAGCGATCGCGGCGAGACCGGCAGGGCTGGTCATCGCCGCCGCCGTCATCGTGGGCAAGTCCGGCGGGCCCTCGTCGGCGGCGATCAACTGGGCGAGCCGCAATTTGGTGCGCGGTCGCAAGCGCGCGAGCGGGGCCATCTCGAAGCTCTGGATGATCGCGGGGTCGGCCTTGGTCCGATAGCCTGCCTGATCAAGCGCGGTGAGCAGCCGGGTGGGGGTATCGAGGCCCAGGGTGGCGAAATAGCCGGGATGCTTGAGCTCGGGGTAAAGGCCGATCCGTCGTTTCGCGGTGCGCTCCTTGCGCTTCACCAGCGCAAGAATCTCGGAAAGGGTCGGCACCTGGAAACGCCCGTCGAACCGCGTGTTGCCGGGACGCAGCGCGGGCAGCCGCTCCGTGGCACGCAAACTGCGCAGTTCGGCGAGAGTGAAATCCTCGGTAAACCTGCCGCTCACCGGTTTGCCGTCGATCGTTTTGGTTGTGCGGCGCGCAGCGAATTGGCGATGCCGGGCAACATCGGTGGTGCCGGATATCTCGTTCTCATGGCGAGCGACCAGCACGCCGTCCTTGGTCGGCACCAGATCGGGCTCGATGAAATCGGCCCCCTGGTCGATCGCCAGCTCATAGGCGGCGAGCGTATGCTCGGGCCGTTCGCCGCTCGCTCCGCGATGCGCGATGATCGTCTGCGCCAAAGCCGGCGCAGGCAAAACAAGCTCTGCCGCTACGGGGAACAGCAGGGCGAGCGCGCTGGCGTACCGGCAAAAGCTCAAGCGCGCTTGCCCGCCAGCGCTTGCGACCAAGCGCTCGCATCGAAGCCGAGCAGCAGGCCCTCCGGATGCTCGACAATCGGGCGTTTGATCGCCGAAGTATGCGCCATCATCAGCTGGACCGCCTTGTCGGCATCGAGGTCGCCGCGCTCGTCCTCGGGCAGCTTGCGGAAGGTCGGCCCCTTGCGGTTGAGCAGCGCCTCCCACCCGCGCGCGTCGATCCATTCGCGCAGCGTATCCTCCCCGATCCCGGACTTCTTGTAGTCGTGAAAGACGTAGTAGAGCCCTTTGTCGCCAAGCCAGCCACGCGCCTTGCGCACCGTGTCGCAGTTGGGGATGCCGTAAAGGATAATGGTCACCGGGTTTCTCGCTCGAAGCTGTGGATACGCGGCTCGGGGCACAGGAACACCGTGTAGTCGCGATAATAGTGCTCGCGCCCGCGCGCCTGGGCCAGCGCGTGTTCGGCGACCCGGCCCCAGGCGCGGGCGGCGGCCTCGTCGTCCCACTCGCTCAGTGCAATCGCCTCGCCATCGGCGGCGGTGTAGGATTTGAACGCGCGATAGCCGGCCTGCTGGCGCGCCAGGGTCTCCATGCGCTCCGCCTCGGCCTCATAGGCCGCGCGGTCGAGATCGGCGCGCTTGCGGCTGCGGAAGACGACGAGGAACATGGTTCCCCGTCTAGGGAGCGGCGCGCGGCTGGACAATCCACCGCATTGCGACAAAAGCGCGTAACCATGCCGGAAACTTCAGTTCCATGAGCGTCAACTGCTTCGGCCGCCTGCTGCGGTTCACCACCTGGGGCGAAAGCCACGGGCCCGCGCTGGGCGCGGTGGTCGATGGCTGTCCGCCCGGACTGGCCCTGAGCGAAAGCGATCTCCAGCCGTTCCTCGACGCGCGGCGGCCCGGCACCAGCCGCTTCACCACCCAACGGCGCGAGCCCGACGAAGTGCGGATCCTGTCCGGCGTTTTCGAAGGCAGAACGACCGGTACGCCGATCAGCCTGGTGATCGAAAACGTCGATCAGCGCTCGAAGGACTATTCGGAGGTCGCGAAAGCCTATCGTCCCGGCCACGCCGACTATGCCTATGACGCCAAATACGGGTTTCGCGATTATCGCGGCGGCGGGCGCTCGTCGGCGCGTGAGACCGCGGCGCGGGTGGCGGCCGGCGGCGTGGCGCGGCTGGTGATTCCCGAAGTCCGGATCGTCGCGCACGTGATCGAGATCGGCGGCGACCGGGCCGAGACATTCGATGAGGGCGAAATCGCCCGCAACCCGTTCTTCTGCGCGGACGCGGCGGCTGCCGCGCGCTGGGAAGGGCTGGTCGACGAGGCGCGGATGGCCGGATCGTCGCTCGGCGCGGTGATCGAATGCGTCGCCAGCGGGGTGCCGGCGGGCTGGGGCGCGCCGCTCTATGCCAAGCTGGACGCCGATCTTGCCGCCGCGATGATGGGGATCAATGCGGTCAAGGCGGTCGAGATCGGCGACGGCTTCGCCGCCAGCCGGCTGCGCGGCGAAGAAAACGCGGATCCGATGCGCCCCGGTTCGGCCGGGGGACCGCAATTCCTCGCCAATCATGCGGGCGGCATCGCCGGGGGCATTTCTACCGGACAACCGGTTGTGGTCCGCGTCGGGTTCAAACCGACCAGTTCGATCCTGACCCCGGTCGAGACCATCGACCGTGAAGGCGCGGCGACCGAAATCGCCACCAAGGGCCGTCACGACCCCTGCGTCGGTATCCGCGGCGCACCGGTGGTCGAAGCGATGATGGCGCTGGTGCTGGCTGATCACAAACTGCTGCACCGCGGGCAGTGCGGGTAGGGCACAGGTTATTAGATTGCAGGCCCACGCGCGTCCGCTAGTCTCCGCCGCAATCACCGGGAGCGCATGAATGACCGATACCGTCGCCGCCGTAATTGCCGCGGATGCTACTGAGGGCACGTCGCCGGGTCACGGCAAGCTTCAGATCCGCATCCTCATCGGGTTTGTGGCGGGGCTGGTCGCCGGGTTGATCGTCTATGCCACCCAGCCGGGCGCGGAATGGGTCGATAATCTCGTCACCTATGTCACCAACCCGATCGGGCAGATCTTCCTGCGGCTGCTGTTCATGCTGGTGATCCCGCTGCTGTTCTCGGCGCTGGTCGTCGGCATTGCCGAGATGGGCGAGATCGGGGCGCTCAAGTCGGTCGGCATCCGCACGTTGATCTACACGATCGTGGTATCGTCGATCGCAGTCGCGGTCAGCCTGGCGGTGGTCAACCTGATCCGCCCCGGCGACGGGGTCGATCCCGCCGCCGCGCGCGAGTTGCTCGCCAAGGGTGGCGAGGGTGCGCGCGGGATCGTCGAGAAATCGGAAGCGGCCAAGACCGGGGTCGACGCGGTCATCGGCATCGTCCCGTCCAATTTCATCACCGCGATGAGCGAGAACGACATCCTTGCGGTGATGTTCTTCGCGCTGTTCTTCGGGATCGGGATGCTGATGATCCAGACCCCGCAAACCCGGGCGTTGAAACGCGGGATCGAAGGCGTGTTCGAGGTTTCGATGCGGCTGATCGGGCTCGTCATCCAGCTCGCCCCGCTGGCGATCTTCTGCTTCATGTTCAACCTTGCCGCGCAGTTCGGGTGGGAACTGATCGCCAAGCTCGCGATGTATGTGCTGGTCGTGCTGCTGGCGCTGGCGATCCAGATGTTCGGGGTGTTCCCGGCGCTGCTGGCCTTGCTCGCGCGCAAGAACCCGCTGACCTTTTTCCGCGAGACGCAGGAGGCGAGCGTGATGGCGTTCTCGACCGCTTCGTCGAACGCCACCCTGCCGACCGCGCTGCGGGTGGCCGAAACCCGGTTGAAATTGCCGCCGCGGATCAGCCGCTTCGTCCTGACCATCGGTGCTACCGCCAACCAGAACGGCACCGCGATGTTCGAGGGCGTGACGGTGCTGTTTCTCGCCCAGTTCTTCGGAATCGAGCTCGATCTGGGCCAGCAGTTGTTCGTGATGGCGGTTTGCATTCTGGCCGGGATCGGCACCGCCGGGGTGCCGGCCGGCTCGCTCCCCGTGATCGCGCTGATCCTCGCCGGGGTCGGGATTCCGCCCGAGGGTATCGGCCTGATCCTGGGCGTCGATCGCTTCCTCGACATGTGCCGGACCACGCTCAACGTGATCGGCGATCTGGTCGCCGCGACGGTGATCAGCGCGATGAGCGCGAAGGATGTTTCTGAACAAGCGGTGGCGGCGTCTTCGGTTTGAACGCGCACAGGTCGGCCACCGGGCAGCGCCAGCATTCGGGGGTGCGCGCCTTGCAGGTGTAGCGGCCGTGGAGGATCAGCCAGTGGTGCGCGTGGCGGCGGAACGGCGCGGGAACCTTCTTCTCGAGCTGCGCCTCGACCGCTTCGGGGGTCTTGCCGCGCGCCAGCCCGGTGCGATTGCCGACCCGGAAGACATGGGTATCGACCGGAAAGGTCTCCTCCCCCCAGGCGCAATTGAGCACGACGTTGGCAGTCTTGCGCCCCACGCCGGGCAGCGCGGTCAGCGCATCGCGATCCCGCGGGACCTCGCCGTCATGGAGCGCGATCAGCAGCTCGGACAGCGCGATGACGTTCTTCGCCTTGGTGTTGAACAGGCCGATCGTCTTGACGTGCTCCTTCAGACCGGCCTCACCCAGCGCGACCATCTGGGCGGGCGTCTCGACGATGGCGAACAAGGCACGGGTCGCCTTGTTGACCCCGACATCGGTGGATTGCGCTGACAGCACGACGGCGACCAGCAGCTGATAGGTGTTGGTGAACTCCAGCTCGGTCACCGGATCGGGATTGTCTTCGGCCAGACAGCGGAAGAATTCGAATATGTCGGCTTTCGTCCTTGGCGCCTTGCCGCGCAGCTCGCTCAAAGCCCCAGCACCTGGGCCCCAAGCACCTCGGCCATGCTGTAGCGTCCCGGCCGCTGCCCGATCAGCCACAGCGCCGCCCGCACCGCGCCGCGTGCGAAGATCGAGCGGTTCTCGGCGACATGCGAAAGGACGATGCGTTCGTCCTCGCCCGCGAAGATCGCGCTGTGATCGCCCGCCACGGTCCCGCCGCGCAAGCTCGCGAAGCCGATCGCGCCGCGCACCCGTGCGCCGGTGATGCCGTCTCGCCCGCGCTCGCTGGCTTCGTGCAGGCGAATCTCGCGCGCTTCGGCAGCAGCAGTCCCCAGCATCAGCGCGGTGCCCGATGGTGCGTCGATCTTGCGGCGGTGGTGCATCTCGACGATCTCGATGTCCCAATCGGCATCGAGCCGCAGCGCCGCCTCGCGCACCAGGTGGACCAGCATTGCGACGCCAAGCGAGGTGTTGCCGGTCTGCAGCACGGGTATCGCCTGCGCGGCATGGTCGCACAGCCACAGATGACGCTCCTCGAGACCGGTGGTGCCGACCACGATCGGGATGCCCGCCGTGACCGCCGCGTCCAGATTGGCTTCCAGCGCAGCAGGATGCGAGAAATCGACCAGCACGTCGGATCCGGCGGCCAGCGTGGCAAGATCGCCGCCCTGGTCGATCCCGCCCGCATGGACCGCGCCGGCCTCGGCAATCGCCGCGACCAAAGCGTGGCCCATCCGGCCCGCGCTGCCGATTATTCCGAATTTTGTCCCAGAAGCCATCTTGCTCACCCCGCTCGCGCCGTGCTTCATGGCCGCGATGACCACACTCCGCAACATCGTGATCCTGACCGGCGCGGGTGTATCCGCCGAAAGCGGGATCGATACGTTCCGCGCCGGGGCCAACGGCGGGCCAAGTCTGTGGGAGCAACACCGGGTCGAGGATGTCGCCACCCCGGAAGGATTCGCGCGCGATCCCGAACTGGTGCTGCGGTTCTACGACATGCGCCGCGCCGCGATCCAGCAGAAGCTGCCCAACCCGGCGCACGCGGCGCTGGCCCGGCTGGACGCGGAGTGGAAGGGCGGCTTGCTGATCGTCACCCAGAACGTGGACGACCTCCACGAACGCGCCGGAGCCCAGATTGGTTTGAAGAATGGCCGCGTGCTCCATATGCATGGCGAGCATCTTAACGCCTGGTGCATCGCCTGCGACGCCCGCTCACCCTGGCGCACAACGTTGAGCGCCGATTCCAGTGGCGGGCGCCCGCCATGCCCGGCCTGCGGTTCGCCCAGCCTGCGCCCCGATGTCGTCTGGTTCGGCGAAATGCCTTACCGGATGGACGAGATCTACGCGGCAGTGCAGGCCGCCGACCTGTTCGTCAGCATCGGCACCTCGGGCGCGGTCTATCCCGCCGCCGGGCTGGTCCGCGATGCGCGGGCCAATGGTGCGGCGACGCTCGAACTCAACCTCGAACGCAGCCAGGGTTCGACATGGTTCGACGAGACGCGGCTGGGCCGGGCCAGCGAACTGGTCCCGGCGTGGGTCGCGGAAGTGCTAGCCTGAACAACCTTTGCATGCCGGGTCCTTGGCAATCCGCATCGTCCGCAAGACGGGCACCAGCCCGTCGAGCACATGCAGTCGCCCCCATTGCGGGTCGCCCAAGACGGTGACGCCCTCCAGCACGACGCGGATGGCGGCCAGCGCGGCGAACGTCCCGGTCCAGCCCGCCATCGCGCCCAGCATCCCGTCGTCGGCGCACGAATCGCAGTCTTCGGCATCGAACGCGTCGCCCACGAAGCAGCGATAGCAGGCCTCGCCCCGCCGGTGTCCGGCAAAGGCCGCGACCTGGCCCTGGAAGCGCCCGACGGCGGCGCTGACCAGCGGGATACCCGAAGCCACGCAGGCATCGGAAACCGCCAGCCGGGTCGCGAAATTGTCACATCCGTCGAGCACAACGGTTGCGCCCTCGATGGCGCGCGCGGCGTTGTCCCCTCCCACCCGAATCGGCACCGCGCGCGCTTCGAGGGCACCATCGAACCGCGCCACCCACGCCGCCCCCGCCTCGGCCTTAGAGCGCCCTACGTCGGCTTCTGAAAAGATCGTCTGGCGCTGGAGGTTGGAGACTTCGACCCTATCGTCGTCGATCAGCGTCAATCTGCCGACCCCCGCACCCGCCAGGTATTGCAATACCGGTGAGCCGATCCCGCCCAGTCCGATCAGCGCGATATGCGCCGAGGCCAGCGCAACCTGCCCCGCGCCGCCGATCTCGGGCAACACGATGTGGCGAGCGAAGCGGTCCAGGCGGGCGGGGGGAAGGATCATGCCACTTGGCCCTTAGAGGGTCTTGCCCAGCCGCTCCAGCCACGCCTTCGCCTGCTTCGGCTCGCCCGGGGCATTGGGGGGAACAGGCCCACGCGCTGCCTCGAACTCCCGGTGCAGGCTGAACGGTTCCAGCCCCAGGGTGGCGCGCATCCGGTCGATCTCCTCGCCCCGGTCGCACAGGTCGGTCACGGCCGCTTGCCACTTCGCCCGCGCGCTGCGGTCCTGATTGTGATCGAACAATCCCCACGAACCGCCCGCCGATCGCTCCAGGGCCGCGACGAGTGCGGTTTCGTATTCCAGCTCCGCGGCGATCCGCTGCGTGTCCAGCCGTTCCAGGCGGTCAGCTCTGGCCATCGCCCGATCTCCCAGCAAACGGGGTGCGCAGGATTAGCTTTCCAGCTGCCGCAACAGCGAGCGCACATCCCCGTCCATGTCGGCATCGCGCGTCCGCAGGTCTTCGATCAGCCGAACCGCGTGGATCACGGTCGAGTGATCGCGTCCGCCGAACTTGCGACCGATCTCGGGGTAGCTGCGCGGGGTGAGGACTTTCGCCAGATACATCGCCACCTGCCGCGGCCGGACAACCGCGCGGGCGCGGCGCTTGCTCGACATCTCGGTGCGATCGACCCGGTAGAACTGGCAGACGGTGCGCTGGATTTCGTCGATCGTGATGCGCCGCCGGTTGGCCGAAAGGATGTCGGTCAGCTGTTCCTCGGCCAGCTGGAGCGAGACCGGCTGGCCGGTCAGCTGGGCATAGGCGATCAGCTTGTTCAAGCCGCCGACCAGTTCGCGGACGTTGCGATTGATGGTGCGGGCGAGGAATTCGATCACGTCGGCGGGCACCTGGCCCGAGGCCGAGGTGCCTGCAAAAGCAGATGGCGCGAACCGCGCAAGCCGATGCTCGAGGATCTTGCGGCGCAGCTCGATGTCGGCAGGCGCGATGTCGGCAACCAGGCCCATGCTGAGCCGCGAGAGCAGGCGTTGCTCGACCCCGTCGAGCGCTTGCGGCGCGCGGTCGGCGGCAACCACCAGGCGTTTGCCCGCCGAAAGCAGCGCGTCGATGGTGTGGAGCAGTTCCTCCTGGGTCGAGGCCTTGCCGATGATGAACTGGATGTCGTCGACCAGCAGCAGATCGAAATTGCGCAGTCGCGCCTTGAACTCGAGCATCTCGTTGGAGCGCATCGCCTGGACGAACTCGATCATGAAACGTTCGGCCGAGCAGTAGAAGATCCGTGCGCCCGGCCGGGTCGCGGCAAAGGCGTGGCCGATGGCATGGAGCAGGTGAGTCTTGCCCTGCCCGGTCGCGCCCTTGAGATAGAGCGGGGTGAACTGCGGGGTGGCCTCGGCCGCCATGCGCTGCGCGGCGTTGCAGGCGAGCACGTTGGCCGTGCCGGGCACGAATTCGGTGAAGGTCAGCGATGGGTCGAGCCCGGCGGAAAGCCCCTCGGCGATCCCCGACGCGAGCAGCGCGGCGGCTGAGCTGTGGATTCCCCGGCCGGCGATGCCCCTGCCATCGAAACCCCTGCCGTCGAAACCCCTGCCATTGTGATCGTCCGCGCCGTTTGCGGAATTGCCGATCCGCAATTCGGGCATGGCACGGCGGCGCGGGTGGACCGCGATCCGCACGTATTTGACTTCGGATCGCGCAATCTTCCACGCGAGCGAGAGCCGGTCGGCAAAGCGCTCGCCAACCCAGTTGGCTGAAAATTCGGTCGGCAGGAACAGGTCGAGCGTTCCGGTTTCCTTGCAGAAACTGCCAAGCTGGATCGGCCTGATCCACTGGCTGTGGAGCTGCTGGCCAAGATCCTTGCGGAGCCCCTGACTGATGTCGGACCAGTCGGCTGCAAGATCGAGCGCTTCCTGATCCTCGATCGTAGTCTCGGCGCCGCCCTTGGCCCCAGCGCTAGCCGCCTTTGTCATCGAACCTGCCCCCGCACGGCCCTTCCGGCTGTCGGGCATGTTGCCCGCCATCGTTGCCGATGGTTCTGGGCTCGATGGCTCCAAGCCACGTCCTGTATCATTCACGGCCACCGACCCCCGAAGCCCTTGGAAACCGCTCCCGCATATTTGCGAGGATACGGACACGATTTGTCCATGATCCGGGCTATCGAAACCCGGCCACGACTGGCGAAACTGTTTTGCATTGGCCCTGGGCGATTGCTCGCTGCGGACGCCATTCCTAGGGTCGGCAAGCTTGGCGAAGCAAGGGCGGCAGCCGTAAAAAAACTGAAATAATCGGCTTGACTCAGGGGGGCTCCCAGAATGCCGCGAATGGCCAGAAATTCGGCTGAATCGCTTGGATAAATCCATGCGAGCGCTTGCGAATCGCGGGCCAAGCTGGACTTGGTGCATCGCACAATGCCGGTCCGGAGAGGTTAGGGCGGCGCCCGAGCGGCGCCATGAAACACGAAACGCCGACGGTCATCCCGCCGGCGTTTCGATGTTCTATTTCTGTGCCGCTAAACTCACCCTCGGCGGTGCGAATCGGTCCACAACGAAGCGAATCGCCCCGCGAAGGAACCAATCAGAGCGTGGCGACGCGCTTGGTCAGGCGCGAGAACTTGCGGCTCGCGGTATTGGCGTGGAGCACGCCGCGCGCAACGCCGCGGGCCAGCTCGGGCTGGGCGGCGGCCAGAGCGGTGGCGGCCTGGTCCTTGTCGCCGCCTTCGATCGCGGCTTCCACCTTCTTGACGAAGCTGCGGATGCGGCTCATCCGCGCGCCGTTGATTTCGGCGCGGCGGTCGTTGCGGCGGATGCGTTTCTTGGCTTGCGGCGTGTTGGCCATGGTCGTCCTCTGGCGGGCCGCAACGCGGCCGTTGGTCTGAAAGAATGTCCGAAGAACCGGCCCGAGGACCGCTCGAAAGCGCGGCCCCTAGCCATAAGGGGCCGAATCGTCAACCGCTTCGCTCATTTCTGGCAATTCGGGCAGAACCAGGTGCTGCGCCCACCCTGGACAATCCGGGCGACCGCGCCGCCGCAGCGACAGGCCTCGCCCTCGCGGCCATAGACGTCGAACTGCTTGGCGAAATAGCCCAGCTCGCCCGAAGGTTGGGCATAGTCGCGCAGCGACGACCCCCCGGCCGTTATGGCCTCTTCAAGCACCGATCGGATTGCGGGCACGACGCGTTTCAATGCAGGGAGCGAGATAAGGCCCGCTGCCTTGCGCGGATCGATCTTCGCGCGGAACAGGGCCTCGCAGACATAGATGTTGCCCAGCCCGGCGACGATCCGCTGGCCGAGCAGCATGAGCTTGATCGAGGCAACCCGCCCGGCCAGCGCGGCGCGGAGATGCTGCGCGGTAAGCCCGGGTCCCAGCGGTTCGGGACCGAGCGCGGCGAAGGGCAGCCACCGGTCGAGCGCGGCGCTCTCGACCAGATCGACCGATCCGAACCGGCGCGGATCGCACAGCGCCAGGACGTGGCCCGATCCGGTCTGGAGGACGAAGTGATCGTGCTTGCCCAATTTTTCGGGATCGATCCGCCAGCGTCCCGACATACCGAGGTGGAATACCAGCGTCCGCGCGCGGTCGGTGTGGATCAGCCCGTATTTTGCGCGGCGGCCCAGACCGGTCACGGTGGCGCGGGTCAGGGTCTGGACAAGATCGACGGGAAACGGCCGGCGAAGGTTGGCGCGGCGGGTTTCCGCCTGAACGATCAGCGCGCCGTCGAGGATGCGTGCCAGCCCGCGCACGGTGGTCTCGACTTCGGGAAGCTCTGGCATAAAGGGTGTCTTTGCGTTGAAGCGCGCGGTACCGGCCCACCGGGGGGGCGAGCCGATGCCGAACCGGCCGGAGGGCCGCGCGCGAATGCCGCTAACAGCCTTTGCGCCCTTCCGAAACTCCCCTAAAGCCGCGCGGATGAGCGAACCTGCAACCGTGTCCTTCGGCTATGAAGACATCGCCCCGACCGAGAAAGCCGCCCGCGTCGGTGCGGTGTTTTCCAGCGTGGCGCGCCGTTACGACGTAATGAACGATGCGATGAGCGGCGGCATGCACCGCTTGTGGAAGGACCGCTTCGTGCGCCGGGTCAAGCCGCGCGACGGCGAGATGATCCTCGACATGGCGGGCGGCACCGGCGACATCGCGTTTCGCATGGCCCCGAGCGGGGCTGAGATCACGGTTGCCGATATCAATCAGGACATGCTCGACGTCGGGCTCGAACGCGCCGCCAAGCGCGGAATCGATGGCCTGGTGTGGTCGTGCCAGAACGCCGAGAGTCTTGCCTTCCCCGATCGCAGCTTCGATGCCTACACGATCGCTTTCGGCATCCGCAACGTCACGGACATTCCGGCTGCGCTGGCCGAGGCGCACCGCGTCCTGCGCCACGGCGGGCGCTTCTTCTGCCTCGAGTTCTCGACGACCACCTGGCCGGGCTTTGCCGAAGCCTATGACGCCTATTCGCACAAGGTCGTGCCGCGGATCGGCGAGGCGATTGCCGGCGACGGGGATTCATACCGCTACCTGATCGAATCGATCCGCCGCTTTCCCGATATGCCTGCCTTTGCCGCGATGATCCGCAGCGCGGGCTTCGCGCAGGTCAAGGCCGATCCGATCCTGGGCGGACTGGTCGCGATCCATTCGGGCTGGAAGGTTTAGGTCCTGACCCGTCCAGCCAAGCATATTCTGCGCCTGCTGTCGTGGGGGCGTACGCTTGCCCGCCATGGTGCGCTCCAGATCGTCGAGAGCGATCCGCGCACGCCCGCGCCGGTGCGGCGCTTGTGCCGCATCGCCCGGCTCGGGACGATCCAGCCGCGCGTGCCCGATTATGCCGGAGCGTTTCAGGACATCGGCCCCGCCGCGATCAAGCTGGGCCAGACGCTGGCGACGCGCCCCGACATCGTCGGCGACGAGGCGGCACACAACCTGCTGACCTTGCAGGACAGCCTGCCGCCGGTGCCGTTCAAGGCGATCACTGCGGAGATCGAAACCACATTCGAGAAGCCGGCTTCGGCGCTCTATGCCAGCATCGAGGAAGTGCCGGTCGGTTCGGCCTCGATCGCGCAGGTCCACCGGGCTGTGACCACGGAGGGCAAGCGCGTCGCCATCAAGGTGCTGCACCCCGGCATCCGCGAGAAGTTCGCGCGCGATCTCGATACCTATGAATGGGCCGCGGCGCATCTTGAAGCGCTGGGCGGCGAGGCCAGCCGCCTGCGTCCGCGTCTCGTCATCGCCAATTTCAAGCGCTGGACGCTACGTGAACTCGATCTGCGGCGCGAGGCGGCATCGGCGTCCGAACTGGCCGAGGCGATGCGCGCGCACGAGGGCTATCGCGTCCCCGCGATCGACTGGGACCGCACCAACGGCCGGGTGATGACGCTCGACTGGATCGACGGAATCAAGATCAGCGAGACCGCCGCGCTCGATGCTGCCGGGCACGATCGCCCCGCGCTCGCCCGGCGGCTGGTCCTGGCGTTCCTCACGCAAGCCATCTCGCACGGCCTGTTCCACGCCGATATGCACCAGGGCAACCTGTTCGTCGAAGCCGACGGGACCATCGCGGCGATCGATTTCGGGATCATGGGCCGGATCGACCGGCGCGCGCGGGTGTGGCTGGCCGAAATCCTCTATGGCCTGACGACGGGGAATTACCGCCGCGTCGCCGAGATCCATTTCGAGGCGCAATATGTCCCGCCGCACCATTCGGTCGAGGAGTTCGCCACGGCCTTGCGCGCGGTGGGTGAGCCGATGCGGGGGCGGCCGGTGTCCGAACTCAGCGTCGGGCAGATGCTCGACGGCCTGTTCGCGATCACCCGCGATTTCGACATGCAGACCCAGCCGCACCTGCTGCTGCTGCAGAAAACCATGGTGATGGTCGAAGGGATCGCCACCAGCCTCGATCCGACGATCAACATGTGGGACGTTTCGGCGCCGTTCGTGCGCGACTGGATCCGCGACGAACTCGGCCCCGAAGCAGCGCTGGCCGAGCGTTTGCGCGAAGACGCGGACACGCTCCAGCGCCTGCCCGCGCTGCTGCGCCGGATCGAAGAAAGCTATCCCGCCAAAGGCGGGGCGCCCCAGCAAGCCCCGCTGCCCCGCATCGAACTGATGTGGGAGCGCAAGGCGGGGCGCGAAGGCGGCGGCTGGGGCGGGTACCTGCTTACCGGCCTGGCAGGCGCCGGAGCAGTGATCGCGGCACAGGCCCTGAACTGGATTTAGCAGGCCCTGAACTGGATCTAGCAGGCCCTCAATTCGATCCAGCAGTGGCGGGCCTTAGCCGGCGATTTCTTCGATCTTGTGATGCGGCAGCACGCGCCAGGCGATGACCAGCAGCACGACGTGGAACGCCTCGACTGCCATCGGCATGGCGAAGCCGGGATAGCCACCATGGATCGCAAGGTTGATCGCACGCCCGGTTAGCGCGATTCCGAACAATACGGCGGGCACCAGCAACAGGTCGCCGTTGCGCCGCCATGCTCCCCACATCATGCATCCCGCCGCGACGAGGAAGAACGCGGTGAAATCGGCGCGCATGGTCGAAAGCCCCGCCACTCCGATCGGCGAAACCCCCAGTTGCGCGCCGCTCGAAGCGGGATCGGCCAGGAAGCCGATCGCGAGGAACAGGTCGAGCAGCCCGGCCAGAAAGATCAGTGCGGTAAGGATCAGGCGCATGGTCGTGGCTCCCCCAATTTCATATGACCCGCACAGTGCCGCATTCCGGGGCGCGACGCAAAGCGGTTGCGCGCCAGCGCGCGGCCATGCAAAAGTCACGACCAATGGGAGGCCCACGCATACTTCTGATCGTCGGCGGTGGAATCGCGGCTTACAAGGCCTGCGAGCTTATCCGGCTGATCCGCAAAGAGGGCGGCGAAGTGGTCTGCGTGCTGACCGCCGGGGGCGCGCAATTCGTCACCGAGATGAGCCTCGCCGCGCTTAGCGAAAATGCCGTCCATACCTCGCTGTGGAACCTCAAGGACGAGGTCGAGATGGGTCATATCCAGCTCAGCCGCACCGCCGACCTGATCGTCGTATGCCCCGCCACCGCCGATCTGATGGCGCGGATGGCGGCGGGAGTGGCCGACGATCTGGCGACCACGCTGCTGCTCGCCACCGACAAGCCGGTGCTCGCGGTCCCGGCGATGAATGTGAAGATGTGGGAGCATCCCGCCACCCGTCGCAACATCGAACGTCTGCGCGGCGACGGGATCACGGTGCTGGAGCCCGATGAAGGCGCGATGGCGTGCGGGGAATTCGGCCCGGGGCGTCTGCCCGAACCGCCGGCAATCATGGCGGCGATCGCCGAACTTCTGGCGACTATCGAAACCGCGCCGCGATTGCCGGGCCTGGATTCAGGCTTCGGACTTGGACCCGAGGGGGGCGCCACAGGCGATACCGGCCCCGACGGGCTGGGATTGGGCGGGCTGACCGCCGGGCTGATCGCGCGTCGCCCGCTCGATCCCGACGCGCCACCCCCGGGTGAGCCAGGCGAAACCGCGCTGGCGGAATTCTCCGCCGCGCCGCTCGCGTCGCTTTCTGAAGCGACACCCGAATTTGCCGCGTCGACCCCGCTGGTGTCGAAAAAGGGCAAGGCCAAGCCTGCGCCGCCGACCGATCCCGACGCCATTCCGAGTGCCGAACGCCACGCGCTGCATCTGGAAGCCAGGACGCATCCAGCTCCGCTGGTCGATCCGCTTGAGGGCCAGCCCGATTTCGCCGACGGACAGCATCGTCCCCTGCACGGCATCCACGTCCTGATCACCGCCGGGCCGACCCACGAGCCGATCGACCCGGTGCGCTATATCGCCAACCGCTCGTCCGGGCGGCAGGGCTTTGCGATCGCCGCCGCCGCCGCGGCTGCGGGTGCGCGGGTGACGCTGGTTGCAGGACCGGTCATGCTGGCGACACCGCCAGGGGTCGACCGCATCGATGTCGAGACCGCGCGCGAAATGGCGGCGGCGGTGGAAAAGGCCCTGCCCGCCGATGTTGCGTTCATGGTCGCGGCGGTCGCCGACTGGCGCAGCAGGGATACCGCCGGCCAGAAGATGAAGAAGCGCGGTTCGGCGCCGCCGGCGTTGCTCCTGACCGAGAATCCCGACATTCTTGCCAACCTCGCCAGCGGGCGCAAGCGGCCCCGCCTGCTGATCGGCTTCGCCGCCGAGACCGAGAATGTGATCCCCAACGCCCAGGAAAAGCTGAAGCGCAAGGCGGTCGACTGGATCGTCGCCAACGATGTCTCCGGCGCCACGGGCGAAAGCGTCATGGGCGGGGCCGAAAATCGTGTCCACATCGTGACCCGCGCCGGGGTCGAGAGTTGGGAGAGCCTCCCCAAGGGCGAAGTCGCGCGCAAACTGATCGAGAAAGTCGCCGATGTCTTCGTCAAATCCGACTGATTCCCCAAACTCGAGTAATCCAGAAGTACCGGTGCTGGTTCGCCGGCTGCCCCATTTCGAAGGGCTGACGCTCCCCGCCTATGCCACCGAAGGCGCGGCGGGGATGGACGTGCTCGCGGCCGAGGATGTGACGCTGGAACCGGGCGCGCGCCATGCGGTGGCGACCGGGATGGCGCTGGCGATTCCGGCGGGTTTCGAGATCCAGGTGCGCCCACGTTCGGGGCTGGCGCTGAAACACGGCATTTCGGTGCCCAACACCCCCGGTACGATCGATTCGGACTATCGCGGTGAGTTGAAGGTGATCCTGATCAATCTGGGTGCGAGCGCGTTCGAGGTCCGGCGCGGCGACCGGATCGCACAGCTCGTGCTGGCGCCGGTGGTGCGGGCGAGCTGGCTGAAGGTCGATGAACTGGATGCCACCATGCGCGGCGAAGGCGGATTTGGCTCCACCGGGATCAGCGAAGTGACGCCGTTCGACACTCCGGGTTGAGGCTGGATTCGGGGTTGAAGCTGGGCCGGTTCACGCAAAGCCTTTCTCGGCTTTGCGTGAACCAATTCCCGGTAGTGGCTCAGTCACGCACCCGGCGGACCGTCCGCTTTTCCGGCGCGATCGAGATGCGCAGGGTCTCGCCCGAATTGCCGGGGAAGTCGGTGAACATGGCTTCCACCAGGTTTGGTACCAGGTAGCCCAGCCGGTTCGAGCGCGAGGCGGCTTCGGCCTTTCCTTCGAACAGGCGCTGGCCATCGGCCTTGCGCTCGATCGTCAGATCGACCTCGCTCGTATAGACCGTCACCACGTCGACATCGCCATAACCGCTGCCGAAGAAGAACGGGTCCTGCCAGCCATAACCCCACAAGCCGCGGCGGTAATAGGGGCTGTAGAACGACGAGCGGCCGAACCCGCCGCGACCGTATCCGCCGCCGAACCCGCCCCCAAAGCCACTGCCGTAACCGAACCGGCTGCCATACCATGGCGAGAAGAACGGATCGCCGCCGAACCCGGTCGAGCGGACCTTGTCGCGGCCCTTGTCGATGTCATAGCCGAACCGCACGATCATCGCGGCCTGCGAAGGATCGGTGCGGACATAGCCGATCCGGTTCATCTGCGCGGCGACCGTTTCGGCATACTGCGAAAACTCGAGCCCGCCTGAATCGCGCGGATCCTGGGCGACGATCGCGTAAGTCTGGCCCGATGGTGCGGGCAGCGCGCCCGCGAACCGCTGGACCTTGGCGTTGAACGGGGTGGCGCAGGCGGACAGGCCAACCAGCAGCAGCGGTGCGGCGATCAGGCCCAGGCGAGCAAGTGGCGAACGGGTGTTGGTCATTTCAGGCGCACTCCCAAACCGGCAGCCGCGAAAAAAGGGCCACTCGACTGTAATAGCATGGTTCTTGCTTGGCACGGAGTCGGTGAATACGCGTTGAATGGCGAGGTTATCGAATGACACAGTCGCAACTGCAATCAGCAGCGCACCAGCCCCAGCGCATCGTAAGCCGCGCTTAGTGTAGGCGCGGCGAGTTCGCGGGCTTTGGCCGCTCCGGAGCCAAGGATCGCGTCGAGCGCGGTGCGATCGTCCTTCAGTTCGCGAAAGCGCTGTGCGATCGGGGCCAGCGTCTCGACCAGCAGTTCGCCGAGAGCGGGCTTGAACGCGCCGAAGCCGCGCCCGGCGAACTCGCCCAGTACCGCTTCGACGCCCGTTCCCGCCAGCGCGGCATAGATTGCCACCAGGTTTAGGGCCTCGGGCCGCCCTTCCAGCCCGGCAGCTTCGCAGGGCAGCGGTTCGGGATCGGTCTTGGCCTTCCTCACCTTGGCAGCGATTGCGTCGGCATCGTCGGACAGGTTGATCCGGCTCATGTCCGAGGGATCGGACTTGCTCATCTTGGCGCTGCCGTCGCGCAGGCTCATGATCCGCGCGGAGCCTGCGGGCACGATCGGCTCGGGCAGGGTGAAGACGGCCCCGCTATAATCGGTGTTGAACTTCTGGGCGATGTCGCGGGCCAATTCGAGGTGCTGCTTCTGGTCGTCGCCGACCGGAACGTGGGTCGCCTGATACAGCAGCACGTCGGCGGCCTGGAGCACCGGATAGGTGAACAGAGCGACGCTCGCACCCTCGCGGTTCTTGCCCGATTTGTCCTTGAACTGGGTCATGCGGCTCAGCCAGCCCATCCGCGCGGTGCCGGTCAGCAGCCATTGCAGCTCGGCGTGGGCGGGCACCTGCGCCTGGTTGAACAGCACCGAGCGTTGCGGATCGATCCCGCAGGCGACGAGCGCTGCGGCCATTTCGCGCGTGGCGCTGGCCAGCCCGGCGGGGTCGTGCGGCATCGAGATCGCGTGGAGATCGGCCAGGAAGAACAGGCATTGGCCGTCCGCGGGCATGGCATCCTGCATCGCCACCCAGTTGCGGATCGCGCCAAGGTAATTGCCCAGGTGCAGGCTGCCGGTCGGCTGGATGCCCGAGACGACCCGCATCGGACGGGGGGTTGGTGAAGTCATCGCTGCGCCCTGTCTCAAGCCCGGCGACGACGCAACTGGTCTATCGTCGAGCGATCGATCACGCCGAGCATCCATGCCGCGAAGAAGAACACCGCGCCGCCCGCGCCGGTCAGCGCGGCAATAGCGCCGATCCGCGCCAGCGCTCCCGCGGTGTAGTATGGCGCGCCCAGCGGAGTGAGATACCACAGCGCCACGCCCATCAGTGCCGCCGCGAGCGCGATCCGCGCGATCCTTCCGGCGACCAGCGCGGTCACGTGGAAATGACCCTTGCGGGCCAGCAGGATATAAAGCAGCGCGCAGTTGCACCAGGCGGCCAGCGCGCCAGCCAGCGCCAGCCCGACCACCCCAAGGCGCGGGACCAGCACGAAGTTGAGCCCGACATTTATCGCCAGCGATGCCGCCGCGGTGTAAACCGGGGTCTTGGTGTCGGCCCGGGCAAAGAACCCCGGGACCAGCACCTTGACCAGCACGTAAGCGGGCAGACCGACCACCAGCGCGGAAACCACCGCGCCGGTCGCGAGGCTGTCGGCCACGGTATAGGCTCCCCCCGAGTAGAACGCGCGGGTCAGCGCATCGCCGGTGATGAACAGCGCGACCGCCGCGGGAAGGGTCAGCAGCATGGCGAGTTCGACCGCGTTGCTTTGCAGGCGAAAGGCCTCGCTCGCCTCGTCGCGCGCGATGAAGCGCGACAGCGCCGGGAGGATCGCGGTGCCCAGCGCAATCCCGATGATCCCCAGCGGCAACTGGTTGAGGCGGTCCCCCATCGCCATGAAGGTGATCGATTTGTCGGGCAGTGCCGAAATGAAGAACAGGTCGATGAAGCGGCTGATCTGGTAGACCCCCGCACCGAACACCGCCGGCAGGATCAGCCGCCCCAGCTCGCGCACCCCCGAGGTCAGGCGCGGCATCCGGGGCGTGAACCCGAACCCCGCGCGGCGCGCCCAGAACCACAACCAGACAAGCTGGAACAGCCCCGAAGCCGACACCGCAACCGCCAGCATGATCCCGGTCGTGCGCTTGGCAGCCTCGCCGCCGTCCAGCGTCGCTCCGATCACCAGCGCGGCGATCAGGCACAGGTTGAGCATGATCGGGGCCGCCGCAGCCGCGGCAAAGCGCGACAGGCTGTTGAGGATCGCGGCGAGCAGCGTCGCCAGGCTCATGAAGGCCAGATAGGGGAAAGCGATCCGCGCCATCAGCACGCCGATGCCGAACCGTTCGCCGTCCGCAGCAAGGGTATCGCTGGCGAACAGGCCCATGATCCATGGCATTGCAAGCAGCGCGAGCGCGGAGAACACGAGCAGGATCGGCACCAGCACCGCGAGCACGTCATCGGCAAATCGCCGCGCTTCGGTGCGGTTGTCGGCTGCGCCCATCCGGCGATTGAACAGCGGAATGAAGGCCGATGCGAACGCGCCCTCGGCAAACAGGCGGCGGAAGATGTTGGGCAGCTGGAAGGCGAGCTGCCAGGCATCCGCTATGCCGCCCGCGCCCAGCACGCGGGCCAGCAGCATGTCGCGCGCGAAGCCGAACACCCGGCTGATCGCAGTCAGCCCGCCAATCGTGCCGACGTTCCTGACAAGTGAAGTCATGGGCGGACCAGACTGCTCATCGGCCCAGCTTAGGCCTCAGGTTCCGGTTCAGCCCGAAATTCAGGCATTGCCGACCGGCGCGCCTTCTCCGGCGGCCAGATCGGCGTCGCGCTGCGCGATCTGCTGGATGTACAGGCCGTTGAAGTCGATCGGCTCGAGCATCAGCGGGGGGAAGCCGGCGTCGCGCACCGCGTCGGCGACGATCCGCCGGGCAAACGGGAACAGGATGCGCGGGGCCTCGGCGAACAGGAACGGGTGGGCCTGCTCCTCGGTCACATTGCGCATGCCGACCAGCCCGCAATAGGCCAGCTCGACCAGGAACGCGGTGCCGCCCTCGTGCTTCGATGTCAGCACGATCTTGAGTTCGACCTCATGAACGTCGGGACCGATCGGCCGGCTGCCGATGTTGAACTGGACATCGACCTGCGGCGCATCCTGCCACTGATAGCTTTCGGGCGCGTTGGGGTTCTCGACCGAGAGGTCCTTCACATATTGCGAGATGATTCCCACCGCCGGGGCGGTATCTTCACCATTGCCGACGGGACCTGCTTCGAGGTCGAGGTTGCTGATGATGTTGCCTTCGTCGGCCATGCTGGAACGCCTTCGTCACTGGATGTCTGGATCGGACGCGCGCCTAGCAGGATGGACCCGAAGCGGCAACACACCGCCAACACGGGGGGCAACACGGTGGCCA
>JBBSKI010000027.1:0-22356 GCA_038256425.1 Sphingomonadales bacterium
GCCCAATCTAAATCTGTTCATGCTGGTCTCGGCGCTGATGGGGCTGGAGCGAATGCAGGCGGTTTACGCTCATGCCATTGAAAACCAATACCGTTTCTACTCCTACGGGGACGCGTCGCTGCTCCTGCCGTGAAAGAGAGTCCGATGGGTGGAAGCGTCCCCTACATGGGTGTCGAGCATAACCCAGTTCAGTGCACTCTAAAGCAGCGGCCTCGCCCTTCGTGATGATGGGGTGAAAAGTTCGGATCCTCTAAAAGGTGTCGTCATCATTCAACAACCTCGACCACGATGTCGCCCAGGCAGTTCGATCCGTGGCGCACGACATCGCCGGGTTGGAGGTAGTGGCCCCCGGCGATCTCGTTGGCGATGAAAGTTCGGCGTGCGACGCCGAGCAGCGACTGGCCCGCGAATGGTCCGCCCTCGGCCGCGTAGGCAACGGCGGCTTCGATCAGGTCCCCGCGCGCAGGAGGGGTAAAGATCGTGCCTTCGGCCGTCCCGGACATCAGCGTCGCAGTGGTCGGGATGGCGCGATCGGGCATCAGCTTGGTGTAGTTGCCACGATAGAGGAAGCGTGGCGCGGCCATATCGGCAAGCGCCTTGTGCGCAAGCGCCCTGAAATCCAGCGTCATCTCGTGGCCGCGCGCGTCCTGGCGCGGCGTCGCGTTGACCCAGGTCGTCATCCGGACGCCGGCGACAAAAGTCTTCCAGTCCCGGGGGATGACGAGGAATGGCCCGGAAGGGAAGAAATCGGGCCCGCTCTTTGCGTCACTAAAGCCCCTTCCCGAATCCAGATTGTCAGGGTCGGCAAGGTTGATCAGCGCGTTGCGGTTGGTGAAATCGCCGCACAGGAAGAACGCCTTTACCGCGGCGTCGAAGTCCTCGGCGCTCCGCAGCGGCCGGTCGAAACGGACGCAAATCTCGACTTCGTAATCGAGGAGGATTCCGGGGCGTGCCTGCACCCGCGTCCGCGCCGGCGAGGCGGGGCCGAACTTGGGAAACTGGAACACCGCGCCGCTGTTCGCTTCCTCGGCGTGTTCGGGGAAATTCGTGCCCGTACCGATGTGCCGGGTCCCGCTGGGACCGGAGGGCAGCAGGGCGCCCATCGCCAGATTGACTTGCGGAGTGTTGCCCGCGTCCCCGTCTAGCACGGGCGCCAGGTTCGCGGCCGCCAGCGCTTCGAAGGGGTCGTCTGTCTCCCCTGCGCCCAACTCCGCGAGGTCGATGCCGGTGACGCTCTCACCCTCGTGGGCAAGCACCAGCATCGTGCGCGTCCGCCCATCATTGCTGCGGAATTGCGCGAGCGTGGTCGCCTGTTCGAGCAGAGCCAGTCGCTGGAGAAGCGGAGCGTGCTCGAAGCTCGCCGGGTTGAACTGCGGATCGGGCGAACTTGCCCAGGCCACGAAGGCAGCCGCCGCCAACACGACGGGCATTCCTGCGAGCCATTTCGCGATCGTCTTCAGTTCCAAACGGTCCTGCTGCATCGATTGCCATCTTCCTTCACGCTCGTCGGCCCAGCGCGTCCAGAAGGAAGTAATTGACACATGTTATAGAAATATTCAATCTACTCCGATGTCGAGACGGGAAGAGGCGAAGGCGATCAACCGCGCCCGGATTTGCGCGGCGGCGGACGCCATCATCCAGCATGAGGGCATGGAGAAGCTGACCATGCGCCGCCTGGCTGAGCTGGCCGGCGTAAGCCTGCGCACGCCCTACAACCTGTTCGGATCGAAGACCGACGTGCTCATCGCCTTGCTGGACGAGGCGGAATTCCAGCTTGCGCCGCTGCGCGTCGCACAGGATCAGGGCTCAGCGATCGCGCACCTGCTTGGCGCTCTCGGCAAGATCGAGGCCTTCTTCGACAGCGACGAGGAATATTACCGCAGCATATATGAGGCCATCATGACCTCCGATCACCCGGAGGCGCGCAGCACGAGCGTGGAGCGCGCGATCGAATCGTCGCAATTGCTCGTCGCTCAGGCGGTCGCCAGCGGGGAGCTGCGCCGGGAAACCGACAGCCGATCGCTGGGTCGCCACCTGGCTATCCACCTGCTCGCCGTACTCGGTATGTGGGGTTCCGGCTTCTTCTCGAACGGCCAAAGCATCGCGCAGGTCCGGAGCGGGTGGCTCGCCGTCCTCCTCCATCATTGCAGCGAGACAGTGCGACCCTCGCTTGCGGATGCATATCGCGAAGCGTGCGAAGCGAAAGGCTGAACCCATGACTCGAAGGCTGCTTGGCTATTCGCAGGAAGAGCTCGCACAGAGCCCCTATGCCAGCTTCTACGATCCCGCGATCGGGCCGCTCCAGCCGCAGGTCGCCGAGGCGCTGCTGATCGGGCCCCAGGCATCTGAACTTTTCCCGCCGGCAAGTGCGGCCGCAGCCATGGCCGAGCCGGGCTACTGGCCGGTGGAAACCGGCTATGCCTGTCCTCCCGACGGATCGATCCGGGTGTTCTGCCTCACGCACATGCCCGGCGTGACGCCGCAGATGTGGGACTGGTGGTTCGGCTGGCACGGCTGCGAGGCACAGCGTTACAAGCTGTGGCACCCCAGGGCGCACATCGACGCGCGATGGGCGGACGGGCGCCGTGACGAGGCCTACATCGGACGGACCTCGCTGATCACCGAATATCTCGGTCCACGCATCGTGAAGGGGGCCATTGCCTTCGTGCGCCCTGCCGCAATGGGCTTCGACGAAGCCCGGCTGGCGGCGCAGGGCGAGGTCGCGATCTGCGCGCGCGTCGGAGTACCTGGGACAGCGATCAAGGGCGGCTGGTTGCTGCACCAGTTGCGGCGTGTCGAGGGGGGAAGCGAAATGCGTTCGCGCATGTGGATGGCGGGCGAAAACACCGCGATCGGCGATCATCCGGGGGTGATGCGACGCGGGTTGGCAAAGGCCATTCGTCCGGTCGCGCGGAGACTCCTCCCCGCGCCGGCAGACCTCCTTGTCCACAACGCCCAGGAAATGGCCCATCTGGCGGGCTTCCTCCCGCGATTGTTCGAAGCCTTCGGCGCTAACTATCGCGGGCAGCGGGCGTGAAGCGCCCCGTTGGCAGGGGGCGCATCTGGCAGCGAGGTGAGGCAGGCTTCGACGAGGCCGTTCTGGCGACCAGTTTCAACGCCCGCGATCCCGGCGGCCGGCCCGATATGTTGATCGAAGCCAATGATGCAGGTGACGTTGGCCGCGGGTTGCAACTGGCCGGTGAGAACGACTGGAAAGTCAGCATCGTTTCGGGCGGACACAGCTGGGCCCAGAACCACATCCGCGAAGGCGGCCTGCTGCTGAGCATGGCCCGCATCAACCGGATCGAGATCGATCCCGCAGCAAGGACCGCGCGGGTCGGGCCCGGGTGCTGGGGGCTCGATCTCGACCGCGCGCTGAGGAAGCACGGATTGTTCTTCCCCGTCGCCCATGCGCCCGATGTCGCGCTGGGCGGATTCCTGCTGCAAGGCGGCTTCGGGTGGGGCAGCCGCGAGCTGGGACTGGCAACCGAAAGCGTGCTGGGGATCGACCTAATCTTGGCCGACGGCAGGCAGATTCATGCGAGCGCCAGCGAGAACGCCGACATCTTCTGGGCCGCGCGCGGATCGGGGCCAGGCTTCTTCGCCGTGGTCATGTGCTACCATCTGAAAGTCCATCCACGTCGCAAGATCACCGCGATGAAGATGCAGATATTCCGCCAGAGGCATCTTGAGGAGGTCTTCCGCTGGGCCGATGAGGTCGGCAGTAGCGTTTCCCGCTCGGTCGAGCTCCAGATGCTCATCACGGCCAAGGCGTTGGGCATCTTCAGGCCCGGCATCGAGGTTATCGCTCCCGTCATCGCCAATAGCTGGATCGAAGCGCGTGAAGCGGTCCGCTTCATCGACGCCAGTCCGATCAGAAAACTTGCCAGCTTCACCACACCGCTCGTGCCCATGACCACGGGTTTCATGTCGCAGGCCGCCAATATCACCCATTTCCCGCCGCAGGTGCGCTGGTGTGCCGACAACATCTGGACGGATGCGCCAATCGAGGCCCTGTTGCCGGGTATCAGACAGATCGCCGCAACCATGCCGCCCGCTCCAAGCCACAGCCTCTGGCTCAACTGGCATCCGCCGCAGCAGCGCCCCGACATGGCCTTCTCGCTCGAGGCGAAGCGTTACCTCTCGGTCTATGGCGAGTGGAAACGGAGCGAGGATGATCAACTCTATGCCAATTGGGCGACCGAGCGGATGGCCGCGATGCACGAGCACGCAGTGGGGATCCAGCTGGCGGATGAAAACCTCGGCAGGAGACCGGCCCCCTTCATGAAGGATGAAAACCTGGCACGGCTGGAAAGCTTGCGCCGGAAATACGATCCTGGTGAACGCTTCCGATCATGGATGGGCCAGCCGGATCGGTGAAGCTGATCTGCCATGCCCGCGCCTTACGAAGGCACAAGGTGCCCAGCCGGACGGCAACCTGGAGTCCGCAATGGGTCGTCAGCAGCCCGTCTGCTTTCGTTTCGAACAGGCCATGAAAACAGACCTGGGTGGTCATGCAGTGGTTCAGCGCTGCGGCTCAAGCATTCGCTGCACCTCAGGACGGTCTTCCACCGAACGTACGAATGAGGGCTCCACCCGGCGCTGTGACCCTTGTTCATAGGCATGACCTAGCGCGAGGATTAGGCCATCGGACCACTTCGGACCGATAAAGCTCAAGCCCACCGGCAATCCCCGCAGGTTGCCCATCGGCACGGTGAGGTGCGGATAGCCGGCAATGGCCGCGGGTGAGCCACCGCCACCTCCCGAGATAACGTCACCATGCACGGAATCGATGAACCACGCCGCTGGCATGGTGGGGCCGACCAGCGCATCGACCTTGTGGACACTTAGCAGGCGGTCGATCCCCTCAGGCCCTGCCAAGCGCAATGCTGTTTCCCGCGCGCGGTGGTAGGCAGGGGAGAGGCCATCCGATGCCTCGGCCTGGACGAACAGGTCCTGCGCAAAGAGGGGCATTTCAGTCGCCGCATTGGCCTTGTTGAAGGCAATAAGATCGGCAAGGGTGCGGGTGCGCACGGTCGTGGGCGTTGTGGCGAGGTAGCGGTTCAGGCCATCCTTGAATTCGTGTAGCAGTACCGTGAAAGCCGCCGCATTCATCTCTCGCTGGCCAGGCATCTCGGCGATATCGACCAGAACCGCGCCCTGCGCGCGCAAGGCCGTTAGCGCTTCTTCGAACACAGGGTTTGTGCCCGAGGCGCTGACGTAACGCATCACGCCGATCCGCCGGCCGCGCAGGGCATTCGGGTCGAGCTGGGCCGCATAGGATTGGCGGCGGCGATCCGCTTCGGCAGTGGCAGGGTCGGCGGGATCACTGCCGACTATCGCATCCATCACCATGGCGGCCTCGCGTACCGTACGCGCCAGCGGACCGGGCGTGTCCTGCGTTTCGCTGATCGGGATAACATGGGTGCGGCTAACCAGACCCACACTGGGCTTAAAGCCGACAATCCCGGTTACAGCCGCCGGGCAGGTGATCGACCCATTAGTCTCAGTGCCGATCGCGGCCGGCACCATGCCAGCTGCCACGGCCACCGCGCTGCCGGTGCTGGAGCCGCACGCATTGCGGTTGAGGGCATGTGGGTTACGCGTTTGACCGCCAATCGCACTCCAGCCCGAAATCGAAGCATTGTCGCGAAAATTGGCCCACTCGCTCAAGTTCGCCTTGCCGATGATTACCGCACCGGCCTGGCGCAGTCGCGCGACCAGAGGCGCGTCACGCCCGGTAACGTTGTCACGCAAGGCCAGGCTGCCGGCGGTGGTTGGTAAGGTGCCGGCAGTCTCGATGTTGTCTTTGATCAGGATCGGCATGCCAAACAGCGGTCCACGCACGCCGGTCGAGGCATCGAGGCCACGCGCCTGGTCGAGCGCTGTGGGGTCGACGGCGATCACCGCGAAGACCTGCGGGTTCAACCTTTCGATGAGAGAAAGCGAGGTCCGGGTGCGCGCGGTAGCACTCTCAGTGGCAGGCACAGTAGGCGCGGCAGCGACAGTCTCCGCCTGCTGGGTGCCGGTGCTGGCGCAGCCGGGGAGTGCTAAGGTCATGGCGAACAATGCGAAACGAATCTTCATGCGCTGGCGATGATGGACACTTCAGGCGCTGTCCAGCGGCAACACGCGATAGGTGTGCAACACGGCGCTGAAGTGAATGCCGCAAATCGGGGAGTGCAAGCGGCGCAAGGCCATTTCTTTACCCGATCGATGCCACTGGTTGCCCCACAGCAGATCCTTCTGGGCCGCCGCGATTCTGGCGGCGTCGGCCAGGGGTACCGGTGCGGGCAACTTTGCGGGGCCCAGCACTGGTTCACCGATGCTGCGATCCTGCGCTTCGTCCGGCAAGTTGCTGCGATAGGTACGAAGTGGTTCGCGTTCCAGCCGATCGTCTCAAGTCTACGCTTTTTCAGACGGTTATGGTGCGGGTGACGCCTTGGTCGCCGGCCTGATGTCCGCTTGTTTGTTCGCGTGTTCCGCCAGCAGCCTATCGAGTTCGACAATCCTCAGCCGCTGCGGGGTGTCCTTGGCCAGGCCCTTGAGACGGCACTCGGCCCACAGCTTTCTGCGCTCCGCCTCCAGGGATTTGCGATAAAGATCAGCCATCGATCACTTCCTTCTGCCGCCCTTTGCAGGGCGTGCCCGCCGAACCGAGGCGATTGCCGTGTTCACATTGTCCTCATCGGCCAGCTTCCGCCACCGCTCGTACCGGGAAAGCGCGAGTTCGCCCCGGCCAATCGCAACGCGCACAGCGCATCCGGGCTCTTGCGCGTGGGTGCAATTCGTAAAGCGGCATTCCAGCGTGACTGCCACGATGTCGTCAAACACCTCAGCGACGCCGGATGCCACTTCGGACATTTGAAGCTCGCGCATCCCGGGCGTATCGACCAGCCAGCCGCGCCCTTCAGATCCCGCATCGAGGCGGTGCATCTGGCGGACCGTGGTCGTGTGCAGACCTTTGCCGTCGCTTTCACGAACAGCCTGGGTCTGGATACTGTCAGAGCCTGTCAACGAGTTGATCAGGGTCGATTTACCGACGCCCGAAGAACCAACCAGCGCAACCGTTTCACCCAGGCAGCAATAGTCCTTCAGCCTCCCGACACTCTGGCGATCCCGCCCGTTGATCAGTTCCACGGCCAGTTCGCTCTGCAAGGCCCGGGCAGCCTGAACAAAGTGATCCGGGTCTTCGGCCAAGTCGGCCTTTGTAAGTACGACGACCGGGCGCACGCCCACCTCATGCGCGAGCACAAGATAGCGTTCGATGCGCGCCACGTTGAACTCCTCGTTGCAGGACGTGACCACGATCAGCGTATCGACGTTGGCGGCGATAAGCTGGGTTCGTTGATCGTCCCCTGGCGCGGGGCGCTTGAACAAGCTGCTGCGTTCAAGAACCCGCACGGGTTTCAGGCTTTCACGCTCGATCAGCAACCAGTCGCCGACGGTCGGCCGGTCGTCGGATCCGCCCGACACGGGAAGGACGGACGACACCGATGCGTCCAACCCGGCGCCAAGCACACTGACCATGCCGCGGTGTACCGACATGACCCGGACGGGCACGCAACTCCGCTCATCCTCGGTGCTCACCTGGCGGCTGAAGAATTCCTGCCAGCCCAGCTCTGCCAAGGTCGGATCTGGGATTTCGATCGGCTCGGGCGGACCAGATTGGAGCATCAGTGGGATCAGCCTTGCTCAGGCTGGCGGTTTGCGGCCGGAGTGACCCAGATCGCGACCGACGTGAGGAACTTGCCCGGTGCAGGCTTGCGGACGTCAATCCTCTCTGCTGTCACCAGCTCTCCACTGCCGAGGTTGAACGATGCCCAGAGCTTGGGAATTCGCCCGAACGTCATTTTCTGGATCGGCTGACCCGTGGTGCTGTTCATGATGGTAACGACGACGCTCATGCAGCCCCCCTACGCAGTCGGTGGCCCTCGGGTCCAGAGGGACTAACGCGCCCACCTCCCAAAACCCCCGACCAGCTCGCGGCCGAGCGCACACTGCGGGGACTGCGTGCGGGGCTATGGTGGGGAATCGCGAAGTGACGACAGCGCGGCCCCGTTAGTTGTATCTTTCCTTCGAATGATCTTGGTTCTGATCTGTAAGTACTGGAGAATGTCGTGCAGCGAATGCCAGGGCCGAACGGGCGAGGAGGTGAGGTGTCCCAGGTGATCCTGCTGAACAAGCCGTTCGAAGTGCTGTCCCAGTTCACCGACGAGCGAACCGGCGCACCTCGCCGCACGCTGGCCGAGTTCACCGATGTGCCAGGAGTGTACCCGGCAGGGCGGCTTGATTTCGACAGCGAGGGGCTGCTGGTGTTGTGCGACAACGGCTGGCTCCAGGCAAGGATCGCCGATCCCCGTTTCAAATTGCCCAAGTCGTACTTGGCGCAGGTGGAAGGCGTGCCCGACGAGGGTACCCTGGAGCATCTCCGGACGGGCGTTCAACTGAAGGATGGCATGACACGGCCGGCGCAAGTCGAGGCGTTGGCGGATCCAGGTCTGTGGCCGCGCGATCCTCCGATCCGTGTTCGCAAGGCGATCCCGGACAGTTGGATCAAGCTGACCATCACCGAAGGCAAAAATCGCCAGGTCCGCAGGATGACGGCTGCCGTCGGGCATCCGACCCTGCGTCTGGTGCGCTGGTCGGTGGGCGATTGGGTGCTCGACGGACTAGCACCGGGAGAATGGCGCTATGCCAGTGCTGCGCTGCCTCCGGGCTGACGGGGCGGACTACGCCAAAGGCTCGAAAGCCACACTGCCATCGGCCAGTAGCTGCATCAGCATACCAAGGCCTGTGTCCGAGTTTAGGAGGTCTCGGTCGATCACCAGCTCCGAGCTGGAACAAACTCGTTTCGCCAATTCACCGGCGAAGCCTGCACAGCTGTATGACCGGCCATCGACGAACAGCGTGAGCGATCCCGAATGGGGGTGCACAAACGAGAATCGGCTTGCGGGGTTGCGAAGCAAAGGCCTGCCCTGGTCGATCGCTGCCCGCAGTTCGGCATGTGCCATCGGCCGTTCTGGACGCCAGTCGATCTCAGGATCCTTTGGGGCAGTGCAGTATTCGCCGAACCACTGGGCAAATCCCTCGGGGTCGAGCAACCGCTCCGTAACCATGGCCTGCATACGAGCCAGAGCCTCGGCCGAAATCTCGCCCGGATTATCCTGTAACGCCAGGTCCGGATCGGTGTAGCGGTCGTCGTCCTCCAGCTCGGCAACGACGTGCTCGGCCCATCTGGCGATCAGCTCACCACGCGAGGGCGCGCGAAACCCGATGGAGTAGGTCATGCAATCGTCGCCGACGGCGATGCCGTTATGCGCGAACCCGGGCGGCACATAAAGCATGTCGCCCGGCTCCAAGATCCACTCGTCGGTAGGTTCGAACTCTGCGAGCAGGCGCAAGTCATCGTGCGGCAACAGTTCCGTGGCCTCGTCGCAGCGCTCGCCGATCTGCCAGCGGCGCGTGCCGAGGCCCTGGACCAGGAAAACGTCGTATTGATCGAAGTGCGCGCCGACCCCCCCGCCATCGACGGCATAGCTGACCATAACGTCGTCCACTCGCCAGTTGGGTATGAAGCGCAGCGGATCGAGCAGGGCGGCAACGGCTGGCACGTGATGATCGACGGACTGCACCAACAGCGTCCACGGTTCTTTCCCCATCTCTCCGAAGCGCGCCGCAGGCATGGGCCCGTGCTCAAGAGCCAATCCGTGGGCCGACAGGATCACCAGGCGAGACTCGATGCCTTCTTCACAAGCCAGGCCGGCCAGCTCGTCCGGTTCAAGCGGATTGCTCCACGAATGCCACGCGTTCCTGATCAGGACCGGCTTCTTCTGCCAGCTGTCGCGCAGGAACTCGGCCTTGTCGAAATCGCGAAGCTGCATACCGTCTAATCCAATGATTCTGCTCGGCCGGTTCCGACATGACTATCATCGGCCCGGCAAACTATTGCTTCTACAGCTTCGGCGAGGCTTTACTGTTGCTGCCTTGAAACAGTCCTTTTGCGCTGATCGTGGCATCGATCAAAGCGGGGTCCTGCGGCAACCTTCCGTCGAGCATGAGCATGGCAAGCCCGTGTGCGACTGACCAGGCGCGCATTGCCAGCAGCTTCGCCTCGGCCTCGTCGCCGCCGGTCAGTGCGATGGCATTTTCGTGCAGCAGGCGGCTCGCTGCGTCGCCAACAGGATCGGTAAAGACATCCGGATAAGCAAACGTCAGGCGGAACAGCGCCGGTTGGGCGAGGGCGAAGCGCACATAGGCCCGCCCGGTCGCCTCGAATGCATTGCCCGGCGCGGCGGCTGCGGCTGCGGCCTGCGCTTCATAAAGCCGCGCCAGCCCCTCCTCCGCCAGCGCCGCCATCAGCGCGCGCTTGTCGGGGAAGTGGCGATAGACGGCTGTCGCGCTGACCCCGGCGGCGCGCGCCACTTCGCGCAGTGACAGGGTATCGGCGTCGCGCGCCTCGACCAGGCGCAATCCATGCGCAAGCAGGGCGCCGCGCAAATCGCCGTGATGATAGGCGGGCTTCGATGTTGACACTGTTATCAGGACCCGTCATGGTAACGCCGTAAACATCTAGACAGGGCGAGTCGGCATGGCAAGCGCGTTCAAGGAAGCGATCGTTAAAACCGTTGGCAAAGGCATCGGCACAGTTGCCGCGTTCAACCGCCGCCGGATGGTTGAGACCGATCACCCGTTCCTCAACGGGGTGCATCGCCCGATGGATGAGGAACTGACCCTGGAGGGCCTGACGGTCGAAGGCGTCATCCCGCCCGCGCTGGATGGCAGCTACATGCGCACCGGGCCAAACCCTTATGCGCCCGATCCGGCGGGCTATCACTGGTTCACCGGCGACGGGATGGTCCACGCGATCCGGCTGAAAGGCGGGCGGGCGCTGGCCTATCGCAACCGGTGGGTGCGCTCGAATCTGGTCGCGGGGCAGGGCGGGCCGCAAGCCGCGCCCGGGCCGCGCCGGGGCCATACCGATACGGTCAATACCAACGTGGCCAGCGTGGCGGGGCGACCCATGGTGATGGTCGAAGCGGGCAGCTACCCCGTTGCGCTCGATCACGAACTGGGCGGGCAAGAATATTCGGACTTCGGCGGGACGCTCGACCGCTCGTTCAGCGCGCATCCGCACCTCGATCCGCTGACCGGGGAGAACCACGCGATCACTTATGACGCGATGAACCCGAATGAGTTGCGCCATGTGGTGGTTGATGCGCAGGGCCGCGTGACGCGCGAGCTGGCGATCCCGGTGGTCAACGGCCCGTCGGTCCACGATTGCGCGCTGACCGGGCGGTATGTGCTGGTGTTCGATCTGCCGGTGACCTTTTCGATGAAGGCGTTGCTGGGCGGCTTCCGCTTCCCGTATCGCTGGAACCACGAACATCAGGCGCGGGTGGGTTTGCTGCCGCGCGGCGGCACAGTCGACGAGATCATCTGGTGCGAGGTCGATCCGGTCTACCTGTTCCATGTCGCTAATGCCTATGACCGCGCCGATGGTTCGGTGGTGGTGGATGTTTGCCCTTACGCGACGATGTTCGATGGCGACATGAAAGGCCCCAACGGCAAATCGCTGGGCCTCGAACGCTGGACTATCGATCCGCTGGCGCGGCGCGTCGAGCGCACGACCATCGACCCAACCCCGCAGGAATTCCCGCGCCCCGATGAGCGACTTTTCGGCCAGCCCTATCGCTATGCCTGGTCGGTCGCTCTGCCGACCAGCGAAGTTGCCGAATTTCTGGGCGCCACCAGCCTGATCGCGCACGATCTCGTTGCCGGCACTCGCACCGTTCGCGATTTCGGCCTGGCGAAGCTCCCCGGCGAATTCGTGTTCGTGCCGCGCAGCGCCGACGCGCCGGAGGGCGATGGCTGGCTGATGGGGCTGGTGATCGACGTGGCGGCGGATACGTCCGACCTTGTCATCCTCGACGCCGGCGACATCACCGCCCCGGCAGTCGCCACGGTCCACCTGCCGCACCGCATCCCGCCCGGCTTTCACGGCAACTGGATCGCGGCGTAGGGGGCTCAAATCTGATCCCAATCCCCAAAACCCGTTCGTGCTGAGCCTGTCGAAGGACTGCTTTTTCTTTTTCGCGTTTGCGCATGACGCACGAAGGAAGGGCAGTGCTTCGACAGGCTCAGCACGAACGGAGTTGTTGTAGAAAGGCCTCGGTCGCGGCCCCGCTGCAAAAGCCTGTAATCCCTACTTCGTCGTCGCGATCCAGCGGTCGAGCTTGGCCTCGAGCACGCCCAGCGGCAGCGCACCGCTGCCCAACACCTGCTCGTGGAACGCGCGCACGTCGAACTTCGTGCCCAGCTCGCCTTCGGCCTTCTTGCGCAGCCGCTGGATCGTCAGCGCGCCGATCTTGTAGGCCAGCGCCTGCCCCGGGATCGCGATGTAGCGTTCGACCTCGGCAGTCGCGTCGGTGCGACCCATGCCCGAATTGGCCAGCATGTAATCGATCGCCGTCTCGCGGCTCCAGCTCTTGGTGTGCAGCCCGGTATCGACCACCAGCCGCATCGCGCGCAGCATCTCGTCGTCGAGCGTGCCCCAGTGCTGCTGCGGATCGTCGAACAGCCCCATCTCGTATCCCAGCGTCTCGGCATAGAGCGCCCAGCCTTCGACGAACGCGGTGTTGCCGCCGAACCGCTGGAACTCGGGAAGTGTGGCATCTTCCTGCGCCAGGCTGATCTGGAAGTGGTGCCCCGGTGCCCCCTCGTGGAGGTACAGCGTCGCGACGCCGGTCAAAAAGCGCGAGGGCAGGTCGTATGCGTTGAAATAGAACACCCCGGGACGGCTGCCGTCGGGGGTTCCGCTGTCATAGCTGCCGCCCGCCTCGTATTTCTCCGAATAGGCCGGGTAAGGGCGGATTTCGAGCGGGGTTTTGGGGGTTCGCGCAAAGAATTTGGGGATTTGTGCGTCGACCTTGCGGCCGACCTCGGCAAAGCCCTCGCTCAGTTGTTCGCGCGTGCCGGGATGATACTTGGGGTTGGCGCGAACCTCGTCGAAAAAGGCCTTGAGCGGCCCGGCGAAGCCCATCCGGACTTTGACCTTTTCCATCTCGCCGCGGATCCGCGCGACTTCGGACAGGCCGAGGCGGTGGATCGCGTCGGGCTCCATGTCCACCGTGGTCCGCTGGCGCACTGCAAGACGATAAAGCTTCTCGCCGCCCTTCATGGCCGACAAGCCGACTTCGGCCCGCGCGCGCGGCAGGTACTCGTCGTTCAGGAACGCGCGCAACCGGGCATAAGCGGGATAGACCTCGCTCGTGATTGCGCCCGAATAGGCGGCGGTCAGGCGTTTTCGGTCCGCTGCGGAAAACGTTGCCGGGATCGCCTTGACCGGGCCGTAGAACGGCGAATCCGCCAGCTTCTGCGCCAGCAGCGCATCGATCTGCGCGATCATGTTGCGCGTGGTCAGCTGCGAGGCGACGGTGCCGCTTGCCAGCCCCTCCCGAAAACGCGCGATCGCCTGGTCGAACACGCGCGGCAGCAGCCGGGTTCGCGCTAGGTTCTCCTCGTACTGGCGCACGGTCGCGAACGGTGCCCCGCCCTGACCCGAAACGAACGAGGGATAGCCCGAATGAAGCCCGTAGAAGTGGTTCATCGGCTGCACTTCGGTCAGCGCGAGCACTTCGGGCTGGAGCGCGTCGGCCGCATCGCGCTTGTCGGCAGCGAACACATCGTAGGAAATGCGCTCGTCGGCGGTCAACTTGTTCCGGTCGATCGCAGCAAGACCGCGCTGGCTGTTGGCGAGGGCGGCGCGGGACCGTGCAATCTGCTCGTCGGTAAAGGTCAGTCCGAAATCCTCAGGCGGTGATGGCTCGCCGCGCGCCACCATATTCAAGGGCGAGAGGCGGCGCTCCGCAGCAGCGGATTCGGCGAACAGTTTCGCAAGTTTCTGCGATTCGGTTGGCCTCGCCGGCGATGCGATCGCCGTGGCCGGTACGGAATTCTCCGTTCCGGTCGCGCAGCTTGCGAGCATTAGCGCCGCAGCCAGCCCCGTCAGCAATGCCTTGACCGGCGCGGTCCGCCCAGTGCTCACGCCGTTCACGCCTATTTCCCCGTTTATGCCCATTTTCTGGCCCGATACCATTTGGTGATGATGTATTTCGTGCCTTTGACCACCGGCCGTCCCGCGTGAAGCGTGTCGGCGTTCGGCGAACCATCGGCGCGCATGTTGTTCCACACCAGTAGCGTTCCGGGCTGCGGTGGGATGCTGAGCGAGATCTTGGGGAACTCGGTCGCGCCGCCTTCTTCCACCGGATTGAGAAAAGCCATGGCAGTCCAGCTGCGTTGCCCGCCGCGCTTTCGCACATCAGGCCAATAAGGTTGGCGGGTGTGGAAATAGTCCTGGTGCGGCTTGAATTCCTGCCCCGGCTGATAGCGCTGGCCCTGCACCGTTTCGCCGTTTTCTCCGGAGATTCCCATGCAGTCGTCGATTTTGCGCTCGATCATCCGGATGAACGGATCTGCGCGGCTCAGGTTGCCAGAATAGGATGTGCGGAAGCCGGAATCGTATGGGTTGTCGAACAGCGTCGAAGGTTCGGCGACCGCGTCGATCATCGCGATTAGTTTGGTGCATTCGCTTTGGCTGAAGAAGTTCGCCACCGCGTAGATCTCGATCGCCTCGGCCGGCAGTTTGAATACCGCCGGATCGGCTTCGAGCCGCGCGCGAACCTTGGCGCCAATTCGCGCCAGCGGGTCCATATCGGGATGGTCGACCGGACCGGTCGCGGAAGTGGCTTTCATCGAGCGCGGCTCATGGCGCAGGCGAGCCACGCGTGCAAGATCGTCCGGACGTGCCGACTACCCGGCCCGACAAGCGACGCATGGACAGGCAGCTTTCCGCCGGGCTCAGCTTGCGGGCCCAAACGATGAGCCCCCGCCATTGCTGGCGAGGGCTCGGTCGGGGCGCTCCGGCATGGGCAGAAGCGAAGCGCCTCCGGCCACTGTTTTACCAGAAGAATTTGTGGATCACGTCGACCACTTCTCCGGTGTAGATATCGACCAGGATCACGTCGTCATAGTAACGGACCCATTTGTAGGGGCCATAGACTTCGGGCAAACGATACTGCCACGGATCGTTGACCCAGTAATTGTTGCTGTAAAATCCGCGGTTGAGAAAAAACCCGATGCTCAGCCGGTTGTAGCTGTAATTGCGGTATGGGGAGTAATATCGTCCTGCCCGGTAAAGATCGCGATACTGATTGCGATGGCTGTACCAGTTGTAGCGGTTGTCGCGCCGCCAGTTGTTGTCCCAGCGCCGGTCATAGCCGCTGCGATAGGTGTGCCTGCTGCCAGAGCGATAGCCGTTCCGATAGGCGTCGTGCTGCTGGCGATGATCGCGATAGGCGTCGGCGCTCCGGCCATCACGATAGCCGCTGCGATAGCTGCCGTTGCGGTCGCGGTGGATCGTATCGGCGCGCCCGTCGCGATTTGCATCGTGATAGCCGCCGTTGCGGTGGCCATCGGTGTAAGTGCGATTGCGCTCACCCTTGATCGATGGCAACCCATCGCGACCACGCCAGCCGCGGCGCTGCTCGTGTGCGGTCGCGCCATCGTTGACCGACGCCTGGGCGTCCGGCTGGCTGCGGGCCCATGCGCGGTCCCGCCGGGTTCCCTCGCGGTACCCTTCCAGACGCCTGTCGATGCCAGAACCCGAATCCTGCACTTGCGGCGCAGCCTGCTGGGCCTGAGCCCGCTCCGCCTGCCGCTGCTGGCGCCATTCCTGGCGCGAGGCCCGCTGCGCCTGCCGGTCGGTTGCGTGCTGAGCCCGCCGTTCCTGCCTCTCCTGGCGGATTTCCTGACGCGAATGCTGCGGAGCCTGCTGCGACTGCACCTGGCGTTGCACTTCCTGACGCTCGGCGCGACGTTCCATGCGCTGCTCGCGCATTTCCAAACGATCAACGTCCTCCTGCGCATGCGCGGGAACCGCCAGTGTCATCGCGCCGATCATCGCTGCCAGCGCAGCGGAGCGCAGAAAAGTACCCTTGACCATAACGGCCACCTTCCATGTCCAAACGCCGCATCGGGGCGGCGACCCGACTCGGCTTTTATGGTGCCCGGACTGTCGCAAAGGTGAACCGGAATACAGGTTGTTTGTTCAGGTTTGTCCCAGGCAGTATTAACGAGTGAGCTTCTTGTAGGCGAGCCGTGTGGGCCGATCCGCCGCGTCGCCGAGGCGCCGGCGCTTGTCTTCCTCGTAAGCCTCGAAGTTCCCTTCGAACCATTCGACGTGGCTGTCGCCTTCGAACGCCAGGATATGTGTCGCCAGCCGATCGAGGAAGAAGCGGTCATGGCTGATCACCACCGCGCAGCCGGCGAAGTTTTCGATCGCGTCTTCCAGCGCGCGCAGGGTTTCGACATCGAGATCGTTGGTGGGTTCGTCGAGCAGCAGGACATTTCCGCCCTGCTTGAGCATTTTGGCCATGTGGACCCGGTTGCGTTCACCACCCGATAGCTTGCCGACGTTCTTCTGCTGGTCCTGGCCCTTGAAGTTGAATGCCCCGACATAGGCGCGGGTACTCAGATCCTGCTTGTTGACCTTCATGTAGTCGTGCCCGCCGGAAATCTCCTCCCACACGTTGTTGGCCGGGTTGAGGTCGTCGCGGTTCTGATCGACGAATCCCAGATGTACGGTAGAGCCAATGTCGATACTGCCCGTGTCGGGCGTTTCCTGCCCGGTTAACATGCGGAACAGAGTGGATTTGCCCGCACCGTTCGGGCCGATCACGCCGACGATCCCGCCCGGCGGGAGCAGGAACGACAGATCCTCGAACAGCAACTTGTCGCCATAGGCCTTCGACAGGCCCTTGGCCTCGATCACCTTGCCGCCCAGCCGCTCTGGCACCTGGATGACGATCTGGGCCTTGCCGATCGGGCGGTTCTCGCTCGATACCACCAGCTGGTCGAACGCCTTGATCCGCGCCTTGGACTTGGTCTGGCGGGCCTTGGGCCCCTGCCGGATCCACTCCAGCTCGTCACGGATCGCCTTCTGACGGCTGGAATCCTCGCGTTCTTCCTGGTCGAGCCGCTTGGCCTTCTTCTCCAGATAGGTCGAATAATTGCCCTCGTAAGGGAAGTATTTGCCGCGATCGAGTTCGAGGATCCAGTTGACCACATTGTCGAGGAAGTAGCGGTCATGGGTAATCATCAGCACGTTGCCGGGGTAGTCGGCGAGGTGCTTTTCCAGCCACAGCACGCTCTCGGCGTCGAGGTGGTTGGTCGGCTCATCGAGCAGGAGGATGCCCGGCTTCTGAATCAGCAGCCGGGTCAGTGCGACACGGCGGCGCTCGCCGCCCGAAAGGTTGGTAACCGACGCATCGCCCGGCGGGCAGCGCAGGGCTTCCATCGCGATCTCGAGCTGGTTGTCGAGTGTCCATCCATCGACCGCATCGATCCGTTGCTGAAGCTCGCCCATTTCCTCGCCGAGGGCATCGAAGTCCGCGCCGTCCTCGCCCATCTCGATGCCGATCTGGTTGAAGCGTTCGACCAGATCGGCAGTGGCGCGCGCGCCATCCTTGACGTTTTCGAGCACGGTCTTGGTCGAATCGAGTTCCGGCTCCTGCGCGAGATAGCCGACCGTGATGTTCTCACCGGGCCAGGCCTCGCCGGTATAGTCGGTGTCGATCCCGGCCATGATCTTCATCAGGGTGGACTTGCCCGCCCCGTTCGGGCCGACGATGCCGATCTTGGCGTCCTGATAGAATTGCAGGTTGATATTCGACAGCACCGGCTTGGGCGCGCCGGGGAAGGTCTTGGTCATGCCCTTCATGACATAGGCGTATTGGGCGGCCATGGGATTCCTTAAGGGGTCTGGATGCGGGAGTTGGGCGCGCGTTTAGGGGGCCGCAAGCGATGCGGCAAGCGCGGCGCTGTTCCCGCAAGATGCTCAGTTGTGTGCGAAGACCCCGCAGGCGATCCGCGCGCCGCTGTTGCCAGAGGGGTCGGTCATCAGGTCGTCAGCTGCAGCGTGAACGACAAAGGCCGCTCCATCGGCGTCCAGCATGTCGGCAAAGGTGCCAGAAGGGCTGTGGGCATCGAGTGTTCCGCGGCCGTCGGCGGCAATGATCAGATTGGGAAGATCGCCGGCGTGGCCGGGGCTGCGCCCCGAATCCGACCCGGAGACCGCATTCGTGCCGTGTTTCGTCGCGCCAGGGTTCCAATGGCTTCCCGCGGAGGCGAAGTCGGGTGCGTCACACCTGCCGACCGCATGGATGTGAACGCCGTGGCCTCCCGGCGGCATGCCCCTGGCAGCGATCATGACGTGGACCCCGCCCTCCATCTGCCGTGCGATGACGGTGCCGACCTGCGCGCCGCTGGCCGTCCGTAACACCGCCGTTGCACCCGGTGGTGGCGGGGTCACCGTGGCGCAGGCACTCAGCAGTGCGGTGAAGGCGGGCAAGACGAGAATAGGGCGCATGAGCTGCTGTCCGGACGGTTAAGGCCTGTATCGCTGGCGCTTACTTTTTTGGCGCCAGCCGTTGCGATGCCGATTTAGCGCACGAACACGAATAATGGCAAACACCAACAATGCGACGAGAGCCGCAAGCAAGAGTGCGCCTTAGAACGACCAGGCAGACATTCGTGATGTCCTTCGGGGTTCGCACGGTCCAACCGGCGGAGCGCCGGGGCGTTCCGAACCATTTGACAGAGGGATGGAGCAGGGCTGTGTGAACCTCTCCAGCCAACCTCTCCCAGTCATTTTTTGGTCCGCGGGGTGGGTTTGTGGGCGTCTACACCCATATGGGCGAGATGACCGCGCTTCCCGTCAGGTTCGATAGCAACTGCCCGCTATGTCCTGGGGGGGAACCTCTTCCCGTGGGGGCCGACCGGGTAATGACTATCTCGTCGCTCGATGCCACAGGTGCTCTGCCGACGAGGCGGGTGAAGGCATGAGGCCGCGCCCGGACCCGGCCAGCCCCGACCAGGAGTCGGTCTGGTCCTTTCCCCGCCCCGCCATCGCCCAGCCTTCGTCGGCGCGGATCGTGATCGAGCATGGCGGCGTGGTGGTGGCCGATAGCCGCGCCACCATTCGCACGCTCGAGACCAGCCATCCACCGAGCTACTACATCCCCCAGGCGGATATCGCCGTGGGCCTGTTGCGCCGTGCGGCGGGTAGCTCGTTGTGCGAATGGAAGGGCGCTGCCGCTTATTGGGACGTCGTGATCGAAGGCAAAGTGTTGCCCCGGGTCGGCTGGAGCTATGCCAGTCCGACCGCCAGTTTCACCATGTTGCGCGATCACGTCGCGTTTTATGCCGGTCCGTTCGATCGTTGCAGCGTTGATGGGGAAACGGTCGTGGCGCAGCCGGGCGACTTCTACGGCGGCTGGATCACCTCTGCAGTGGCGGGACCGTTCAAGGGCGTTCCTGGAAGCCGGGGCTGGTGACCGGGTGAGCGACGAACCACCCGCAGATCATATGGCGCGCGCAGTGCCGAGCGGCCGCCTCTCGCGCCTCGGCCAGTTTGGGCGATTGGCGGGCGGCGTCGCCGGGGGCATGCTGGCCGAGGGGGCACGGCGGCTGGCCGACGGCGATCGTCCGCGGATGCGCGACATGTTGCTCACTCCCGGCAACGTGAACCGGATCGCCGACCGCCTCTCTCATCTGCGCGGCGCGGCGATGAAGCTGGGGCAAATGATCTCGATGGACGCAGGCGATATGCTGCCGCCCGAACTTGCCGAGATCATGGCCCGGTTGCGCCAGAATGCGCACCGGATGCCGCCGCAACAGCTCCAGCAAGTGCTGGCGCGTGAGTGGGGCAAGGACTGGCGCCCGCGCTTTGCCCGCTTCAACGCGAGTCCGATCGCCGCCGCCTCGATCGGCCAGGTTCATCGCGCGCAGACCCGCGACGGCCGCGATCTGGCGATCAAGGTGCAGTATCCCGGGGTCCGGCAAAGCATCGGCGCCGATGTCGATAATGTCGCCGGCCTGCTGCGCATGACGGGTCTGCTGCCGAACGAGCTCGAAATCGCGCCGCTCCTTGCTGCCGCCAAGCAGCAACTGGAGGACGAGGCCGACTATCTCCGCGAAGGCGGCCAGATGGTGCTGTTCGCAAAGCTCCTTGCGAATGCGCCGGACTATGTCGTGCCGGTCCTCGATGACGAGTTCACCACGGGACAGGTCCTGGCGATGAGCTTCGTCGAGGGACGGCCGATCGAGGACCTCGTCGATGCGCCACAGGACACCCGCGATGCGGCGGTCGGGTCACTGATCGCGCTGGTGTTGCGCGAACTGTTCGAATTCGGGGTGATGCAGACCGACCCCAACTTCGCCAACTACCGCTACCAGCCTGACACCGGCCGGCTCGTGCTGCTCGATTTCGGCGCGTCGCGCCCGGTCGCGCCGGAAACGTCGACCGGGTACCGCGCACTGCTGCGCGCGGTCGTCGCCGCGGACCGCGACGGCGTTCGCGATGCGGCGCTGGCGGCCGGCTTCGTCGGCACGAGTGCGACCGCCCACCATCGTCCACGGATCGACAAGATGATCGATGTCATCATCGCCGTGTTGAACCGGCCCGGTCCGTTCGATTTCGGCGACCGCGGGTTCGTCGAGGTGCTGCGCGAACAGGGCATCGCGGTCGCTTCGGATCAGGCCTCATGGCATATTCCGCCGCCTGAGATGCTCTTCATCCAGCGCAAGATCAGCGGCACCGCGTTGCTCGCCGCCCGGCTGAAGGCGCGGATCGATATCAAGACGATGCTCGAGTCTTATTTGCGCGATTGAATCGAAGCGCCGTTACCGGCTCGGGCCGTTGCGGCTCGTCTGCGCCGCCACGCGTTAAACCCCAATCGGCTTGGGAACAGGATGATCCCAGTAACGATCATCAGCAGACTCAGCGCAGTGGCGCCGATCAAAAGCGGCGTGTTGAAGTCCTCGTGATTCTTGAAGTCCATGATGTGCAGCGACCACAGAAAATCGAACACCCGCCATAGGGTTGATCGCCGGGCCGTCACAACGCCGGTATCCTGGGCAACATAGAGCGCCCGGTTCGCCTCATCCTCAAAATCCACCCGCCAGGCGGGCAGGGCCGACCGGTACTCGGTCGATTCCCGGGTTATGAGCCTGACCCTGGCAGCCCGGCGCTCACCCACGTAATCGGCTTCGGCGATCTGCATGGCCATCGATGCGGGCAGGGGCGAGATCTGCGCACCGGTGGTCAAGTCGTAAAGCCGCGGGCGGCCCTGTTCGGTCGAAACAAGCGCGACGGGGCGCGACAGAAGGCTTCTGACCTCGATCCGCTCGCCGGGCGCCGCACCGGCGATCCGCTGCAGGCCAGCCGCTGCTGCTTCCACCGGTATCGGGGGGGCTGCGGTGTTGGCCTTCACATGCTCGGACCGCACGCGATCGATCGGAGCGATTGCGAAAAAGAGCCCGCTGACAAACCAGAACAGGATCTGGATCGCCATGAGCAGCGCGAGCCACTTGTGGACCTTACCCGCAACCCGCGCCGCTGCTGACATTCATCATCCCCCGTGAAACCGGTACGCCGTCATTCTTGCGGCGCCACCCTGCCATTCTCGCCTAGCAGTGCCCCATTTCCCGGTGTTCGGGGAGACATTCCTGCTTGGCTGGCGGCGAGGGCTCCGATTTTGGCGATGGCCTGGGTGCGGCCTTTGCGGGTGATGAGGCCTTTGCGGGTGGTGCAGCCTTCGCGGTCGGGGATGGCGGTTTCAGAGCCGAAGTAGCGGCGACTGCATCGGGGCTCGGCAATGGCGTATCCGGAGCAATCGAAGCCGGCTCGTTGACAGCAGCTACGGCGCCAGAGCTGGTCTCGTCGGCGAGTTGGGCGGTGGTTTCCTCGCCCTGCGCGCAAGCGGCCAGCGCCAGCGACCCGGCTCCCAGCAGCATCATCGACATCCGCACCATCATTCGTCTCCTCGATTGGGTACCGCAACGGACTGGACCCATTCCAGTTTCCGAGGCCTCGCGCTGGCGGTTACCGCCAGAGCACGCCTCGTCAGAACCGGGTCCCCACCCGGAGAAACATGTGCCAGTCGCCGGCGTGCTGCCCGGCGGAAGCGAGCGGCCCTGCCAAAGGCGCGTTCGTATTCCTGCAACAGCGACAGCGTCGCCGCCGACGAAAATTTTTTTCCGCGGCAAAAGCGCCGGAACCAACCGAAAGCTAAAACGTAATTCGTTTTCAATCGGTTGTATGGCCGAGGCGTTTGCACGCGATTGCAACAGGGACTGTTTATGAACAATTCGACCACTCGCATCACGCTGCTGGGCAGCGCGTCAATTGCTGCCACGTTCCTCGCTCTGTCGGGCAGCGCCCAGGCTCAGTCGACGACCTGCTCGCAGACCGACACCACGATCACTTGCGTTGACGGCACCGCCACGGTGCTGACC
>JBBSKI010000028.1:0-21937 GCA_038256425.1 Sphingomonadales bacterium
ATGGTCGCCCGTTCGGGATGACCTATTCGCTGCCGGGGAACGGCTGGGCGCAGGGGGGCTATTTCGGCGTCGCTTTGTGGTGCGGGCTGTGGGGCATGGCGCTGGGAGCGATCTACTCCCGATTCGCGCGGGGAATGCAGGGCAATTTCGCGGTTGCGTTGTATTTCTCGTTCCTCCCGATCTTCGTCATCGCCTTCCGCGACGGCCAGCTGCTGACGATCGTGCGGACGGCAGTGTTCTACCTTTCTCCGATCCTGCTGTGGTTGCTGGTGGCGCGCGCGATGGGCATCCATGAGACGTTGCGGCGGCTCGTGGTGCTGCCTCGCCGCACGTTCCCCAAGGCCCCGCTGGTCCGACGGACGCTGCCGCGCGAACCGGCGTTGCTGCCGCGAGCCCGCCGGCCCTCACAAGCAGACGGGATCGTGCCGCGTGCGTGGCGGCCCGCGCTGCGCATCCAGGCTCCCGAATGAACCCCACCCCGCTCGCGGGTGCGCGGATCGGATTGCTGACTGCGGCTGCCTCGCGGCTGGGCGGCGGAGTGTTCGAAGCGGTCGCGGCGCAGGCTGGTGTCATCCGGTCGCTGGGCGGAGTGCCGGTGATCGTGGCGCTGGCCGATCCCCATGCACTGGAAGATCGGGCGAAACTCGGCGAAGCGGAACTGGTGCTGGCCGAGGTCGCCGGGCCGCGTCAGATCGGCTACGCGCCCGACCTGATCCGACTGTTGGACAAGGCCCAGCTCGATTTGCTCCACCTCCACGGCATCTGGATGTACCCCTCGCGCGCCGGCGCGGTCTGGGCGCGGCGCAGCGGGCGACCCTACTTGATCTCGCCCCACGGGATGCTCGATCCGTGGATCACCGCGCGGGGCCGGTGGAAGAAGGCGCTGGCCCGGATCGGCTACGAGCGGGCCAGCTGGGCGGCGGCGACTGCGTTCCATGCGCTGACCCCGCGGGAGGCCCGCGACATTGCCGACGAAAGCGGACGCAGCGATTCGCTGGTCATCGCCAACGCTGGACCGGCTTTGGGCCCCGCGCCCACCACGATGCGCCCACCGAAGGTAGTTTACCTCGGGCGGATACATCCCAAGAAAAACCTTACCGGACTGATCGAAGGCTGGCGGATGGCCACGCGGCCGGCGCAAGCCCGGCTGATCATCGCGGGATGGGGCGCGGAGGGCGACGTGGCGGTCTTGCGCGCGCTGCTGGCCGGGCTTGGCGATGCCTCGATCGAATTTGTCGGGCCTGTCTGGGGCGAGGCCAAGCAGCGCTTATTGGAAACCGCCAGGTTCGTGGCCCTGCCTTCGTTCAGCGAAGGTCTGCCGATGGTCGTGCTCGAGGCCTGGGCAGCGGGCACGCCGACCATCATGAGCCAAGGCTGCAATCTGGATGAGGGTTTCGTTGCGGGCGCCGCGCTGCGCTGCGCTACCGAACCCACAGACATCGCGCGGGCGCTCGAAGCGGGCTTCGCGCTCACCGAACCGGGCTGGCTGGCGATGGCGGGGGCGGCGCTGGGGCTCGCTGGCGGTCGGTTCGCTCCCGCCACGATTACGCGCAGTTGGGGCGATGCCTATGGCACATTGTTGGCTGGCGCGGCTGCAGGTACCGGGGCGAAATAACCTCCGCCGACGAACCCGCGTCGCGCCGGATCGGATGCCAAATCAGCGGGGGCGGTGTTGGGTCCCATCCCCAGCGGTGATGAACAGCGCGGTCGCCGCGTCGTCCACGTCGGCGGTGTGCCAGACGCCGGGCGGGTTGATCGCGTAGTCGCCCGGACCGAGAGTCACGCTGTCGGTGCGGCCGTCGGGAAACTCCTGGTGCAGCACGATCGAACCGGCAGTGCAGACCACCACTTCGTCACCCGCCGGGTGCATCTCCCACGAATCCCAGCTTTCACTGAAGGTGTGCAGGCTGACCAGCCGCCCCTCCGCTCCATCGCCGGCAGTGCGCCCGCCATAGGCTTCGTACCAGTCCATCCCGGTGAACGCGGGCTGCGGCAGCGCCTTTGCACCCAGCCCGAGATGGAGCGGATAGGTGAACAGCGAGCGCGCCTCGGCCAAGTCGTTCACTCCAATCAGAAACGCCCCAATGGGCTTCAGCCCATCAGAAACGCATTTAGCTTGTTGCCGTCTGGATCGCGGAAATAGGCGGCGTAGAAACCGTCGCCGCGCGGTCCCGGCGGGCCTTCGTCGGTCCCGCCGTTGGCCAGCGCGATGTCGTAAAGCCGCTGAACCTGATCGCGGTCCTTTGCTTCAAAAGCCACCATCACGCCGTTGCCGACCGTCGCGGTCCCGCCGTCGAACGGCTTGGTCGCGGCAATCCCCGCTGCGCCGCCAGGCTTGCCCCAGGCAATGAAGCCGTCGAAGTCCATCATCCGCGGCGTATCCAGCTCGGCGGCGATCGCGTCATAGAACTTCGCCGCGCGCGGCAAGTCGTTGGTCCCGACGGTGACATATCCGATCATGGCGCTCTCTCCCCAGCGACTCGACAGGTTGGAACATTATACGAACAAAAGGCGCCTCACAAGGGCGTGCACTGTTCCTCGAGCCAGGCCAGATCTGCGCCCCGCAACTGTCCTGCCAGCACTTCGCGGACTTTCGCGTGATAGGCATTCCACCAGGCGATTTCGTCGGAGGTCAGCAGCTCGCGCGCGACCAGCGCGGCGTCGATCGGCACGAAAGTCAGCGTCTCGAACCCCAGGAAGGGGGCCTCTGCGCCCGCGATCTCGCGCTCCTCGACCAGCACCAGGTTCTCGATCCGGATGCCGTATTCGCCCGCCTTGTAGTAACCCGGCTCGTTCGACAGGATCATGCCGGGCAGCAATGCCTGCTCGGTCCCGGCCTGGCCGCCCGCCGCCTTGGCGATCCGCTGCGGCCCTTCGTGGACCGAGAGGAAGCTGCCCACCCCATGACCTGTGCCGTGCGCATAATCGAGCCCGGCCTCCCACAGGAACTGACGCGCGAAACTGTCGAGCTGGCTGCCCGCCGTGCCCTGCGGAAACACCGCGCGGGCCAGCGCGATGTGGCCCTTGAGCACGCGGGAGAAGCGGTCCTTGACCTCGGCAGGCGGCTCACCCGGGCCAACCCACACGGTGCGCGTGATGTCGGTGGTGCCGTCGGGATATTGCCCGCCCGAATCGACCAGGAACACGCTGTTCGGCGCGATCGGAATATTGCTGTCTTCATCGACCCGGTAATGGCAGATCGCCGCGTGCGGGCCTGCCCCGCTGATGGTGTCGAACGACAGATCGCGCAGCAGCCCGGTCTCGTCGCGGCGCGCCTTCAGATAGGCCGCTGCCGACAGTTCGGTTTCACTGCCGGTCGGCGCGGCTTCCCCCAGCCAGCGCAGGAAGCGGCTGACCGCTGCGCCATCGCGCACCTGCGCGGCACGATGCCCGGCCTGTTCGACCGGGTTCTTGACCGCTTTGGCCAGCACGCACGGATCGCGCAGTTCGACGATCTCGGCCCCTGCGTCCGAGAGCGCGGCGAAGATCGCCTGAACCGAGCGTTCGGGATCGACCGCGACGCGCTGGTCCTTCAGTTCCGCCAGCGAGGTGACGAAGGCCTCGCGCTGGTGGACCGAGACCGCATTGCCGAGATGGGCGCGGACCTCGGCCGGAACCTTGCCCTCGGCCATGAACAGCGCGGCGGTGCCATCGGCACGGACCAGCGCGAAGCCCAGCGCCACCGGGGTGCGCTCGACGTCGCTCCCCCGAATGTTGAACAACCAGGCGAGCGAATCGAGCGCCGAGATCACGGCGGCATCCAGCTTGCGCGCGGTCAGCCATTCGCCGATTTCGGCGCGCTTTTCCTGGCTGGAACGGCCCGCATGCTCGTGCGCGTGGACGATCGCCGGGGCATCGGACGGCTGCGGACGATCATGCCACACCGCGTCGATCGGGTTGCTGTCCACCGCGATCAGTTCGCTGCCATTGTCCTTCAGCGCCTTGGCGGCAGCGCCGACCCAGCCTTTGCCGTGGAGCCAGGCGTCATAGCCGATCCGCGCGCCCTGCGGCGCGTGCTCGCCCAGCCACGCCGCGACGCTGGTCTGCGGGACCGATTGGTAATCGAACAATTGCCCGTTGACCTGCTCGCGCACCTGGATGGTGTAACGCCCGTCGATGAAGATCGCGGCCTTGTCCTTCAGCACCACGGCGGTTCCGGCCGAGCCGCCGAACCCGGTCAACCATGCAAGGCGCTGGGCATAGCCGCCGACATATTCGCTCATATGCTCGTCGGAGATCGGGATGACGAACCCGTCGAGGTTCTGGCGGCCGAGTTCCTTGCGCAGGGCGTCGAGCCGGGCTTCGTGGGTGTGCATCAGCATATCGCCAAAATCCTGTCGGGCCGTCCGGGTTGCGGGTTCATGGTCACCATCATAGGGCCGCTGGATGACTCTTTCCACACCTCCCGTAGCCGTAAAAAAATCCTCCGGCATGACCCACCATGGCGTCACCCTGACCGACGATTATGCCTGGTTGCGCGATCCCGCCTATCCCGAGGTTACCGATCCCGAAGTGCTCGCGCATCTCGCCGCCGAGAATGCCTGGTTCGAGGTGCGAATGGCGCCGCAGCAGCCGCTGATCGAGACGCTGTTCAAGGAGATGCGCGGGCGGATCAAGGAGGCGGACAAGTCGGTCCCGCAGAAGGATGGCGACTGGCTGTACTGGATCGAGTTCGAGGACGGGGCCGAATACAAGAAGTGGTGGCGCAGGCCGGTGGCGGCCAAAGACGATCAAACCGAGGACGAGTTGATCCTCGACGAGGTCGCGCTGGCGGAGGGACTCGAATATTTCCGGCTGGGTGCGATCGCGGTTTCGAACGACGGCACCCTGCTCGCCTGGTCGGTCGATGATGACGGATCCGAACGCTTCACCGCGCGGGTCAAGGTCATCGCGACGGGTGAGCTCCTGGCCGACGAGATTCCCGGCACGCTGTCCTCGCTGGTCTGGGTCGCAGATGACCGGGGCCTCGTCTACAGCCTCGCCAACGAGCAGTGGCGCACCGACAATGCACGGCTGCACTGGCTGGGCCAGCCGGTTTCCGACGATATCGAGCTATATCACGAAGACGACGAGGGTTTCCGCGTCGGCTCGGCGCTTTCGGCCAACGAGCAGTGGCTGGTCGTCGGCACGTCGGATCACGAGACCAGCGAAGTCCGGTTGATTCCGGTGAGCGATCCGCTCGCCGAACCGATCCTCGTCAAGCCGCGCCAGACCGGCGTGGAATACGACGTCGAGGAACGCGACGGGGTGGTGTTCATCCACGCCAACGACACCCACGAGAATTTCCGCCTCGCCACCGCACCGTTGGACACACCGGGCGACTGGACGACGTTGATCGAGGGTTCGGACGACTTCTATCTGACCGGGTTCGAGCTGTTCCGCGATTTCTATGTAGTCGAAGGGCGGCGCGGCGGGCTCGACCAGATCGAGGTGCGCTATTACGATCAGCCGGACCGGATCGAGCCGATCACCTTTCCCGAAGCGAGCTATGACGCCGGGCTGGGCGACAACCCCGAATGGGCGATGGAGACGATCCGCCTGAGCTATGAAAGCATGGTCAGCCCGGCGACGGTGTTCGACTACGCGGTAGCAACGCGCGCGCTGACCCCGCTCAAGGTGCAGGAAATTCCCTCGGGCTATGATGCCGCACTCTATCGCACCGAACGTATCGAAATTGCCGCACGCGACGGAACGCCGGTTCCGGTCAGCCTGGTCATGCGACGCGATACGCCGCTCGATGGCAGCGCGCCGCTCTATCTTTATGGCTACGGAGCTTACGGCATCGCGATCCCGCCGGGGTTTTCGACCACCCGGTTGAGCCTGGTGGATCGCGGCTTCGTCTATGCCATCGCCCATATCCGCGGGGGGGACGATCTGGGCCGCGCCTGGTACAAGGCGGGCAAGCTGGACCAGCGGACCAACACCTTCAACGATTTCGTCGATGTCGCGCAGGGCCTGATCGCCCGGGGGACGACCCGCGCCAGACGGATCGCGATTGCGGGCGGATCGGCGGGCGGCAAGCTGATGGGCGCGGTGATGAATTCGGACCCCGCGCTATGGGGTGCGGTGGTCGCGCACGTGCCGTTCGTGGACGTGCTGGCGACCATGCTCGACGCCTCGCTACCGCTGACCCCGGGCGAATGGCCCGAATGGGGCAATCCGATCGAAGACAGGGCCGCTTTCGAGACGATTCGCGGCTATTCGCCCTATGACAACGTGCGCGCGCAGAACTATCCGCCGCTGCTCGTCACCGCCGGGCTGAACGACCCACGCGTGACGTATTGGGAACCGGCCAAATGGGTCGCCCGGTTGCGTGAGTTGCGGACAAACCAGGCCGAATTGCTGCTCAAAACCAACATGGGTGCAGGCCACGGCGGCAAGTCGGGCCGGTTCGAAAGCCTGCGCGAGACGGCCGAAGAATTCGCCTTTATCCTGTGGCAGCTGGGGATGGAGGAATGATCGGACCAGGGTCCTCAACCCAAATCCGCTCGTCCTGAGCCTGTCGAAGGACTGCTTTCGTCTTCAAGCGTTTTGGAGTTCCGCACGAAGTTAAGAACAGTGCTTCGACAAGCTCAGCACGAGCGGGGGTTGGAATGAATACCGGATACCGCCCCTAACGCAGCCGCACCGGAATGAACGCTGCCGGCTGACCCCGCCGCTGGACGCGCAGCAGCAAGGCCTGACGGCCATCGCTTTGCACAGCCTTGATTGCGGCTTCCAGATCGGCGCTGGTGCGGACCGGGCGGTTATTGGCCGACAGGATGATGTCGCCACGCCGCAGCCCCTTGGTGGCAGCATCGGACGAACCGTCGACCGCCGAGATTACCAGGCCCTCGATCGCGTCGCTTACGCCCAGTTGGCGCGCGATGGTGGCGGTGAGGGGGACCACCGCAACGCCGCTGGCCTTTTCGATCAGGCCCTGTTCGCTCGGCGTGGTCGGGGCGCGGCCGAGGCCGTCGGGCGCGTCGGGCTCCTCGTTACCGAACCGGCTGGCGGCCAGCTCTTCCTCGCTCGGACGCTTGCCGACCACGGCGTTGACCGTGAGGCGGCGCCCATCGCGGATCACTTCCAGCGGAATGCGGCTGCCCGGCGCGGTGTTGGCGACGATGAACGATAGCGTCTGTTCCGGGGTAACGTCCTTGCCGTTGACCTTGACCACCACGTCGCCCGACTGGAGACCCGCCTTGGCGGCCGCCTGCGCGGGTTCGACCGACTGGATAAACTCGCCCCGATTGCGCGGCAGGCCAAGCGACTGGGCGAGATCTTCGCTCAGCGGCTGGATCTGCACGCCAAGATAGCCGCGTTCGATTGCTTGTCCGGCGCGCAGCTTTTCGACGATCGGTGCGGCGATTTCGGCCGGAATCGCGAAGCCGATGCCGACGCTGCCGCCGGTCGGCGAAAAGATCGCGTTGTTGATCCCGATCACGTTGCCCTTCATGTCGAACATCGGCCCGCCCGAGTTACCCCGGTTGATCGCCGCGTCGGTCTGCAGGTAGCGGTCATAGGCGCCGCCGGTGCCGGTGTTGCGATAGACCGACGAGATGATCCCGCTGGTCACCGTGCCGCCCAGCCCGAACGGGTTGCCAATCGCGACCACCCAGTCACCGACCCGCGCCTGGCGCGAATCGCCGAAGCGAACGAACGGGAGATCGCGCTTGCCGTCGATCTTGAGCACCGCAAGGTCAGACGCGGCGTCCTTGCCGATCAGCTTGGCGGGATACTCGGTGCCGTCGGGCATGGTCACGGTGATCGCCTCGATGGTCGATCCGGGGCCCTCGGGCGAAATGACATGGTTGTTGGTGACGACATAGCCGTCGGCCGAAATCACGAAGCCCGAACCCAGCGACTGGGCCTCGCGCGTTGCGGTGCCGCCGCCCTGGCCCTGGCCACCGAACAATCCCTCGAATGGGGTGCCCGCAAACGGGTTGGCACTGGTCTGCAGCCGGACCTTTTGCCGGGTCGAGATATTGACCACGGCGGGCTGGAGCTGCGCCGTCAGGTCGGCAAAGCTTGCCGGAGCGCCAGTGCGGGGTACGACTTGCGACATCTCGCCCGCATCGTTCTGGGCGACCTGTGCGCCCGCCGGATTGCCGGTAACGAGCGCGAGCGCGCTGCCGCCCAGAAGGATCGCCGAAGTCAAACCGTAAGCGTAGCGCACAGGTTGGTGTCCTCTTGCTGCGGGGCGGCGGAGCATGCCGCCGGTACCCGAAATCTCATCACGGGTTCACGCCAGAACGCCTTAACCCGGATTGAATGAGGCCGGTAAAATCAGGCCTCAGTTCCCGCGAAACTGGCGCAAATAGGCGTTATCGGGCGACAGGACGATTGAGGTGCTGCCATCCTTGGCCGCAAAGGTCGCATCATAGCTCTGCATCGCCCGGTAGAAGTCATAGAAATCCGCATCCTTGTTGAACGCATCGGCATAGGTTTTCGAAGCGTCGGCCTCGGCCTGGGCGCGGATGATCTGCGCCGCCTTTTCGCCCTGCGCGCGGATCGTCGCGGCCTCCTGGTTACGCGCGGTCTGCATCCGGGTGAACGCCGATTCGAGCGGGGCACCAGTGGGCAGATCGGCGCGCTTGATCCGCACGTCGATGACCTGCGCGCCGTATTCGCGCGCCTGCCGATCAAGGCCTTCCTTGATCTGCTCCATCGCCGCGCCGCGATCGGCGGTCAGCAGCGACTGGAAACTGCGCTTGCCGAGTTCCTGGCGCAGCACAGAGTTGAGAATCGGCTGGAGCTGTTCGGCGACCCGCTCGACACTGCCGGCGGTCTCGACCATCGTCACCGGGTCGATGATCCGGAACCGCGCATAGGCATCGACCTCGAGCCGCCGCTGATCGGCAGACGTGACCTGCTGGGCCTGCATGTCGACATCCAGCACGCGCTTGTCGATCCACACCACTCGTTCGAGCACCGGAATGCGCAGCACAATTCCCGCGCCGGTCGAACCGAAATCGGCATTGGGGCGGAACCGGTTGATCACGCGCACCGGTTCGCCGGTCCGCACGATGACGGCCTGCATGGTCTCGGGCACCACCACGATGCTGCTCATCAGCGCGACGGCGAACACCGCGATGGCGCCGATCGCATAGCGATATTCCCGCAGGATCGCGTTCATCGTGGTGCCTCCTGCGGCGCGGCGGGCGTGGCTGCGGGTGCCGCGCGGCGCTTGATTTCGGGCAGCGGCAGATAGGTCTGCACCCCGCCGGTGGTTTCGACGATGGTCTTGTCGGTCTGGCTGAGAACGCGTTCCATGGTCTCGTAATACATCCGTCGGCGGGTCACTACGGGGGCGAGCTTGTACTGGGCATAGACCTTGTCGAACGCCGCTGCCTCGCCCTGTGCGCGGGCGGTGAGCTGCTGCGCCCAGGCCTGGGCCCTGTTTACGGCGCTTTGGGCGTCCTGCTGCGCGGCGGCGACCTCCTTGAAGCTGTCGACCACCTTGGTCGGCGGGTCGGCCTTCTTGATTTCGACGCCCTGGATCGAGACGCCCGAGCGGTAGGCATCCAGGATTGCCTGCATCCGCTGGCGAACCGATTGTTCGATCACGGCGCGACCCGAACCGCCCATCGCCTCGGTCAGGTTCACTTCGCCGACCGAAGCGCGCATCGCCGCCTCGGCGACTTCACGCACGGTGGCATCGGGTTCGGCCAGCTGAAAGCTGTAGAGCTTCAGGTCCTTGATGTTCCAGCGAACCAGATACGACAGGTCGACCAGGTTTTGGTCGCCGGTCAGCATCAGCTTCTCGGCATTTCCCTCGGGGATGGAATCGCGCCGGATCGAGGTGACGTCGGTCACGGTGACTGTCTGGATCGGCCACGGCGCGGTCAGCGAGATGCCCGGATCGATGGTGCGGCTGTAGCTGCCCAGCGTGGTGACAATGCCCTTTTCGCGCGGGCCGATCTGGTGAAAAGTCGAAAATACCAGCCACAGGCCCGCGATCCCGACACCGATCAGCGGCAGCCAGCTCTTGCCGCCGGGCCGTTCGGGCAGGCGCGGAAAGCCGTTGCCGCCGCCACCGCTGCCACGCTTGGTGGTGCGATTGCGGAAAATGTCCTCAATGCTGGCAGAGCGGCGCGGCTCCTCGCCGCGATTGCCGTCGCTGGCGGGCGGCACCCACGGATTGCGCGGGCCGTCAGCCCTGGGGCCATCGGGACGCGGTTTCCCGGCCTCCCCACCCGGCTCATCGCCATCGGGCGGGGCATCGCCGGGGGGCGAACCGCCGCCCCACGGACTCTTGCGCCCGGCCATGGCCAAGACTGTTCCAAGGGGGCGGACCGCGCCGAAGCCGATCCACTGTTTCCAACCGCCGTTCGCGTCCATGTCGTCCGATATAGGGCAGGGTTCGGGAAAAAACAGGTGCTGGGAAAAAACAGTGCCCCGTCGTGATTTCCCCCGCCGGATTTCCGCTGTAGGAAGCCGCACATGCCTCACGATCATCAGCACGGGCCCAATGATGGGCACGATCACGCGGACCCGAACGAAGCGCAATTGGCCGAGCGGCAGGCGAAAGATGCGCTCGCCGAGGTGGCCGGGCCGCGGCTCCAGTCACTGGTGCTCAAGGACGGCGTCGCAACGCTGGTGCTCGAGGTTCACGGGCTCGACCGGCTGGAGCGCGATCGGCTTGAAATTGCGGTGCGCGATGCGTTGAGGCCACTGGCGGCGGTGCGGGAAACGCGGATCGCGATGACCGCCGAAAAACCCCGGCGACGGATCGTCGCGGTCGGTTCGGGCAAGGGCGGGGTGGGCAAATCGACGCTGTCGGCCAATCTCGCGATCGCGCTGCACCGGATGGGACGCACGGTCGGGCTGGTCGATGCCGACATCTACGGTCCTTCCCAGCCCCGGTTGATGGCCAACGAGGGCCACCGGCCCGTGGCGAAAGGCAACAAGCTGATTCCGGTTCCGAGCCCGTGGGGCGTGCCGATCCTGTCGATCGGGCATCTGGTGCCCCCCGGACAGGCAATCGCCTGGCGCGGGCCGATGACCGCCAATGCGATGGGCCAGCTGATCGACGCCGAATGGGGCGATGCCGACATCATCATCGTCGATCTGCCGCCGGGCACCGGCGACGTCCAGCTGACCATGATCCAGCGTCACAAGCCGGTCGGCGCAGTGATCGTCTCGACTCCGCAGGATCTTGCGCTGATGGACGCGACCCGGGCGATCCAGATGTTCGAGAGCGGCGACGTGCCGATCATCGGGATGGTCGAGAACATGGCCGGATACCTGTGCCCGCATTGCGGCGAGGCCAGCGATCCGTTCGGCCAGGGCGGCTGCGAGGCGGCCGCCAAGGCGATGGGCCACGCGTTCCTCGGCCGCGTCCCGCTCGACATCGCGATCCGTCAGGACAGCGATGCCGGGCGCCCCCCGGCGGCGTTCGATGGGCCCCAGGGCGAGGCTTTCGCCGCCATCGCGCGGCAGGTCGCGGCGTGGCTCGATGCTAACAAGTAGGTTGGCGGAAATGTGTGAAACGTGCGCGTAAGCCGCAGGGGCCTGTTGATCGGGGCGGCGGCAGGCGGGGGGGTGCTGGTTGCTTACAGCCTCTCGCCGCGCCGCTATCCGCTGCCACTCGATCCGGCCCCCGGTGAGACTGCCTACAACGCCTGGATCAAGCTCGACCGCGACGGGGTGCTCAGCGTTGCGGTGCCGCAGTGCGAGATGGGACAGGGGATCACCACGCTGCTTCCGCAGATTGTCGCGGTCGAACTGGGCGCGGATTGGCGCCAGGTGGCGGTCGAGCCCGCCGCGATCAGCCCGGCCTATGCCAACCCGGTCATCGCCGCGCGCTGGGCGCCCCTGTGGCTTGGAGCTTGGGCCGGGGTGACCGAGCGTCTGGCCGATACGCCCGATGCCACGCTGGCAACCCGTTTCGCCGAGCGTGAGGCGCTGATGGTCACCGCCGACGGGACTTCGCTGGCGACCTATGAAGCCCCGGCTCGCGAGGCGGCAGCGGCGGTTCGCTCCATGCTGGCGCAGGCCGCGGCGGAGCGCTGGGACGTGGCCTGGGAGGAATGCGAGGCCCGGGACGGGTTCATCCTCCATGGCCAAGGGAAAAAGCAGAAGCGGCTGAGTTTCGCGGCGTTGTCGATCGAGGCGGCGGGCTTCGATCCGCCCGATCCGCCGGTGCTGCGCCCCGAACCCGCGCACGAACGGCCCGGCGCTGCGGCAGGCGCTGTCGCCCCCCAATTCCCAAGGCTCGATGCCCCGGCCAAGGTCGATGGCAGCTTTGCCTTTGCCGGCGACGTGCGTTTGCCCGGGCTGGTCTATGCCGCCATCGCCCACGGCCCGATCGGCGATGCGACGCTGACGGATTTTGACGAAAAGGCGGCTGCCGGGATCGTCGGCCTGATCCGGGTGGTGCGCACACCGCGCTGGGTGGCGGCGGTGGCGACGAACTGGTGGGCGGCAGACCGTGCATTGGCCGCATTGGCCCCGCGCTTTCGCGTTACCGGCGGAATCGACAGCGCAAAGATCGAGGCTGCGCTCGACGCCGCGCTGCGCCGGGGCGAGGCCGAGCGGGTGGTCGAGGCGGGCGACCCCGATACGGTGATCGGCAAAAAGGCCAGCCTGACCGCGCGCTACGACGTAGCCCCCGCACTTCATGCCACGATCGAAACCTCGACTGCCACGGCGCGTATCACCGGGGGCCGGATCGAGTTGTGGCTGGCCAGCCAGGCGCCCGAACAGGCGCGCCGCGCGGTCGCCCATGCGCTTGAGGTCAGCCAGGCGGATGTGGTGGTCTACCCGATGGCGGCGGGCGGCAGCTTCGACCGGCGGCTGGAGCACGAGATCGGAATCGAGGTGGCGAGCATCGCGCGGCAGGTGCAGCGCCCGGTCCAGCTGATCTACTCGCGCCATCAGGAAATGTTGCGCGGCTGGCCGCGTACCCCGGTTGCGGCGCTGCTTCATGCCCGGACCGTCGGCGGGGGCGGAATCGCGGCGCTGCGGACGCGGATCGCGGTGCCTTCGACCACGCGCGAGTTCGCTGCGCGGTTGTTCGACCGGGCGACGCCATTGGAAGCGCTCGAAGCCGCCGAGGACACCAGCGATCCGCTCGCGCTCGAAGGCGCGCGTGTGCCTTATGCGATCCCGCATTTTGCATTGGATCGCGTTGGCGTGCGGATCGGCTTGCCCACGGGTCGCCTGCGCGGCAACGCCCACGGTTATACGGCGTTTTTTACCGAGAGTTTCATTGACGAGCTGGCCCACGCCGCGCGGCGTGAGCCCCTGTCGTACCGGATCGAGATGCTCGGCGGCGATTTGCGGCTTGCCGCCTGTCTTACGGCCACCGCACGGCTTGGGGAGTGGGGCGGGGGGTTCGAGGCGAGCGGCCAGGGGCTCGCCTGCCACCGGATCGACGACCCTGCCGGACGGACGGAAGGGGGAGGTCGGATTGCGGTGATCGCCACCGCGCGGCGCGATGAGCGCGGGGTCCGGGTCGATCGCATCGCCGCGGTCGCGGACATCGGTCGGATCGTCAATCGCGATATCGCGCGCCAGCAGATCGAAGGGGGGCTGATATTCGGACTGGGCCTCGCGCTGGGCGCCGCGACCGGCTATGCGCGCGGCTTGCCCGATTCCAGCCGCCTTGCCAGCCTCGATTTGCCCCTGCTCGGCGATTGCCCGAAGATCGTGATCGATTTCATCGACAGCGATGCCGCGCCGTTCGATCCGGGCGAACTGGGGGTCGCCGCCGTCGCGCCGGCGGTCGCCAATGCGCTGTTCTCCGCCACCGGAGTCCGCTTCCGCCGCCTGCCGCTGTTGAGCGAGGGGCGATGACCGGACCGGCGATGGATATCCCGGCGGATCACCCCGCAATCGTGCCGCCGCGCATCGGCGTGCTGGTGACCAACCTCGGCACCCCCGATGCGCCCGATGCGCCTGCGGTCAAACGCTACCTCCGGCAGTTCCTCTCGGACCGCCGGGTGGTCGAGATTCCGCCGCTGTTATGGCAGCCGATCCTGCGCGGGATCATTCTCAACACCCGGCCCAAAAAGTCGGCGCACGCCTATGCCCAGGTTTGGCGGGAGGATGGCTCGCCGCTTGCCTCGATCACCGCGGCACAGGCCCGCGCGTTGCAGGCCCGGCTGGGGGATTCCATCGTGGTGCGCCACGCGATGCGTTACGGAAACCCCGACATCGCGGGCGAACTGGCCGCGTTGAAAAAAGCCGGGTGCGAGCGGATCCTGTTCGCGCCGCTTTATCCGCAGTATTCGGGCGCGACCACGGGCAGCGCGCTCGATGCGCTGGCCGATGCGGTGAAAGCCACTCGCTGGGCGCCGGCGCTGCGAACCTTGCCGCCCTATCACGATTACCCCGCGCATATCGCCGCGCTACATTCCGATCTGGCCGCGCAGCTCGCCGTGCTCGATTTCGTGCCCGAAGTGCTGCTGCTCAGCTTTCACGGGATGCCCGAGCGCACGCTGCACCTGGGCGATCCGTACCACTGCCATTGCCGCAAGACCGCGCGGTTGCTGGGCGAGAAGTTTGCGGTCAGCCATCCCGCGCTACGGCTCGAAACCACGTTCCAGTCGCGCTTCGGACGCGCAAAGTGGCTCGAACCCGCCACCGACACGGTCATCGGCGAGGAGGCGGCGCGGGGCGTCAGGAGGATGGCTATCGCCGCACCGGGCTTTTCGGCGGACTGCCTGGAAACGCTCGAAGAGCTGGCGATCCGGGGAGCCGAGCAGTTCGTCGAAGCGGGCGGAGAGCGGTTTGCCGCGCTGGCCTGCCTCAATGACGGAGCCGAAGGCATGGCAATGCTGGAAACGCTGGTCAGGAACGAGTTGGCCGGCTGGCTTTAGACGCTGGATTTTGAGGCGAAAATTGCTTACACCAAGGTAAGTAACGGAGTTCCCCATGGCCTCGCACGCATCGCCCGCTCCCGCTTTTACCCATTGGTCCAAGGGCTTCGACCCTTCCAGCCTCGATCATATTCCGGGTGACGATGGCTGGCCGATTCTCGGCACCACGCTCAAGGTGCTGGCGGACCCGGTTGCCTATGGCAACAAGCTGCGCGATCTCTACGGCCCGGTCGCGCGCAGCAAAAGCTTCGGACGGCGGCAGGTGATGCTTTCGGGTGCGGATGCCAACGAGCTGGTGCTGTTCGATCGCAACAAGGTGTTCTCGTCCGAGCAGGGCTGGGGCCCGGTGCTCGACCAGCTGTTCCCGCGCGGGCTGATGCTGATGGACTTCGAGCATCACCGCATCGATCGGCGCGCGCTCTCGATCGCGTTCAAGCCTGAGCCGATGCGGCACTATGCCGACGCGCTCAACGCAGGGATCGCGCGCGGAACTGTCGAGTGGGGTTCCGGCCCCATGACCTTTTACCCCGCGATCAAGCGGTTGACGCTCGATCTGGCCGCGACCAGTTTCCTCGGCCTGCCGCTGGGGCCCGAGGCAGACGCGCTCAACACCGCCTTCGTCGATATGGTCCGGGCCTCGATCGGCATCATCCGCAAGCCGTTGCCGTTCACCGCGATGGGTCGCGGCGTGGCGGGGCGCAAGCTGATGGTGGACTGGTTCACCCCGCAAGTGCTCGAACGCCGTGCCGGCGGCGGGCAGGACATGTTCAGCCAGTTCGCCCGCGCGACCGACGAGGCCGGCGAATATCTGGCGGTCGATGCGGTGGTCGATCACATGATCTTCCTGATGATGGCCGCGCACGATACCATCACCAGCTCGGCGACCTCGCTGGTCTGGCTGCTCGCCAAGCACCCCGAATGGCAGGACAAGCTGCGCCGCGAGGCGTTGGCTGTAACCGGCGGCGAAGGACGGCCGTTAAGCTACGACGATCTTGGCAAGATGGAATTGACCGAGATGGCGTTTAAGGAAGCACTGCGGCTGATCCCGCCGGTACCCTCGACGCCGCGGCGTGCGCTCAAGGACTTCGAATTCGGCGGCTATCGTATCCCGGCGGGTACCCCGGTGGGCATCAGCGCGGCGGCGGTCCACAAGATGGCCGAGCACTGGCCCGATCCCGAACGGTTCGATCCGCTGCGCTTCACGCCGGAGAACAGCGCGGGCCGGCATAAATATGCCTGGGTCCCGTTCGGCGGCGGCGCGCACATGTGCATCGGGCTGCACTTTGCCTACATGCAGATCAAGATCCTGATGGCGCAGCTGCTCACCCGCTACGAGATCGGCGTGGCCGAGGGCTATGCGCCCGAGTGGCAGCCGTGGCCGATTCCCAAGCCGAAGGACGGGCTGAAGATCACGTTGACGGCGCTTTAAGGGCTTAGCTCAATCGCGCCAGCTGCGATCCACCCGGTCGATCCGCCGGGTCCAGGCCGCGAAATCCGCCGCGCCGGGACCACCGGGCAGCATGGTTTGCGACAGATCGCGCTGGTGGATCGCGATAACCTCGTCGGGGACCACGATCGGCGTGCCTGCCGCCATCGTCGCGAGCTGGATTTCGCAGGCGCGCTGGAAGCTCCAGTGGGTGATGAAGATTTCGGGCAGCGTCTTGCCCAGGATCACCGGGCCGTGATTGCGCAGGAACAGGATGCGCTTGCCATCGAGGTTGGCAATCAACCGTTCGCCCTCTTCGGCGCGCACCGTCACGCCTTCGAAATCGTGATAGCCGATCTTGCCGGCGAAGTTGCAGGCATAGAAGTTGACCGGCTGGAGCCCGCCTTCGAGGCTCGACACCGCCATCGTCGCGGTCGTGTGGGTATGGCAGATCGCGTGAGCCCACGGCAGGTTACGATGGAAATAGCCGTGCTGGGTGAAGCCCGCCTTGTTGACCGGATAGGTGCTGCTGCCCAGGGTGTTGCCGTCGATGTCGATCTTGACGAGGTTGCTCGCGCAGATCTCGGAGTAGAGCAGCCCGTAGGGGTTGATCAGAAACGCATTATCCTCGTCCGGCGCGCGGACCGAGATGTGGTTGTAAATGGATTCGGACCATCCGAGGTGGTCGAATATCCGATAACACGCGGCCAGTTCCTGCCGCGCCGCCCATTCGGCGTCGCTGCAATCGAGGTTGCGTGATTTGGCGGAGCTCAACTGAGTGGCCATGGCTTCGACTCCCGGATATTTGGTGTGCGATGTGCAACCTCTATCGCATGACCTCCAGCGCCGATGCAATCCGCCAGATGTTCGCGCCGGTCGACACCGGCGGTAGCAACATCGCGCCGTTGCTCGAGATTTTTCCGGGGTATGAGGCACCGGTGATCGTTTCGGGCGAGGGTAAGCGGCAGCTGGCGACGATGCGCTGGGGCTGGCCGCCGTTCGGTGAGGTCAGGCAGCCGATCACCAACATCCGCAACCTCGCCTCGCCGATGTGGCGCGCGGCCCTGGCCGATCCGGCGCGGCGCTGCCTGGTGCCGGTAACCGCCTTTTCAGAATGGTCTGCTGCACCCGATCCGGCCACCGGCCGGAAGCGCAAGCACTGGTTCGCGCTGCGCTCTGACAAAGGGTGTGACGCGCAATTGTTCGCTTTTGCGGGGCTATGGCGACCTACCGCGGACGGCCCGCGCTTTGCCTTCCTGACCTGTGCGCCCAATGAGACAGTGGGGCGAATTCATCCCAAGGCGATGCCGGTGCTGCTGACCCGGCCGGACGAGACGCAGGCGTGGCTGACGGGCGATGCCACGGCAGCAGCAGCGCTTCAGCGCCCGCTGGCGGATGCGGCGATGGAGGAAATCGAAATAGCCGAACCCGGCCCAGTGCAGGGAACGCTGCTTTAGGCGGCTGGCTCGGCGTCGCGAAAGAACCTCGCGACGATATCCTGGGCGATCCGGGCCGGGCGCATGGTGGCGATGTCGAGGCAGCACCAGCTCGATTTGACTTCGGCCAGCACTTCCTCGCCGCGACGGATGACGGTGTCGAACGTCGCGCGCGCGCCGTGGACCTTCTCGAGCAGCACGGTGGCGATCACCTCGTCGCCCAGAAACGTCGGGCGACGATAAGTGATCTCGTGCTTCAGCGCGACCCACAGGTGCTGGGCAACCGCTTCGGCCGGAGCCAGCGCGCGCCAGTGGGCGACCACGGCGTCCTGCACCCAGTTGAGGTAGTTGGCGTTGTTGACGTGACCCATGAAATCGATGTCGGCCGGCGCAACACCGATGGGGTGGGTATAGGGGATCGGATTGTTCACACTGCTGTCAATAGCACAACCGGATCAAACCGGCCAGTCATTCGCGATAATGGTGTGCGCTCACGCCACCACAAACCCGCGATAGCCGTTCGCCACCACATCGTTGCTGGCTTCCACATAAGCTGGAAAGCCGCCGACATAGGGCAGGAACACGCGCGGCTTGCCCGGCACGTTGGCCCCCATGTACCAGCTATTGGCCTGGGGAAACAGCGTGGGCGCGGCGACTTCGGCGACGTGCGCGATCCACTCGGCCTCCGCCTCCGGGCTGGCTTCGATGGTCGAGCGTCCGTGGTCGCCCAACCAAGCGATGCAATCGGCAATCCATTCGATGTGTTGATCGATCGACATGATCATGTTGGTCAGCACCGAAGGACTGCCCGGCCCGGTCACCGTGAACAGGTTTGGAAATCCCGCGACCGTCAGCCCCAGGTAGGTGCGCGGACCATGCGCCCATGCGTCGGCAAGCAAGCGGCCGTCGCGCCCGCGAATCGCGATGCGTTCCAGCGTCCCGGTCATCGCGTCGAACCCGGTAGCGAAAATGATCGCATCGAGCCGATAGTCGCCCGCGCTCGTCCGGTTTCGTCACCATCGGTTTCGGCCAGCCAACGCTGCGTTTGCTCGTCCCAGGTCCCGCCGACCCCGTCGCCCGCCTCGATCACCTGCGCGGCAAGCCAAAGCCCGCGCAACTTGTGCAGCATATAAAGCCCAGCGAACCCCGCGCCGACGATCACTGCGTCCACGGCTCCATCGATTTACCGGGTCGCTATCGTCATGGCGCTCTCCCCTGCCGCACATTCGCGCAAGGGAGCGGGCGGCGCAATGGCCAGGCGAGTGGGGCCAGGCGAGTGGGGTCATGCGGGTGGGGTCAGGCCGCGCGCAGCCCCGTAACCGCTTGTGCTCCGCGCGCTTCGGCGGAAAGCCCGTCGAAAATTGCATCGACGATCCGCGCCAGCTTGGCCTCGCTCAGCTTGTCCATGACCATCGCCATCAGCGTGATGTTGACGTAGGCGGCGATCATCTGGTTGATCAGGCTGAGCGCCTCGTCGATCGACAGGCCGGGGAAGTACCCATCCGCCATCGCTTCGCCGATGATCTGGCAGAGGTAATGATCGCCCAGGTCGACATAGCTGCGGACCAGCTCGAAATGCTGGTTGCCGATATCGCAATAGGCCTGAAACACCACCGGATCGGCGCGATACCGCTCGCGCACGATGACGAACCGGCGGGCGAAGAATTCGTACATCTTGCGGCGCGGCGGCAGGTCGCTGGCGACGACCTCCTCCATCAACGCGATCTTGGGATTGAACCAGTGCTCCGCGATCCCCTCGAGCATGGCCTCGTAATTGGCGAGGTAACGGCTGAGCCCGCCAAGCGACAGGTTAAGCCGGGCAGCGACCGCCGCATAGGACAGCCCGGCGGGTCCGCTTTCCTCGAGAATGCGGATCGCGGCCTCGACAGCGCGCGCGCGCCCGGCGACGAGTTCGCTCTGGGGCATGTTGTGCGGCACAGGGGTTCCCTTCCATCCCATCGACCAATGGTAATCTAAGATTGAGGCAAGGGGGTTTCAATGGAGCGCGAGGGCGCACTTTCGCAAGAGGCCGACAGGCGCTAGTCACATCGTTGAAACCTGCCTCGTCAAGGGTCGCCCCGTCATGAAGACTGTTTTCCGCCTCGCCCCGCTGATCGCCCTGGCCCTTGCAGCCTGCGTAGCTCCGATGGCGTCGCGCGAAAACGCTCTGCCGGTCGAAGTGGGCATTGCCGCGATCAACGATTTCCACGGGGCGCTGGAGCCTCCCAAGCAGGCAGTCGCGATAAGCGATGGCAATGGCGGGACCACTCTCATCCCAGCGGGGGGCGCGGCTTACCTCGCCAGTGCGCTCGACACGGTCCGGGGCCGCTATGCCAATCATCTGACAGTCGGCGCGGGCGATCTGATCAGCGGTTCGCCGCTGGTCTCCTCGCTCTATCTCGATGAACCGACGGTCACCGCGCTGGGCATGATCGGGCTCGAATTCAGCGCGGTCGGCAATCACGAATTCGATCGGGGCCGCGAAGAGATTCTGCGGATGCAGAACGGGGGCTGCGCCAAATTCGCCGATCGCAAACCCTGCGCGCTTGAGCCATTTGCGGGCGCCCGGTTCCGTTATCTTTCCGCCTCGACGCTGACCGCGGAAGGCAAGCCGCTGCTCGGCGCGGTCGGGCTCAAGACCTTCGGCACCGGGTCGCGCCGGGTCACAGTCGGGCTGATCGGACTGACGCTGAAGGGGACCGCGCAGATCGTCGCGCCTTCGGGGATCGCCGGGCTGACTTTCGCGGACGAGGCCGATACGATCAACGCGTTGGTGCCCGAACTGAAGGCGCAAGGTGCCGACGCGGTGGTCGTGCTGATCCATCAGGGCGGGCAACAGCAACCCGATGCCGATCCCGACGGCTGCGCAGGCTTCACCGGCGACATCCGTCCCATCCTCGACCGGCTCGATACGCGGGTCGACCTCGTCGTCTCGGGCCATACCCACCAGGCCTATGTCTGCGACTATTCCACACTCAATCCGGCCAAGCCGTTTCTCCTGACCAGCGCCGGCAACAGTGGCAAGATGGTTACCGATATCCGCCTGGCGATCGATCCGCGCGGCAACCGCGTGACTTCCAAGTCCGCGCGCAACGTCGTCGTGCAATCGCAATCCTATGTCGGGGGCAAAGGCGAGGTTGCGGTCAGCGATCGGGTTCCCCGCTTTGCGCCGCGCGCCGATGTCACCGCCTATGTCGACAAGTACGTCGCCGCCACGCGCGAATTTTCCGCTCGGCCGGTCGGAGCATTGTCCGGACCGGTCAGCGACCGCGTCATGGTCGGCCAGCTGATAGCCGATGCGCAGCTCGCAGCGACACAGGCCGCCGGTGCCCAGTTCTCGCTGATGAATCGCGGTGGGGTGCGCGCCGCGCTCGTCCCGCGGGCGGGCGGCGCGCTGACCTTCGAGGATATCTATGCGGTCCAGCCGTTCGGCAACACGCTCGTTACCGGCACCTTGACCGGGGCAGAGCTGCTCGCGCTCATCGAGCAGTCGCTCGACGATGAGGGCGGGATCAATCCGATCATCCCGTCCGCGGGGTTGCGCTTCAGCTTCGACAGCCGCCGACCCTCAGGAAATCGGGTGGTCGATCTGACTTTCTCGAGCCAGCCGATCGACCCGGCCGCACGTTACCGGGTGACCGTCAGCAATTTTCTGGCGGGCGGCGGCGACGGCTACACGGTGCTCAAGCAGCTGCGCGATGTCGTTCCGGGCGGGGTCGATCTCGACGCGCTCGAGGCTTGGGTAAAGGTCGCGCCGCCGCGCGTTGTCCCGACCGAGTTCCGCGCGGTCGATCTCGCGCCGAAACCGCCTGCTCCTGCGGGTTAGACCCGCTTCGGGGGCCACGGCACAAACCCTGAAGTCCGCGCCACATAGTCCGCATAGCCCGGCCGAGTCCTCGCCAGACCCTTTTCGAGCAGCGGCTTGCCCGACCAGCGGGTCAGGGTGAAGGTCACGAACAGCGGCCCGGCGAGGCCCGCAAGCGCCACAATCCAGCCGCACTCGGCAGCGGCCAGCCAGATGCCCCACCACACGCAGGTATCGCCGAAATAGTTGGGATGGCGGGTATAGCGCCACAGCCCGGTGTCGAGCACTTTGCCCTTGTTGGCGGGATCGGCGCGGAACCGGGTGAGCTGCGCGTCGCCGACGGTCTCGAATACCATGCCCAGCAGCCACAGCGCCGCACCAGCCATCGCCAGCGGACCGATCGGCGCCGGCTCGCCCGAAGCCAGCACGCCCAGTTGCGCGGGCAGGCAGGTGACGAACAGCA
>JBBSKI010000029.1:0-21685 GCA_038256425.1 Sphingomonadales bacterium
CTGGAAGCGATGCTGGCGGATCCGCCGAAGGTGATTTTCGCGGCAGGCAACCCCCAAGCGGAGGAAGACCGGCTGTTGGGGCATCCGGCGCTCGAGGGGCTGCCCGAGACAAAGCGGTTACGGTTCGATCCCAAGCTGCTGTTCTGCGGTGGGCCGACGATCCCACGGGCTGTGGCGCGGCTGGCGCAAGTGCGCGTCCTTCAAGACGCTGCCAAAGCCCGTCTCGGAGGGGCGCCACTCAAGTGACCCGCCCCACGCTCATCCTCCTCGCCGCGCTCATCGTCGCCCTCCCGCTGTCGCTGCTGGCGGGCCGGGTGTGGATCGATCCGTTCCATCCCGCGATCCCTAACGCCGGCCTGATACTCGCCGAACTGCGCCTCCCGCGCGGAGTGCTCGCGCTCATTGTCGGCGCCGGGCTGGGCGGAGCGGGCGCGGCAATGCAGGGCTATCTCCGCAACCCGCTGGCCGATCCCGGCCTGTTCGGCATCGCCCCGGGCGCGGCGCTCGGCGCGGTGCTGGCACTCGCGTTCGGAGCCACCGCCACATACGCGCTGCCGCTTGCCGCGTTGGCTGGCGCGGGCGGGGCGATGGCGCTGCTCGGCGTGATCGCCGGTCGGGCCAGCGGACTCGCGCTGTTCACGCTGGCGGGCATGATGCTGGCGAGTTTGGCGGGCGCGCTGACCAGCCTGGTGATCAGCCTTGCGCCCAATCCCTTCGCGCTGAGCGAGATCGTCACCTGGCTGATGGGCGCGCTGACCGATCGCGGCTGGCACGAGGTGTGGCTCGCCGCGCCGCCGACCCTGCTGGGCCTGGCGGTACTGTGGCGGGCCGGGCCGGGGCTTGACGCGCTGACCCTTGGCGAGGCCACCGCGCGCTCGCTCGGGGTCGAACCGGCGCGCCTCCAGTGGGCGATGATCTTCGGAATCGGGCTCACGGTGGGTGCGGGTGTGGCGGTCGCGGGGATCGTCGGGTTCGTCGGTCTGATGGTGCCGCATCTGGTTCGCCGTTTCACCGATCGGCGGCCCGCTGCCCTGATTGTGCCGAGCGCGCTGGCCGGAGCGCTGCTGTTGCTGGTCGCCGATGCGCTGTGCCGGGTGATCCCGCTGGTCACGGAATTGCGCCTGGGGATTGCGCTCTCGCTGTTGGGCGCGCCGTTTTTTCTTATGCTGTTGTTGCGGATGAAAAGGGGGCTGGCATGACGCTCGAAGCCCGCGACCTGTCTATCGCCGGGCGGATCGACAGCGTGAGCGCCACTTTGCGCCCGGGCGAGGTCACCGCGATCTGTGGCCCCAACGGCGCGGGCAAATCGACGCTGCTTGAGGCGTTGGCAGGGCTGCTGGAGCCGGACGGTGGGGCGGTAATGCTCGATGGAGCTTTGCTGGCCCAGCTGTCGTCCCGCGCGCGTGCGCAGGCGCTCGGTTACCTGCCGCAGACCGCCGAAATTGCCTGGGACATCGACGTTGCGACGCTCGTGGGGCTAGGCCGCCTGCCGTGGCGAACTTCAGCCGGCGAGGACGCGGCGGCGGTGGCGGGCGCGCTGACGGCGCTCGATCTGGACCATCTCGCGCCGCGCCCGGTCTCGCAGCTTTCCGGCGGCGAACGGGCCCGCGCGCTTCTGGCGCGGGTGCTGGCGGGCGCTCCGCGCTGGGTTCTGGCCGACGAGCCGCTCGCCAGTCTCGACCTCGCGCATCAGGCTGCGCTGCTACACCGGTTTCGGGAGCTGGCCGGTACGGGGATCGGGGTGCTGCTGGTGCTCCACGACCTCGCCCGCGCCCGCAATCGCGCCGACCGGGTGCTGGTGCTCGAAAATGGCCGCCTCGTTGCCGATGGGCTGCCGGGCGAGGCTTTGTCCGAAGCGGTCATCGCCAAAGTCTGGGGTGTGGAGGCCCGCTGGTTGGGCCATCCGGGGGCGCTGGCACTCAGCACCTGATCCGGCGCATGGGCCCGCCTGCGGGGGGCTGGTGCCCAGGCTCAGGCGGCGTGCAAGTCCTCGAACTGCGCAGCCGCGCGGGCGGCAAGGCGCTCGATGGTCGCGGTGGTCTCGCTCATCGAATGGCGCGCCTGGTGGAGCAGCCGCCACACCTCCCCATCGCGCGCCAGCGTGGCGATCGCGCTTTCGCGTTGCTCGATTCCGCGCGGCAGGTGATTGTCGAACAGCGCCTCGATCCACTCGCGCCGCGATTCACTCCCCGATGCACTCTGAGGCCGGGCGGGCACCGCGGTTTTCCAAGGCAGCGCCGGAACAGGCGCGCGGGGGTGGCAGCGCACAAGCAGGCGCATCGTGGGTCTCCAGAAAGCAAGGGTTCGGTCGATCGGGGTGCCGACCCGTGCGTGTCGGTAAGATCGCGCACGGGAGGGCGGGGGGTAGGGTTACAGGTTCGCGAGGCGGACCTCAGACCGCGTGGAGTTCTTCTCCATCGGTCCTGAACAAGTCCGAAAAACTCTGCCGCCGTGAGGCAGCCGATACGCCCGGCTCTCTGACGAGCGTCCCGGCCAGGGCCTCCGCCCGGCGCGAGGCGTTGGGTGCCCCGCCAAACAGACCGGCGGCGAGCGGGGCAGATGAAACGTGGGCACGGGTCACGGGGGCTGGGGTCAGGGAGGCTGGGGTCGTCATAACTTCGTCTCGGATCGCATGGGGCCCTGGACAACTTAGGGCTTGGGTCCAGTGACGACGTGGGGCGTCGTTGAGACCTTGTTAGGGATGGCGGGTCCGGGAAAATTGTATCAATTCGACAGATGGGGATTTTGTTGGTGAACAGGCAATTATCGTGGAACTCGGTTGCTCCAAGCCCGCCTCAAATTTTGGGATACAGTGATCGAATCCTAACGACATCGGAGTCGTGCGGTACGCGGGCTACCTGATAGTTGGGGAACATTATTGAGCGCGTGTCCGTAGCATGAGTTAGGCCGATGGCGTGACCGATCTCATGAAGCGCAACTGACTCCAGATCGCGAACGCCCAGAGCAGGATCATCCTCTGTTGACCAAGACTCCGCAGTGTCAATGTGAACGTCACCGCGAAGCCGGTCTGGCCAGTCAGGGTAGAAAGCGTGCGCCAGAACGGCACCTAGGCCGTCAAAGGGAAAATCGTCGTCATGCCGCCCGCTCGCGAAACCTATCCGCATGTCGCCTTTGCGATTAACCTCAGTAAACCGGAGTGGACATACAAGGGACCAACTTGCAAAAGCACGCTCAAAGGCAAGCCTTACTTCGTTTTCGGAAGGCAATTTTGGCCAGTTCGAGAATTGGTAGGTGACATCCCGATTTGCCCAGGGCTTTCCGCCCGCGAACAGCCCAGCTGGACCTGGACGGTCGGGCACCGCGCAGTGTGCCTCGCTAAGAAAGGCTATCAAGGCGTCGTCAGCGACGCCCGTAACAGGCAGGCTATAAGCCTGTTGAAGCGCGATTATCGCGCGACGGATTTGTTCGTCGCGTGGTGTCGAACTCCAAGTTGTCGCAAATACTCCCTTGTCGCGCAGGAGTCTGGCTCAGCTAGGTTCCAGATATCCTCTAGCCATGAGCGACTCAATTACTTTCGACTCTTTAAAATGTTCATCGGACATGGAAAATCCAATCAAAGCTTGGCGCGGACTACGCAGGTTTGAATTTTTGGTTGAAGCAGATCGAGATCGATCCGATAATAACCAATTTTCACCACTGGGTTGCCTTGTGCCTGTGTTCCAGCGACGGGGTTACCCACTGGTCTATTAGGCCCATCTCCGTCGTCATCCTCGATTCCGGGAGGCGCAGGTTTTTTGTCATCTGGAGGATCATCTGGAACCGGTGGCGTTACCGTCTGGGTCGCTTCGCCCGGGTTTTTTGCCTTCTCTGCGTCATCGATTTTTTTCGTGAGCGCTTCGATTTCCGCGACAAGGCCTGCTGCATCAAACTTGCCCTGCGAGCGCAGTCGCGACGCAACTATGCGATCGACTTGGAACAAGGCCGCACTTATCATGGCATGGTAGCGCCATTCGACCGGAACTTCGATTTCGCTGCCTGCCGCTACCGCTGCTGGAACGTCCCTGCTTTCAAAGAATCGGATTCCTACGGCCTCGGTTCGAATGCACAGCACGGCGTCAAACGCGCTGTCCAGCACCCCGGCTTTCTCCTGCGGCGCCCAATATCCGTTGGCGCTGTTGGATGTGCTCGCCGCGATTCCGGCACCGACCGCAAGGTCTCTGCTTCCGTTAAATGCGCCCGCCGCAACTCCGACGAGCGCGCTCAGGAAAGACGGAATCTGGAAAGCCTGCCTTCCGTTTGAAGCCTGCGAGACGGCGCACCGATAAGCGAGAGAATAATTATCGATAAGGCGAAATGTACTCAACAAATCGTTCGGATCGTTAACCCTTTCACCAACTCTCGGATTAAAAGCACAAATTCTGTTACCAGCGGTTTCTACATGTTGAGAGGTGTTGACATTCGGTGGAGCGAAACTGAACGTAGCACAGCCACTTAGTGTAGGGAGTATTCCGAGTACGGCGAGTGTGAGCCGTTTCCCAGAAGTCCAATTGAAACCAGAGGAAGCTTGCGGCCAGATGAATTTATGGTCTCGCGCCGAATTTACTATCACCGATATTCCCCCAAGCTTTCCCGCACACTGCTTCCGGACTATTAGAAGAAATTCGGAAAACCTTGTGTGGATTTGACAACATGGCGCTTTTGGCGCGTGGGCGCGGGCAAGTCCGTGACCGCCATCACGCTCCCCGCCCATTGCGAATCCGCTCCTCCCCACCCAAATGGCACCGCGCCGCCCACCCGCGCCCGCCATCCCTTGCCTCACCCGAACAAATATGGAACACCGCGCCAATGTCGCTCACTCACATCTCCGTCCGCGGCGCGCGCGAGCATAATCTCAAGGGGATCGATATCGATCTGCCGCGCGATGCGCTGATCGTCATCACCGGGCTGTCGGGCAGCGGCAAATCCAGCCTCGCGTTCGATACGATCTATGCCGAGGGCCAGCGGCGCTATGTCGAATCGCTGTCGGCCTATGCCCGCCAGTTTCTCGAGATGATGCAGAAGCCCGATGTCGAGCATATCGACGGGCTCAGCCCGGCGATCTCGATCGAGCAGAAGACCACCAGCCGCAATCCGCGCAGCACCGTGGCGACGGTGACCGAGATCTACGACTATATGCGGCTGTTGTGGGCGCGGGTCGGGGTACCCTATTCGCCCGCCACCGGGCTGCCGATCGAGGCGCAGACCGTCTCGACGATGGTCGACCGGGTGATGGCGCTGCCCGAGGGCACTCGCGCCTATCTGCTTGCCCCGGTGGTGCGCGGCCGCAAGGGCGAATACCGTAAGGAATTGGCCGAGTGGCAGCGGGCCGGCTACACCCGCGTGCGGATCGACGGCACGATGGTGGAAATCGAGGACGCCCCCGCGCTCGACAAGAAGTTCAAGCACGACATCGAGGTGGTGGTCGACCGGATTGCGGTAAAGGAGGGGATCGAGCAGCGGCTGGCGGATTCGTTCGAGCAGGCGCTCAAGCTGGCCGACGGGCTGGCCTTCGTCGATCTGGCCGACACGACGGTGGCGGAGCTTGGGGGTGGTGCGTCAAAGGGCTCGGCACGGGGGGATGTGGTACCGAAATCCAAAACCGCCCAGGCTGGGCTGGTCGAGACCCGCGCGCCCATCTCGGGTCTAAAGGGCGTCGCGCTGCCGCCCAATCGCATCGTGTTTTCTGAAAAGTTCGCCTGCCCGGTCAGCGGCTTCACGCTCGAATCGATCGAACCACGGCTGTTCAGCTTCAACGCCCCGCAGGGGGCTTGTCCGGCTTGCGACGGGTTGGGCGAAAAGCTGCTGTTCGATGCCGAAATGGTCGTCCCCAACGAGAACCTGAGCCTCAAGCAGGGCGCAGTGGTGCCGTGGGCGAAGTCCAATCCCCCGTCGCCTTATTACATGCAGGTGCTCGCCAGCCTTGCCACCGCTTACGATTTTGCGCTGGAAACTCCGTGGCAGGACCTGTCCGACACTGCCCGGGAGACGATCCTTTACGGCACCAGGGGCAAGGCCGTGCCGCTGACCTTCAAGGACGGGCGCAAGAGCTATACCGTCAGCAAGGCGTTCGAGGGCGTGATCGGCAACCTCAACCGCCGCCTGCTCCAGACCGAAAGCGCATGGATGCGCGAGGAGCTGGGCAAGTACCAGACCGCGCAGCCGTGCGAGACCTGCCACGGCGCGCGGCTGAAGCCCGAGGCACTGAGCGTCAAGGTCGCCGGCGCGGACATCTCGGTACCGGTGCGGATGAGCGTCTCGGACGCGAAGAAGTGGTTCTCCGAACTGGAGCCAAAACTGGGTGCGCAGCAGCAACAGATCGCCAAGGCAATCCTCAAGGAAATCAACGAGCGGCTTGGCTTTCTCGACAATGTCGGGCTCGATTATCTCAATCTCGACCGGACTTCGGGTACGTTGAGCGGCGGCGAATCGCAGCGTATCCGCCTCGCCAGCCAGATCGGATCGGGGCTCTCGGGGGTCCTTTACGTGCTCGACGAGCCGAGCATCGGGCTGCATCAGCGCGACAACGACCGGCTGCTGGAAACGCTGAAACGGCTGCGCGATCTCGGCAACACGGTGATTGTGGTCGAGCATGACGAGGACGCGATCCGCACCGCCGATCATGTGGTCGATCTCGGCCCGGGCGCGGGGGTTCACGGCGGCGAGGTGGTGGCGCAGGGCACACTGGCCGACATCCTCGCCGAGCCCACCAGCCTCACCGGGCAATACCTGTCCGGCACCCGGCGGATCGAGGTTCCCGCCAAACGCCGCAAGGGCAACGGCAAGCACATCGTGGTCGAGGGCGCGCGGGCGAACAACCTGCGCAACATCGACGCGAAGTTTCCGCTCGGCACGTTTTGTTGCGTCACCGGGGTTTCGGGCTCGGGCAAGTCGAGCCTGACGGTCGACACACTTCACGCGGGCGCGGCGCGGGCGCTCAACGGCGCGCGGGTGATCGCCGGCGCGCACGACCGGATCAAGGGCCTCGAACACTGCGACAAGGTGATCGAGATCGATCAGTCGCCGATCGGCCGCACCCCGCGCTCCAACCCGGCGACCTACACCGGTGCCTTCACCCAGATCCGCGACTGGTTCGCGGGGCTGCCCGAAAGCCTGGCGCGTGGTTACAAGCCGGGGCGGTTCAGCTTCAACGTCAAGGGCGGGCGCTGCGAGAAGTGTCACGGCGACGGTCTGCTCAAGATCGAGATGCATTTCCTGCCCGATGTGTACGTCACCTGCGAGGAGTGCGCCGGGCGGCGCTATAACCGCGAGACGCTCGAGGTGAAGTTCAAGGGCCACAGCATCGCCGATGTGCTCGACATGACGATCGAGGATGCCGAGGGCTTCTTCAAGGCGGTCCCCCCGATCCGTGAAAAGATGCACATGCTCGGCGAAGTCGGTCTCGGCTACGTCAAGGTCGGTCAGCAGGCCACCACCTTGTCGGGCGGCGAAGCGCAGCGGGTCAAGCTGGCCAAGGAACTGTCGCGGCGGTCAACCGGGCAGACGCTGTACATCCTCGACGAGCCGACAACCGGCCTGCACTTCGAAGACGTTCGCAAGCTGCTCGAAGTGCTGCACCGGCTGGTCGACCAGGGCAATTCGGTGGTGGTGATCGAACACAACCTCGACGTCATCAAGACCGCCGACTGGGTGATCGACCTTGGCCCGGGCGGCGGGGTGCGCGGCGGAGAGATCGTCGCCGAGGGCACCCCCGAAACCGTTGCCGCCGAGCCGCGCAGCCACACCGGGCACTATCTTGGCCCGCTCCTGGCCCGCCAGCCCAAACCAGCAATCGAAGCGACAAGGACGCGACGCAAACGGATGGCGGCTTAGCACATCAGGCGCAGGCATCTGCGCGATCTCAAAACCAGTCTCGGCCGGTTTTCGATGTTTCGTTGTCTTTCAAGCACTTGAAAAGACAATGGTGCCAAAAGAGGGCTCGCGAATTATGTATAAAACAGTGATTTTAAATGATCTTTTTTGTTTGTTTTAAGCGGAGCCCGACACAGGCCCCACGACCCTTGCAGTGAAACGGGTTCGAGTCCGATCGCGCCGAAGCCTTCAGGCTCAACTCGATGTTACCGGCTCTCTATGTCTACTTTTCGCCGCATACCAGGCATAAGGGAGGGGATCCATCGAATATCATACCAAGCACCCACAAGGCCGCGGCTTGGTGGACGCTGGCGAAGCCGACAGGACGAAGCGGGTGGCGTGCGGCGTAGCAGCGACGCTATGACGGCGGGACGGGGCTTTTAAACGCGTGTGCGGAAGGTAGGACATTCTTCTACACCAAGCGTGAGCGCGGCACCGCGTCCGACGGCTGTAATCTAGCTGCAGGTCGCGGCGTCAGCGTGGCGCAACAATTGCGAGGATACGGTGCCAAGCTCAACCCGAGGCCGAGCGCGAGGCGGCGTCGCTAGAAGATAGGGAACGCCGATGAGCGACACCACAATTCGGGACGAGGGGTTGCAGGAAGCGGAGTTGGAGGAGGACCGGCGCGAGCGGTGGGAAGCGCTGGACGCGCTCGACGACTGGCTGCGGCTGCCGATGTTGGGCTTAAGTTTCCTGTGGCTCCTCCTTGTGTTGTGGGAGCTGGCGCGGGGAAGCAACGCGCTTCTGGAAAGCTTCGGCACCGCAATCTGGGCCGCGTTCATCGTCGAGTTCCTTATCCGCTTTGCGCTTGCGCCCGAGAAAGGCCCGTTCCTGCGGCGCAACTGGCTGACGATCATCGCACTGGTCGTGCCTGCCTTCCGCCTGCTGCGCGGCTTTCGGCTCCTTCGTGCCGCGCGGGCGCTTCGCGGCATCCGGCTGGTGCGCATCGTGGGCACGGCCAATCGATCGATGAACGCGCTGCGCGCGACGCTCGTGCGGCGCGGCTTCGTCTATGTGCTGGGGCTTACGGCGCTGGTGGTCGCGCTGGGCGCGGCGGGGATGATGAGTTTCGAACCCGCGCAGGAAGTGGAAGGCGGGTTTGTCTCCTACCTTGACGCGCTGTGGTGGACGGCGATGCTGGTAAGCACGATCGGATCAGCCTTCTGGCCGGCGACACCCGAGGGGCGCATCTTGTGCTTTCTCCTGTCGGTTTACGGTCTTGCCGTGTTTGGTTACATCACGGCGAGCTTCGCCAGTTTCTTCATCGGGCGCGACAAGGAACCGAGCGAGGAGCGCGCGGACGTAGCCGCGCTCCGCGAGGACATCGCCGCGTTGCGGGCGGAACTGGCGCGGCCGCGCTAGTTCTGCATCAGTTGACGCGCCCGATCCAGGCAGCAGCATCGCCGAGCCGCTCCCGGTCTTCATCCGCCGCCAGCGCGTCCTGCGCGCGCGCCAGTGCGCTCTTCGCGTGTGCCCGCGCGTCGGTGCCGAACAGGCCGGGATCGTTTGCCGCAAGCGCCTCCAGAACCGCCTGGATCAGCATTTGCACTTCCACCAAGCTCGAACCGTCGCGCGCAATAGGGTTGAAGAAGTCGTTGAACAGGTCTCCCGTGGTTAAGTCCGGGGCGTAAAGCCGCGCATGAATGGCGGGCTCTGCCCCGCGCAGGCCCCGACTGTAAGCCAGGAGCACGCGTAGTCCTGCACCAAGGACCTCGATTGCGGTTCCGGGATCGTTGACCGCGGGAGAGAGCGCCCGCGACGCCACTTCCGACAAGACGATCAGCCCGAAGCGCAGGTCGTGATCGTAGCTCCGCTCGGGTTCGATCAGGACGCAGTCCGCGATCATGCGGACAAGACTGTCGTCAACGGCGGGCGTCACATGCGCGAGCGGCCGCGCCGGATGGACGAAGGCACCCGGCAGAACCGCCAGATGGACGATCAGATCGTGCCGGTCTGCAAGCTTCACTAGTTCATCGACATCGATATGGCCGACAAACCCTGCGTTTCCGCCAAAGATCGCCCTGGCGCCATCGGGCACCGCGACCGCCGCCCGGGCACCGAGCCTGGGGCAGCTGCCCCATTGCTTTGCGACGGGGAGCGCTGCCGCTTCGATCCGGTGGATCGTGTCACTGACGCGGCCGAGCCGCCCGATCTGTTCGATCCAGCGCAGCAGCATGACAGTGATCATGACGAGCACGATCAGAGTAGCGGCGAACAGGATTACGCGGCCCTTGCCGTTGTACACGCCGGCGGATATTCCAATGATGCCGACGATGCTGAACAGGAAAGCGCCGACGAAGGTCGCGAGTGTGTTCTGCGCCACCGGGTCCTCGCGCAGCAGCCGCGTGGCGCGCGGCGTGACGTTGGACGTCGCAGACGAGTATGCTGCGACCATGACCGACAGGGAGAAAGTGGTCACGGTCAGCATGCTGGTTGCGAGGATGCCGAGAATGTCGTCGACGGACCCCGAAGCCAGGGTCAGGCCCGGATCATAGGGAATATAGGGTCCGACAAACCCAGCAAGCAGCGCGGTCCCGATCGCGGCCATGCTGAACGCCGCCGCGCGCACCCAGACGGCCTTGGCCAAGCGGCGAAGATGTTGCGCGACGTTCGTATTCATGGGGATCCGGACCGCCCCCTCTCAAGGCAGCCTACGCGGGCAGCAGATCGCGCCGGACTCAACCCCGAACCACGTTCATGCCGCCATCGTTCTCCAGCACAACGAGCCGTATGTGTGCCGGATCGGTATGCCCGGCCTTTCGCATCGCGGCTATCATCTCGTCGCGCCTGATCGTCGCGCCTGACCCGTTCCCACCGCATGGCGACTTCTATAAAGGTGCCGCCGCAATGGCTGGCGCGCACATGCAGGAGCCTGCGCATTCCCAGCATCGTCGTCGATACCGAGTTTAATGCGTACCCTCGGACTTGTGTGTCCAAACGAGTCAAATAGGGGGAAATCACTGTTACTTTTTTGCTTCCGAACCTGCCCGCGTTCGACTTTCACATGACGTCTTGGCAGGTTCGGAGGTGCTGTGGGTGTCGGGCCCCTGCCATCGGGGGATAGTGAGTTCATTGTCAGGTCTGCGACCCGGAAGCCGTCTGTCGCCAGCTTTGTCAAACGCGTCATCGCCGAGCCCCAAACCTGTACCCGCCTGTGTGTCGCCAGAAGACCCACCCAGATCAAAGCCAGGTCTGTCGATCTCATTACCCGTGTCGGCGGCCACAGTCAGCTCTGGTTTTAGCTCCTTCGTTGAGGTGTTTTTGTCGGAACCATCGCTTGCTTCAGGCACTCCGATTGATGACGGAATGGGCGTCATTTTATTATCTTTCATGCCATGTTCCTGGGCTTCGTCGCTTCGTTGGAAGCATAACTATTTCTCGGAATATATGGTTTGATCCACGTCGGTTGATACAGTTTTCTAATTAGTTGCCGGACTCTTTGGCTTTCGAAGAGCTATGACCGCCATACCTGGAAAAAATCTCCTGCACGCGCTCCGTCGGCACCGATGATTTGCCGGTATCGACTGATACAAATACGCCTCCGTTGTGAATGCGACTTTCGTAGTAGCGTGCGTCCTCCTCATTGACGCCATGCTTGGCCAGCAAACCGCCCAGACCGCCTGCAAGAGCGCCAGCCCCTGCCCCCAAAATAGCGGCTTCAGGAGCTGCGCTCGCAGCTACGACTCCCGCAGCAGCGATGGGACCGACAGCTGGGAGCGCTAATGCCGCAATGCCCAGGAGTGCCCCCACGCCGGCACCAGCCAACGCTCCTCTAGCAACGTTTGCGCCTTTCTCCTTCACTGCTTGTATATCCACGCCCCCAAAGTCGCCGCTTGCTTCCTCGTGACGTGCGATGACCGATAGTGCAGCATCTGAAACCCCAGCGGAGCGGAGTTCGGCGACCGCACCTTCGGCTTCAGACAGGCTATCAAAAACGGCTGATATAATTCGGGTCATGAAAATTCCTCGGCGTTGAAAACGGACACGTGACCCTATTCCTAACCGATCGCCTGCCTTTGGGTTCCACTACCCGCGCAGCTTGATCGCAACGGGTTATTTTCGGTCCCTCGGGAGGCCAAGGCCATGCATGGTGACCTGCCTTGCCTTCGATGCCGCCGCGAAAGGTCCGAGAATAGCCTGGACCCCGGGGAGCGCGGAATGGCTTATCGAATGCTTGGTCAGCAGCAGCCCCTCAGGTCCGGGCGCGAAGCACGAACAATTAGAAATTATTCAAGGAATACGTACCCGTTACGCATCGCAGGCCGTTTATAGATTGGGCCTTTATAGCTGCGAAACTCAACGCAGCGCCGTCCGTTATCCGCGTATGGAAGCAGGTACATTTTCGCCCATTCACATCTCCTGGGCCGAGGCCTCGCTTCGCATTGGCGCATCGATGCTGCTGCCGTTGCTGATCGGCTTGGATCGGTTCTTGCGACGGAAGCCGATCGATTTCCGCCCGTTCGTGATCGTGGCGCTTGCCGCCTGCTCGCTCTCGCTGACGATTATGGAGCTGGCTGCCCGCGTGTCAGGTCCAGATGTCGATCTGGGGCTTAGCCGGGTATTTGCTGGCGTAATTACCGGCATCGGATTTCTGGGTGCGGGCGCCATGTTTCGCGAGGATAGCTACGTAAAGGGCGCGGGCTCGGCTGCATCGATCTGGGCGGCGGGCGCAATCGGCCTGATTTGCGGGGTCGGCCTTCTGTGGCTGGCAGGAATGCTCGCGGGCGGCGTTTTGCTGGTGTTGATCGTAAGCGCTCCATTCACCGGAAAATACGACGCAGATTAGCGGCACTCTCCAAGCGAGTAGCTCGGGGACCGAAGCGCCCTCCGGAGCGTTGGCCTCCCATGTTCTTCGATAGTCTCGACGGCCTGCTGCGGGTGGTGACCGTCTCTCTGCTTGCCTATGCGGCGATGGTTCTGATCCTGCGGGTAGCGGGCAAACGCTCACTCGCCAAGCTCAACGCCTTCGATCTGGTGGTCACCGTGGCGCTGGGTTCCACTTTGGCTACGGTGCTGCTCAGCAAGGATGTCGTATTGGCGGAAGGCGTTCTCGCCTTCGGCACGCTAGCCGGTTTGCAGTGGGTGGTTTCTCGCTTTTCGATCGCGAGCGACTGGTTTCGAACGTTCGTCCGCTCCGATCCCAAACTGCTTTTTGAGAATGGCGAATATCGGAGAGACGCCATGTCGCGGGAACGCGTTACCGGGTCGGAGATCGACGCTGCCATTCGCAACGCAGGTTACGGAAGGCTGGAAAAAATCGCAGCGGTGGTTCTGGAAACCGATGGCAGCATGAGCGTGATCGCCGGGGTGGCTGACGCTGAACTGACTGCACTTCGTTCGGTCAAAAGATAGAAGAGCCTAGCCGGGCCGCCACTCACTTAGCATCTTGCCGTCCGCCCCCTCGAAAGCGACACGATCCAGATTGGTAGCGACAACGCAGACAGGACGCTGGTCTGGACCGGTCGCGCGACACCGTATGGCACGGCCATCGGGAAAGGATGCGACCCGGCCCGCCAACACAAGTCGGTATCCTTGTGCGGGTGCCTGCACCGGCGTGTCGCCGTCTGGACGGATGGTGAAGGTATAGGCCCGCCCGTTGCGCCGGCCGATGCGCGATCCGCCAGTTTCGAATACAGCTGCCAAGCCCAGCGTCTGCGGGGCTGCACCAGCATTTGCGGTCTGGAGCGGATCGCCGCGCACCGTTGGGCAGGATTCCGAGAGCAACCAGGGGCGGGGGATCCAGAACCCCTCGACCGCTTCCCAGTCCGGCGCGTCGGCGCTGCCCGCGATCAGCGCGGAGCCTGCCCAGTCGCCGGGGGCCATCCTCAGTTCGATCGCCTTTTCCTCGCTTCCCCACGACCAGCTCGCCAGTCCAGGCGCCTCGGAGGTTTCAGGCGATCCCGAAGCCGGGCCGGAACAGCCGAAAGCGATCTTGATCGAGAAAGTTCGTCCAACCAGCGGATCGGGACTCGGCCGCTCTGCGCCGCCCACATAATCCGATGCGGCCCGTCCGGCCGCGCTGATCAGGTCCCCTCGGGCCAGAACAGGGACCGCTGTGGGCAAGGTCTTTGGCGCGGGTCGCTCCGGCGCTTCGGATGCGACACTGTCCGGAGCCTTGGAAGTCTCCTGCTCGCAACCTGCAAGCACGAGTGCGAGCAAGGCCACAGCGCTGGCTTTGCGAACGCGGTAATTGTCCAACTGAAGCGGCTCGTGAAGGTGCATTAGATTATGATAGCAGGTCTCGACCGGAATGGCAGGCCCTGCTTGAACTTGACGAAACTGATTGACGAGGGTTTGCAGGGCTCATGGAATTCAATCAGATAGCAGCGCTGGTCGTCCTGGTCGCTGTGGTGGCCGTGCTGATCCATGGAAAGTTGCGCTCCGATGTCGCGGCTCTGTCGGCTGCGGCCGCGTTGCTGCTGCTCGGTGTGATCAGACCGGTCGAGGTGCAGGGTGCGTTCGCCAGCCCGGCGGTTGTCGCTCTCGCCTGCCTGTTTGTGATCGCCTACGCGATCGAGCTGTCGGGGCTACTCGGCCTGTTGATCCGCCAGGCCACGAAACTCTGCGCCCGGCTCGGGGCGCTGGGGGTGTGGCTTGTGATGGCGGCATGCGGCGGAGCTTCGGCTTTCCTCAACAACACACCTATTGTGGTGCTTGCTGCACCAGTGGTGAAGGATGTTGCTAGTTCGCTGGGACTGTCGCCGAAGCGATTTCTGATTCCGCTCAGCTACATCACCATCATGGGTGGGGCCTGCACGCTGATTGGCACGTCGACAAACCTGCTGGTCAACGACATGGCGCGCAACGCGGGTCAACCGGTGTTCGGTATATTCGAGATCACGCCGGTCGCACTGATTATTGCGGCGGTCGGCGGGCTCTATCTGTTCTTTGTTGGCGGACCACAACTGGCCAAAAGCCATGACAGCGCCACGCAGGTTACGGATCCGCATGAGCAGACCGGCGACGGTCTCCTGGGCGATGTCGAGTTGTTCGCGGTGAATCGGCCATTTCAGCCGAAGCGCGCGCTGATCGCGCTGGGCGTGTTCGTTGCAGTGGTCGCCGGGGCAGCGACCGGCTTCGCGCCGATCGCCGCAACCGCCTTCGCCGGTGCCGTCACGCTGATCCTGTTGCGGGTGATTAGCCCCGAAGAAGCCTATGCGGGCCTGCGGCCGGAAGTGCTCCTGTTGATTGCCGGAATGGTGGTCGTCGGGCTTTCGATCGAAGTCACTGGGCTCGCCGCCTCGGGGACGGGGCTGCTGATCGAGTCGATCCGCCCATTCGGACCGTGGGCCGCTCTGGCTGTGCTTTATGGCGTGACCTTGTTTGCGACCGAATTTCTCTCAAACGCGGCGGTGGCGGTCCTGATCACGCCGGTGGCTGTCGCCTTGGCGGAGAGCCTCGGGGTCGAGCCGCGTCCGTTCCTGATCGCTGTGATGATGGCCGCCAGCGCAGCCTTTGCGACGCCGTTCGGCTACCAGACCAATGTGCTCGTCTTCCAACTCGGCAAGTACAAGTACATGGATTTTGTCCGGGTCGGCGTCCCGCTGAACCTGCTGACCTGGATTACCGGCGTACTCGCAATCCCATATTTCTTTCCGTTCTAGTTTTTTTGACAATCGGACGGCTTGGTCACGTGCCCGGCGAACGCGCGCTCAGGAAGAGGCAAGGTGAGCCACGCTGGGTGTGATCAAACCCGCGCTAAGTCCCTGATCGTCAGATACTTGTTCTCTCTAACCATGCGGATCAGCTTTTCCATCCGGCCTTGATGCCTGCGAACCTATTTGCAGCGTTTCGCCAAACCGAAGCGTTCGCTGCGGATAAGGTATTTCCATTCCAGCCTTGTCGAGGGCGCGCTTGATGGCACGCACCACCTTGTCGCGGCTGGCATGGGCCTGGATGGGAGTAGAGCCTGCCCACCAGCGGACGAGGAAGTTGATAGAACTTTCGCCGAATTCCTTTGCGAAGACATCTACAGATCGTGCCTTGTCGACTTCCTCGACCGAAGCGACAGCGGACGAAATGATCGCTGCTGCTTCGTCGAGATCGACGTCGTAGGCCACGCCGACCTCGACCTCGTGACGGCGGAGCTTCTCGTCGGTCAGTATCTTGAGTGGGTTCTTGAATAGATAGGCGTTGGGGACGAGGACGAGCTCATTGCTCAAATGCCGCAAATACGTGTCGCGTAAGGTGATTTGCTCCACGCGTCCTTCCACGTCCTCACATTCGATCACGTCCCCGATATTCACCTTCTTACGCAGCATGATGAGAATTCCGGCAAGGAAATTCTCGAAAATATCCTTGAACGCAAAACCGATTGCGACTGAGCCCAAGCCGACAAGGGCTAGCAGATTGGCTGGAGTGACGCCGGGGAAGACAATGGTGGCGGCAATGAGCAAGCCGGCGGTCCAGATGAGAACGCCCAGCACAGTTTCGAACAGGTTGATCAGCGTGCGTCGCAGGTCTGCCTGGCGCAGTATGCGATCCAGCAGACGGCGGGAGACCCTGGCAATGATCCAGGAGATCACGAGGACTACCAGCGCAATGCCAAGCTGGGGCAGCACCCGAACGAAGCCAGCGATCATCTCGTTGACGCGATCAACAAGGATGTTCAAAAAATTCATCACCTTGCCTAGCCGTCTTTGCAGGCTTGGTGCAACCTGCGCGCGCATCGGGCCATTGGCCTGAGTTGCGCCGCGGTTCGGCGTCGAGCCATTTGCTCGCAAGGAGCCGATCTACCGCGGATTTTGGGGGTCGATGTCCGTTTAGCTCGGCTTCGATCACTGACCATCGCCGCAGATAGTCCGTCGCCCGCCTTCTTGTCGCTAGGATGGGTACGGTTTAAATCTCTTAGATTGTGGGTAGGGTCGGGCAATGCCTGATCCCCTCCCATACCAAACGGTGCTTGAGGCGCCGCCGGTTCTTGACAGCGCTTGCAGCGTGCTGCTCGACTTCGACGGCACTCTGGTCGAGATTGCCGATCGCCCCGATGCCGTCTTCATCGACCCGGCTCTGCCATCGCTGCTGCGGCGATTAGAGGGAACGTTTTCCGGTCGTCTGGCCTTAGTTAGCGGACGGTCGATCGCGCAGCTCGACACATTTCTCGGCGCGACCCTGGAAGGAATTGCGATAGTCGGAAGCCATGGTGCCGAAATCCGGGCTGATGCCTGGTCGACCTCGCCAACTCGTCCGTCGGCATTGATCGCGGCGGAGCGCGCCATCCGCCAGACGTTCGCCGATCTGGCGGGCGTCGTAATTGAGGTAAAGTCCCACGGGGTCGCAGTGCATTACCGTCTTGCGCCAGAAGTAGAACCAGCCGCGCGCGACGTGGTGCGCGGGATCGCTGCCGGCAGCGGTTTGGGCGTGCAAGAAGGAAAGATGATGATCGAGCTCCGCGCCGCAGGACATGACAAGGGGACCGGTATTGCTACGCTGATGGCGCTAAGCCCGTTCGCGGGTTCCATTCCGGTCTTTGTCGGGGACGACATCACGGACGAGGCTGGTTTCGATGCGGTTGCTGCGCTTGGCGGCATGGGCGTGCTTGTTGGGCCGGGGCGAGCAACCGCAGCCCAGTACCGCCTCCCCGATGTTGTGTCCGTTCACGCATGGCTGGGACAGTTCGCATGACGGCGACGCTTGAGCTCTGGCCGCTGGGCAATTGCCAGGTCTCAGCATTGGTGGATCGCGCGGGACGCTTCGTTTGGGCCTGCACGCCCCGGGTCGATGGAGATCCTCTGTTCTGCTCGTTGCTCGACGACGCCTCTCCTGCGAGCGACTCTGCGTACGGCTTTTGGGAAATTGACATCGACGGCGTGATCGAGACGACACAAGCCTACCTTCGCAACACGCCCGTCCTCGTCACACGCCATGTCGATCAACAGGGCAATGCGATCGAGGTCATTGACTTCTGCCCACGCTTCAAGCGCACCGGCAGGATGTACCGGCCGGTTGCCTTTGCCCGGATCGTGCGACCCGTTTCTGGCCATCCGCGCATCCGCGTACGGCTACGGCCGGCGCTGCGATGGGGCGAAGCGCGGGCCGCCACCACACGCGGCTCAAACCACATTCGCTACCTGCTCGACGATAGCGTCCTTCGCCTGACGACTACGGCAGCAGTGGGGTGGATCGAGGACGAACGACTGTTTCGTATCGAGCGACCGCTCTATTTTTTCCTCGGCCCCGACGAGAGCTTCTCGGAGGAAATCGGCGCGGCGCTGGAATCGATGCTCGATCACACAATCGACGAATGGCGGCACTGGGTGCGCGGGCTCGCAACCCCCTACGAATGGCAGGAGGCGGTGATCCGATCCGCCATCACGCTCAAACTATGCCAGCACGAGGAAACCGGTGCGATCGTCGCCGCTCTGACGACTTCGATCCCCGAACATGCCGGGTCGGGGCGCAATTGGGACTATCGTTACTGCTGGATGCGCGACGCCTATTACACGGTGCAGGCGCTCAACCGGCTCGGCGCGCTCGACGTGCTCGAGGGCTATCTCGAATATCTGCGCAACATCGTCGACAATGCGGCGAAGGGCCAAATTCAGCCGCTGTACGGCGTTGGCGGGGAAGCAACGCTGATCGAGCGCGAGGCGGGCGCATTGACCGGCTATCGCGGCATGGGCCCGGTTCGTGTGGGCAACCAAGCCTATGAGCAGGTTCAGCATGACGTGTATGGTCAGATCGTCTTGTCCAACGCTCAGGCCTTTTTCGACCATCGGCTGTTCCGGATGGGCAGCGTCGAGGACTTCGAAGCTCTTGAACCCGTGGGCGAGCGTGCGTGGCAATCGTTCGACCAGCCCGACGCCGGGCTATGGGAATTGCGGACGAAGAGTCACATTCACACGTATTCGGCGGCGATGTGCTGGGCGGCATGCGACAGGCTGTCCAACGCAGCGGCAGTGCTTGGGCTCGCCGGGCGGGAGACTTTCTGGCGCGAGCGAGCGACGACGATACGTTTCCGCATTGAGCAGGCAGCGTGGCGACCGGACAGCGATCGTCTGTCGGCCACCTTTGGCGGGGATGACCTGGATGCCAGTCTTTTGCAGCTTCTCGATCTGCGCTTCCTCGCCCCTGACGATCCGCGCTTCCTGAGCACGCTTGGCGCGGTGGAGGAGGGCCTACGGCGGGGATCGCACATGCTCCGTTATGCGACCGAAGACGATTTCGGCCTGCCGCATACCGCGTTCAACGTCTGCACGTTCTGGCTGATCGAAGCGCTTCATTTCACGGGCCGTGACGCGGATGGCCGGGCATTGTTCGAAGAAATGCTGTCGCGGCGCACACCCGCGGGCCTGTTGTCCGAGGACATCGACCCCGTGTCAGGCGAGCTGTGGGGGAACTATCCCCAAACCTATTCGCTAGTCGGTATGATCAACTGCGCGGTCCTTCTCAGCAAGCCGTGGAGCGCGATCCGGTGACTCGGCTGATCGTGATCTCCAACCGAGTTTCCGCGCCGACAGCTAACAAGCCGGGCGCGCAAGGGGGATTGGCGGTAGCCCTGACGGCGGCACTTCGCGAAGCCGAAGGGATCTGGTTCGGATGGTCGGGCGAGACCGGCGAGACGGGGGATCTGAAATTCGAAACTTACGAGGGTGTCACGTCGGCCACGATCGATCTGCCCGAACAGGACGTCGAGGAATACTATGATGGGTTCGCCAACCGCACGTTATGGCCCCTTTTCCACTATCGCCTGGGGCTCACCGAGTTCGAGCGTGATTTTCAGGGCGGATATGAGCGGGTGAACCGCCTGTTTGGAGATGTGATCAGTCCTCACATTTTATCTGACGATCTCATCTGGGTGCATGATTACCATATGATCCCGCTTGGCTGGGTTTTGCGGCAGCGTGGACTGACCAACCGGCTCGGCTTCTTCCTGCACATTCCCTGGCCGCCCACACGTTTGCTCACTGCCCTGCCAGAGCATCGGCGGTTGGCTGAGGCGCTGTTTGCTTACGACGTCGTTGGTTTTCAGACCCGTGAATGGCTTGAGACTTTTCACGACTATGTCATCAACCAAATGGGCGGCTCGATCGGCGAAGACGATTGGGTTACCGTTGGCGGGCGTACCATCCGCGCGATCGCTTGTCCGATCGGGATCGACGCGCAGTCCTTTACCGCCAGTGCGAGCGGCGAGCGTGCGATCGCCACTTACGAACGGATGATGGAAAGCTCGATTGGACGCAGTCTGATCGTCGGTGTCGATCGGCTGGACTACTCCAAGGGATTGGAAGAGCGCTTCAACGGCTACCAGCGCTATCTTGAGACCCACCCGGATGCACATTCCAATGTCTACCTGTTGCAGATCGCCCCGCCGTCGCGAGCGTCGGTTCAGAGCTATCAAGACATCCGAGCCCAGCTTGATGCGTTATCCGGGCGGATCAACGGCGCTTTTGCAGACATCGACTGGGTGCCGCTGCGCTACGTGAACCAGGGTTTTCCGCGCGATGAACTTGCCGGCATATACCGCGCAGCCCGGATCGGCCTTGTCACACCGCTGCGTGACGGAATGAACCTGGTCGCGAAAGAATATGTGGCAGCACAGGATCCTGCAGATCCGGGGGTACTGATCCTGTCGCGATTTGCAGGCGCAGCCGCCCAGCTCGACAACGCGCTTCTGGTCAATCCGTATAGCCCTGATGAAATTGCCGATACGATCGAACGGGCCCTGGCAATGTCCCGCGAAGAACGCGTGGCACGCTGGAAGCCAATGTTTCAGAATGTTTGGGAAGAAGATGTGATCTGGTGGCGCAAGCGTTTCACTGAATATCTGTTGAGTGACTGACGGGTACGACGAATTCGGGTAGAGCTACCGTGCGGGAACACCTGATCTATCGTCCTGATGATTGCTAAGCAGGTAATTAGAGTATCTTTGCCAGACGGAACATTCGGCGTGTTTATACTCCTTTAGAAAAAGGATCTCGTTGATATCTGGAGGGCAATCTCGGCGTTGGGGCTGGGTCTGACGGATGGATCGTTCTCCTCCCGTTAGTCTAGCGACCCCAATCCGGCCTTCGCATCGAGCCCTGCTACCGCACCAGATTAGGGCGTAAACTAGCCGCGGAACTCCGGCACCGGCTCAGTGGGCGCGGCAATCTGCAGCACTTCGACACGGTGGCCTCGTCCGTAACTCTCGGATGCCGCGCTCGATTGAGATGGCTTTCCAACCCATCCGCCAAGGGCCATCGCGACATCGTGATCGATACGCGCGATCCTGAGTTCATCGCGAAAGTTGTGTCGAAACGAGTGAAAGCTGGTGCGGGTTTTGCGAGCACCTGCCGACTGTAGGAACCGGGTGAACCACTTCGAGAACGCTACCGCTCGAACGCCTCTCGAACCCGCGTCGATCTCCTCGAATAGCTTGGTGCTCGAACCAGCCAGGCATGAAAGCCGCTGCGCGAGACGCCGAGGGCCTCGCATATCCACGATACCGGCCAGATCCCCCGGTGCTTCGCGACGAAGGCGAACCTCATATCGAGTCCTTCGCGAAGTAGGCCGCCGCTTTTTTTAGGATGTCACGCTCGGCCTTCATCCGGGCAAGCTCGCGGCGCAGCCGCTCAATCTCCTGTTGCTCCGGCTTCATGGTGCCGTGTCCCGGAAATGCCGATCCCGGGTCGGATACCGCTTCGCGGACCCACTTGCGCAGAACGTTGGTATGCACGTCCAGATCGCGGGCGGCTTGCGCCACCGTTACCCCGCGTTCCCGCACCAGCTTCACCGCCTCGAGCTTGAACTCGCGACTGAACTTGCGTCGTTCCATCTTCGTCCTCCAGTTCCAAAAACACCTTATCTTGGTGTCCATGAAACCGGGTGCAACTCA
>JBBSKI010000030.1:0-21363 GCA_038256425.1 Sphingomonadales bacterium
CACGATCACCTGCTGGTTTTCGTTCGCGGGGAGCCGCATCACCCCCTCGGCCGACTTCTCCGCAATCCCGGAGATGCCGGTTTCCGACGCGCCCATCCCGTCGGTGATCCCGGCGCTGGGCACCAGTTCCTTGAGATCGTCCTTGAGATGCTGCGAGAACACCGCGCCGCCCGATCCCAGGTTGATCACGTGCGGCAGGTTCCACCTCCCGGGATTGGCGCGCAGGGCGTCCCGCAGGGGTATGGCCATCGCATCACCCACGAACTGGATCAGGTTCGCACCCTCGCGCTCGGTCGTATCGAGCATTCGCTCGGCATCGAACACCCGGCCCTCGCCGAGCACAATCGTCAGCCCGTTAAGCAGCGCAGACCACACCGCCCACATCGCTGCCATGTGCATCAGCGGGGCGAGCGGAAACAGCCTGAGAGGATAACCGTCGCGCGCCCGCTCGGCGATGCCCTCGGGCGCGGTGAGCACGCCGTGCGGGTTGAAATACCCTGCCCCGCCCGCGCAGGAGAACACGAACGCCCGATGCGGCCACATTACGCCCTTGGGCATGCCGGTGGTGCCACCGGTGTAGCACAGCAAATAGTCGGCCTCGTCGCGCGCCCATGGGCCGCCCGGCGCGAACGCGAGCAGATCGGCGTAAGCAACCGACCCCGCGATATCGGCTCCCGACCCGTCCTCGACCGCCACGGTCAGCTTGAGCGTCGGCACCTCGCCGCGAACCTCGCTCACGATCGGCGAGAACTCAGCGCCGTGGACGATCGCGGCGCTGTCGGCGTTAGCGAACAGATAGCGCAGCTCTTCCGCCCGGTAGCGGTAGTTCACGTTGTAAGGCACCGCGCCGAGCTTGCACGCCGCGATGAAGCTCTCGAGGTAAGAGGGGCCGTTGTGCAGATACAGCCCCACCTTGTCGCCGCGACCGATGCCACGCGCAGCCAGGCCGGCCGCGAGCCGATCGCAGCGCGCGTTCAATTCTGCATAGGTCAGCCGCGCGGAATCGGCGATCACCGCCAGCCGCTCGGGTACCGTCGCGGCGACGGTCTCGAACAGATCGGCGAGGTGATACTGGCTGGCCATCGCCTCAATACACCGCCGCAGGATTTTTCGGGCGTGGACTGCCGAGCATTTCGCGGTGCGAGGGACGGTCCTTGCCGCGATCCGTAATGTCAAGCTCGCGCGCAATTTCCGCGCCGACCAGCGTCTGCCCCGAAAGTTCGGCGCGGTTGGGGGCGGCGAGGATCGCATCGAGGATATGGCCGGTGAATTCCGGATTCTCGGCCATCGCCATGAAGCCCTCGTACTGCTCGGGATTGACCTCCTTCGCGATGAGTGCCCGCTCGGTCACTTGCGGACCCAGCCAGATCGAGACCGCCGCGACCCCGCTGTCGCGCAGGTCATGCTCCATGTCGTGCGCCAGCTTGTCGAGCCCGGCCTTTTGCGCCCCATAGGCGGGGCCGTGCATATAGCAGCTCGCCCCGAACGAGCTGACCATGCCGATCAGCCCCGAGCCCTGCGGAACCATGATCCTGGCCGCGTGCCAGCTCGCGACATAGGCCGAGCGCAAGCCGACATCGAGGATGTGCTGCGCGTCGAGTTCCTTTTCCCAGAACGGCTTTTTCTCGATCAGCTGATGATGGATGTAGGCGGCGTTATTGACGAGGATGTCCAGCCGGCCCGCCTCGGCGGCGATCTGCGCGAACAGCCGGGCGACCTGGGCGTCGTCCGCATGGTCGCACAACACCGCAACGCCTTGTCCGCCGCGTTCGGTAACCGCATCCGCGGTTTCGGCAACGGTGCCGGGCAAGACGGTCCCATCCCAACCCTTGGCATCGCCCGGGGTGACGGTGCGTCCCGTAACATAGACCTTGTATCCGAGCTCGCCCAGGCCACGGGCGATCCCCGCGCCCGCACCGCGACTCGCACCGGTGACCAGTGCAACTTTGGCTGAAGCCATCCTCTTCACCTCTGATGACGCAGTTTCGCGTTGCAGAACGTCATATACAACGGTTTGCGAATTGAAAAGTGTTCTTAGCTACGCAATTCCATCCTTCAATCGAAGTTTGCCTGGCCCCCATCGAGCGGGATCGTCGCTCCGGTGAGATAGCCGAACTCATCGCCGCACAGCGCCACCACGGCCCGGCCGATGTCCGCCTCCAGCCTGCCGATCCGCCCGAGCGGAATGGTGCGAAAGAACGCCGCGGCCTCGTTCGGGTTGTTCTCCACCCACCCCTTGAGCCCGGGCGATTCGGCGTGAGGCGCGATCGTCAGCACGCGGATATTGTCGCGCCCCCACTCGGCCGCAGCGGCGCGGGTCAGCGAGCGGATCGCCTGCTTGACCGCAGCATAGGCGCCATAACCGGTCATGTCCCAGCGGATCGCGGCGGACGATGCGAGATTGAGGATCGTTCCGCCACCGCGCGCGAGCATGTGCGGATGGACCAGCTTCATCAGCCGCAAGGTCGCCAGCGGGCCCGATTCGAACCCGGCGCTAAACGCCGCGTCGGTCACATCGAGCAGCTTGCCGAGCGGGACTTCCTGCGCGTTGTTGACGAGGATATCGATGCCCCCCAGCCCCGCGACGGTGGTCTCGACCATCGCCGCGAGCGAGGCGGCATCCTTGACGTCGCCGGTTACCGCCAGCGCGCGGCCCCCGCGTTCAGTGATTTCCGCGCAAGTCTTTTCCAGTTTCGCCGGAGTTCGCCCCGCCACCGCGACCGCGACACCCGCCGCCGCCAGCGCCAGCGCGATGCCCTGCCCGACGCCTTGACCCGCGCCGGTTACCAGCGCCACTTTGCCACCCAGATCCGCCATTGCCCTCACCCCGCAAATTCGTAGTTGAAAAACCGGTTATCTACGCATCAGGTTGACAGATGTGCGCCATGTGCGTCAATTGCGTTTCGCTCGCCAAGCGTTGAACGGTGGGCTTTGATAATATCAGGTGGAGCGGGTTTGGCCATGGCGCATGATTTCTCCGGACAGGTGGCGATCGTCACCGGGGGCAGCGACGGGATCGGCCTGGCGACCGCTTCGCTCCTCGCAAGCCGCGGCGCGCACGTGGCGATCTGCGGTCGCCGACAGGAACTGCTCGATGCGGCGCAAGCGCGGATCGCGGGCGAAGGCGGCAGCATCGAAGCGGTCCAGCTCGACGTCACCGACTTCGATGCCTTCGCTGCCTTGATCGAGCGGGTCGCGGCGGAGCGGGGCCGGCTCGACATGCTCGTCAACAATGCGATGAGCGTCCACTACGCCCCGATTGCGCGACTCACGATCGAGCACTGGCGCAAGGACTTTGCGGTCAACGCCGAAGCGGTGTTCATCGGCACCAAGGCGGCGATGAAGGTCATGGCGAAGGCGGGCAAAGGCTCCATCGTCAACATCTCGTCGACCACCGGAATTCGCGCGATGGCCAATTATGCCAGCTACTCGGCATCGAAAGCGGCGTTGATCCAGTTCACCGCGGTCGCGGCGATGGAGGGCGCCCGCCAGGGCATCCGGATCAACGCGATCGTGCCCGGCCAGGTGATGACCGCCGCCACCGAGGATTTCGCCCGAACCGCGCCCGAAATCGCCGCCAAGACCGCCGACGCCATTCCGATGGGTCGTGGCGGCCAGCCGGAGGAGCTGGCGGAGGCAATCGTCTTCCTGCTCTCGGATGCCGCCAGCTATATTACCGGGGTCGTGCTGCCGGTGGACGGCGGCAAGGCCGCCCAGCTCTACATCCCGTCCTGAGCCATGTTGGACCCGCTTCCGCCGACAATCCCCCATGCCGCGATGATGGCGGCGGCACGCTGGGGCGATGCGCCCGCGCTGATCGAACGAGGCGAGACCTGGAGCTTTGCCCGGTTGTGGGCCGAGTGCCGTCGCTCGGCCGCGGCGTTCCTGGCCCGTGGGGCCGGTCCCGGCGATCGCATCGCGATCTGGGCGCCGAACTCGCGCGAATGGATCGTCGCCGCAGTGGGAGCGATGACCTGCGGCGCGGCGATCGTGCCCATCAACACCCGGCTCAAGGGCCGCGAGGCGGGCGACATCCTGCGCCGCACCCATGCGCGGATGCTGTTCACGGTCGGTGATTTCCTCGGGCTCGATTTCGCCGCGCTGCTCGCTGACGAGGCGCTTCCCCAGCTTGAAACGACCGTGGCGATGGATCGCGGCTGGGAAGCGTTCCTTGGCGAAGGGCAAGGAATCGACCCTGCACGGATCGACGCAGCGCTGGCCCGGCTATCGCCCGACGACATCTCCGACATCATTTTCACCAGCGGCACCACCGGCGCGCCGAAAGGGGTGCTGATGACTTACGCCCGGGTGATCCCACAGGTCGGCGTGTGGATCGGCAACACCGGACTGGCCGAGGGCGAGCGATACCTGATCGTCAACCCGTTCTTCCATTCGTTCGGGCTCAAGGTCGGATGGGTCGCCTGCCTCATCGCGGGCGCGACGATCGTGCCGATGGCGCAATTCGATGCTCGCCAAGCCGCGCGGATCATCGAGGAGCAGCGGATCGGGTTCCTCCCCGGCCCGCCGACGATCTTCCAGTTGCTGCTCGACGAGTTGCAGGCGCGCCCGTTCGATTGCTCGTCGCTGCGCGGCGGAACCACCGGCGCGGCGACCGTGCCGCCGGTACTGGTCGAGCGAATCATCGCCGAACTGGGGCTGCGCGACATCGTCACCGCATACGGCATGACCGAGTCCGTCAACATCACCTCATGTCGTCCCGGCGATTCGATCGAGCGGATCGCGACGACCTGTGGCGCGGCGATCCCGGGCAACGAAGTGAGGATCGCGGGGGACGAAGGGGGCGAGCTGGCGCGCGGCGAAACCGGCGAAATCCTCGTGCGCGGCCAGGGCGTGATGCTCGGCTACCTCGACGACCCGGCCGCGACCGCCGAAGCCATCGATCCCGACGGATGGCTCCATACCGGCGATATCGGTACGATGGACGCCGATGGCTATGTGCGGATCACCGACCGCAAGAAGGACATGTACATTTCGGGCGGGTTCAACTGCTATCCTGCCGAAATCGAAAAGCTTCTCGCCGCGCATCCGGCGGTGTCGATGAGCGCGGTGATCGGCGTGCCCGACGAGCGCATGGGCGAAGTGGGCCGGGCCTTCATGGTGTTGCGCCCTGAAGCAGTGGCAACAGAGGCCGAGCTGGCCGCATGGTCGCGCGCCAACATGGCCAATTACAAGGTGCCGCGCAGCTTCGCGATCGTTGCGGATCTGCCCCGCAACGCCTCGGGCAAGGTGATGAAGACCGAACTGCGCTGAAGCGGGCCGCGATTATTCCGCTGCGGTTGCCATATCTGCTTGCGCCCGGAAGTGCGGGATGACCTTTTCGCCGACGTTGCGGATCGTCTCCATGATCACATCGTGCGGAATGCCGCCCATCTGGAAGATGAAGAGGATCTCGTCCGCTCCCGCGTCGATCAGCCGCTGGACATAGCGAATGCAGTCATCAGGGGTGCCGTAAGCGTCCTGCGCCACGGTGTAGTTCGAGGTGTGCTCGTCACCGATCGGGATCGCTTCTTCGGAAAGATAGGCGACCGTCTGGCGCAATCCCGCGTCGAGTTGAGCCTGGTGCTCCTCGGCGCTGAGTTCCTCATCGACGGTCGGCCGAGGTCCACCCTGATACCAGTAGCCAATGCTCTCGGCAAAGAACCGCTGGCCGCGCAAGCCGATCTTGCGCGCCTTCTCGCGATCGTCGAGCACCGTGGCGGCGCATAGCGCGGCAAGATGTTCGGTCGGGCGAAAGCCGACCTGGTCCTCGGGTTTCCGGTTGGCGAACGCCTGGCGGTAGATCGCATTCTTTTTGGCGATTTCGTCGGGGCCGGAAAAACCCAGGACCAGCGCCCCGATTCCCCGGCTGCCCGCCGCGACCAGTGTGTTCTCGCGGGTGCAGGCGAGATACATCGGCGGGTGCGGATCCTGATAGGGCTTGGGATGGATCGGTCGCTTGGGAATCTTGATGTAGTGGCCGTCGTGCTCGATTTCGTCCTGCACCATGATCTTCGGGATCAGATACATCGATTCGTCGATCATCGGCCCAAGCTCGTTGAGATCGTAGCCGAAGGTTCCGGCCTCCTGCTGGGTCCCACCCTTGCCGACCCCGAAATGGACCCGCCCCTTCGAGAGAATATCGAGCGTCGCGATCCGCTCGGCAACCTTGACCGGGTGGTTCATCGCTGGCGGCAGGCAGACCACGCCGTGGCCGACGTGAATGCGGCTGGTGGCCCCGGCGATAAACGCCAGGACAGTCTCGGGCGCGGACATGTGCGCATACTGGGTCAGCGCGGTATGTTCGACGCACCAGATGCAGTCGAAATCCATCTGCTCGGCGAATTTCGCCTGCTCGACGATCTGGAGGAACACCGCCTGCTCGTTGGCGCGGCTGGTATCGACCATTTGCGCTTCGTAGATGATCGAGAACTTCATCGGTCTATCCTCTTCCCACAGCCGGACGACGCTACTACCGATCGGACGGTACCGGCCTCGTCCAAACGGATCAGTTTTCGCTTCCGCCCATGCCGGGCAGACTGGTGTGGACGAGCCGGACCAGCTCGCCCTGGCGCGATACGCCGGTCTTGGCGAACAGCCCGCGCAAGTGCGAGCGCGCAGTGTTGCGGGCGATGCCGAGCCGTCCTGCGGCTTCATCGAGCGAGCGCCCCGCAGCGATCTCTCCGGCGAGCTGGGCTTCCTTGCGGGTCAAGCCAAAGCGCGCGCGCAACGCTTCGGTATCCGCCGCCGAAGCGCGTTCGGGATCGCTGATCAGCAGCGCAAGCGCCGGGCTGCTGCCGGTGCGCATGAAGCCCGGGGTTTCGATGCGGTGGATCGCAACCCCATAATCACCCGCGCCCGAAGGCCGCTCGACTCTCAGGATTGCCGGCGTGCCACCAAGCGGCGGGCTCGCGGGCTCGGCCAGCATTGCCTCGATCCGGGCGCGATGCCGCGCATCGGCGAAGCGAAGTCCACGCTCGCTCCGTGCCAGCCCGTCCCCGCGCGCGAGGATCGCGTCGCCGATCGCGTTGCTGCGCACGATCCGGCCCTCGTGGTCGAGCACCACCACGCCAACCGACAAGTGCTCGATCGCTCCTGAATAGACTGCGTGTTCCGAGCGATCCGCCTCGAGCGCGTGGTACAGATCGAGCGCGATCCGCACGTGCGGCACGAACCGCGCCAGCCCCTGCACATCGCCAACCAGGAACGGTGGCCCGGCGGCCCGGGTCAGTCGCAAGCGTGCCTCGAACCCGCTGGGGGCGCGGATATCGACGCCCAGCACGTGGCTTGAAAATTCCTTCAGCCAGCGGCGAAAGGCCTCGTCGGCCACCACCCGCGCGCCGACGAAATCGTGGAACGTGGTGACTTCGCCTTCGGGCAGGCCGGTGAACGGATCGGCGGTAAAGAAATCGGCGGCATAGCGCTCGACCTGCTCAAGCGGCGCACCCGGCGTGAGGATCTGCCCCGGCCGCGACGCACCGGGCGGGGTCAGGATCAGCGTCGCGAATTCGGCGGCGAAAGCGTCGCGCAGGTCGACGAGGAAACCATCCCACGGCTCGGGCCGGGCCAACCCGCCGTAAAGCGCTTCGAGCGTGCGCGAGAAACCCGGCAGCGCGGCGGCGCTCAGGGCGGCGCACCCCGTTCGGCGATGTCGTCGAGAAAATCCGCCATCAGCCGCGTCACCTCGTCAGAGCGCTCGAGTTGCGTCGGGTGCCCTGCGCCCGCGATCATCTCGATCCGCTGCGCATCCTCGTACTGATCGGTAATTCGAGCAAGGGGCTCCTCGCCATGCCACGCCTCGAGATCGACGTCGTGAACGCTGCCATGAAATAGAACGGCGCCCCATTCCGCCGCGAGCGCGGCAATCTGGCGGTGCCATAAGAACCAGGTGTGGGGAAAGCCGTGGCACAGCACCAGCAGCGGGCCCTCGCCCTGCTCGACGTAGTGCATCGTCAGGCCGTTTACCGGCGCGTAACGATGCAACCACCCGGCCATCAGGACAGCCCTGCGCCGGTGACCACCGCGCCGCGGCCACCCGTCACACTACTCACGCATTCGCGCCGGTCATGTCGCGCGCCGCGATATAGCCGAAGGTCAGCGCCGGGCCGATCGTGACCCCGGCGCCGGGGTAGCTCTCGCCCATGGCCGAGGCTGCGTTGTTGCCGATCGCATAGAGCCCGGCGATGGGCTTGCCTTTTCCGTCGAGCACCCGGGCCCGGGCGTCGGTGACGAGCCCGCCGTTGGTGCCGATGTCCCCCGGATGGATGGCGAAGGCATAAAATGGGGCCTTGAGGATCGGCGCGAGCGAAGGGTTCGGCCCGTTGCGCGGATCGCCATACATCTTGTCGTAGGCTGCCTCGCCGCGATGGAAATCGGGATCCTCGCCCTTGATCGCGTAGTCATTGAACCGCGCCACCGTAGCTTCGAGCGCCGCCGGGTCCGCGCCGATCTCCCGCGCCAGCGCGGCAATCGTGTCACCGCGCCTGAGCGCCAGCTTGACCATCCCGTTCTGCGCCCAATCGGGGACCAGCGGCAGCAGCGGTCCCATCGGATACTTGTGCCGGAAGGCGTGGTCGAAAATCATCCAGCTTGGATCGGTTCCCTCGCCGCGGATCTTGGCGGCGGCCATTTGCTGGCCGACGATGTGATAGCTTGCCGCCTCGTTGAGATAGCGCTTGCCGGCCTGGTTGACCATGATGCAGCCGGGCAGCGCGCGCTCGATCGTGCACAATCGCCCGCGGTCCTCCCCGGGAATATAAAATACCGGCGCCGCCCAGGCCGAGTGCATGTTGCGCAGCGCCGCGCCATGTTCGGACCCGGCGCGGATGGCATCGCCGGTATTGCCGCCGGTTCCCCCCGAAAGGTGTGCCTGGCGGTAATTGGGGGAAAATTCGTCGCGCATCGCCTGATTCTTGTCGAACCCCCCGGCGGCGAGGACCACGCCCTTGCGCGCGCGAATCCGCAGCTCCTTACCCTCGTGGAAGACCACCGCTCCGGCAATCCGCCCGTCTTCCTCGATCAAATCGCGCATCGGGCTTTCGAGCCACACCGGCACGCCGCGCTGATTGAGCGCGACCTTCAGGCCACCAGCGAGCGCGTTCCCCAACGTCAGGCGCCGGTCCTTGCCCGAGCGGAACCGGAACGGCCAATCCAGCCAATAGCGCGCCAGCGACTTCGCCAGATGCTGCCACCAGCCCTTGTGGCGGAACAGCAGCATGTAGGTCTCGTCGAAATGCCAGTTGAGATAGCCGAACAGGCTCGCCGCCGGGGAGGCATAGCGCAGCGTCTCGACGTCCTTGCCCAGCGCGCGCCCGTCGATCGGCAGCGGCATGTGGGTGCGGAAGCCCGTGGGCGATCCGCCGGGGTTTTCGGCGTGGTAATCGGGATAAGGGAACGCCTGGTATTCGATGCCGGTATTGGCGGTGATCCAGCGCAGCATCGGTGCAGCATTCTCAACGAAAGCGCGGATCTGCTCGTCCAGAACGTTGTCCGCCGATAGCGCGCGGACATATTTGAACGCGTCCTCGACCTTGTCGTGGAACCCGGCGACGGCGGCCTGGTCGCTCGCCGGGATCCAGATGCCCGCACCCGATGTGGCCGAGGTCCCGCCCCACAAACGCTCCTTTTCGACGATCAGCACCTCGGCCCGGTTGTCCGCGGCAACCAGCCCGGCGAGTAGCCCCCCAGCTCCCGATCCGATGACGAGAACGTCGACTTCCTTGTCCCAAGTTCCGGTCATGAATCCTCGCTGATGTCGAAGAAAGTCGGCGCGCGGCGTTCCGCAATGATCGCATTGCGCGCGGCCAGGGGCAAATCGAGCGCTTCGGGTTGCGGCACGATCCAGTAGTCCCCGCGATCGATGGCGGCAAACACCCGCACCGCAAATTCGTCAGGCGACAGGCCGTGTTCGCCGACCGCCGATCGCATGTAACGGACAAATTCTGCCGAGGCAGGCGAGCCGTCCTCGCGGAAGATGTCCGAGCGCACCGGCCCCGGCGCGAGCAGCGAGACCGCTATCGGGCCGTCACGCAATTCGCCGGCGAGCGATTCTGTCAGTGCCACGACGGCGAACTTGGTCGCGGAATAAGGTGCCATCAGCGGGCTCGGCAGAAAGCCACCGACCGAAGCGGTGTTGACGATACGCGCGGGCAGGCCAGCGGCTAACAGGCGCGGAACGAATGCGGTAAGGCCGTGGACGATACCGAGCAGATTGACATCGATAGACCGGCGCCACGCGTCGAGCGGGATTTCCCACGCGTTTCCGGTGATCATGATCCCGGCATTGTTGAACAGTAGTTCGACCGGCCCTTCGGCGAAAGCTCGTTCGGCCAGAACCACGAGGGCCGCGGGATCGGTGACATCGGTCGGAACTGCAATCGTCGCCTCCCCGATCTCGCGCGCCACCGCGGCCAGGCGATCCCCGTCGCGATCGGCCAGCACCACCCGCATCCCGCGCCGCGCCGCTTCCCGCGCAAGGCCTGCGCCGATCCCGCTCGCCGCGCCGGTAATCACCGCAACGCTGGTCATCCGAACTGCGCCGCGAGATCCGCGACCGCGTTCCTGACGTCCCCCCGGCGATAGCCGAGTTTGGCGACTTCGGTTGGATCGGGATCGACCCGCACCCAGTTGCCCCGCCCTTGCGGGATCGCGATATCGGGCAGCATCGGGTGCTCCGCGTCGCGTTCCTCGACCTTCGCAGCGCTTCCGACAGCCTTAAAGAACAACTGGAAATACTGCGTGAAACTCAGATCCTCGTCACCGACCAGATAGGCCCTGCCTGGCTCTCCCCGCTCGAATGCGCCCTCGATTGCTTCGGACAGCGAGCGAAACGACATGAAGTTGGTTCCGCCCGCAGGACCATAAGCTTCGATCGGGATTTGCCCCTTGGCCCACTGGACGTAGGGCTGGAAGATCGCGCTGGGCAGGCCCGGCACGCTGCCGACCATGAACGGTGCGTTGACGCTGACCACGTCGAACCCCGCCCGGCCCTCGCCGCGCGCTCCCTCGCACGCCGCCTTGCGCGACTGGATGTAGCGGTTGCCGGTCGCCAGCGCGGGTGCGGCCTGATGGTAATAGCTGCCGAGCTGGACCGCCCGCTTGACCCCGGCCTCGCGGCAAGCGGCAAAAAAGGCGGGCACAGCCTCGTGATTGGCCTTGCGCAGGTGCGCCTCGAAATCGTCGCCCGGCGGGACGTGGCGCGGATCGTTGCCCGCGGCGAACAACACCCAGTTGAACCCGCGCAACCGGTCGGGCGTAAAGTCTTCCGCGATATAATCGCCCTGGAAAAAGGCCATCTGCGCCATCGGCGTATCGGGGTGCGGCCGGTTGCGCGCCGCGATCGTCACATCGTGGCCCTTGCCGGCCAGATGGATGGCGGCGTGGCCGCCGAGCGCGCCGCTGCCGCCGACTACGAGAATTTTCATGTAATCGCCCCCTTGGGTGTGACCGGTCGCGTTTCCTCCCAGTCGACGATCAGCGTCCGCCGGGTGAACCGCCACGCGCCGTTTTCCCGCCGCCAGCGATCCTGGTAGCGAATCTTCCAGATCAGCACAGCGTCGCACTCCAGCAACAGGTGATCCGCGGTCGAATAGGTCTCGCCGGTCGCCACGTCGCCGTCGATGGTGGCAACGCACTGGTGGACACGGTGAACCGTTGCGCGGAAGCTGGCCGCAAGAAAATCGATCGACCCCAGGTTTGCCTCGCGGCCCTCGATCGAGAAACCGGGCCCTTCGATGACGCAGTCCTCGGCTAGCACCTGTCGCCACAGGTCCTTGTCGCGGCGATCCGCACCGATCGCGTAGAGCTCGGCGGTGCGGCGCAAATCTGCGTGGCCGGATGAATTGTCGGCCATCGTCAGCGTCCGGGAATCTTCAGGCCGTTGCCGGTGACCATCGGCACGACAGTCCATGTGCCCGCCGGGGTCGTCGTCCATCCGGACCCGCCGGTGACGAGCACCACCTTGCCGATAAAATCGAGCGGGTTGGCGAACCACATGCGATCAATCTCCGTCGAACATTTTTTGCTTGTCCCTGTGGAATAACGACGCGAACATGGTTTGTCATGGCATTTTGATATGCCTATGCGTAATGTGAATTCGCTTTCACTACGAAGTATCCAGATGAGGAGAACCCCGGATGGAGAAGGTCGTCGCCGCGCTGTGGTGCTCGCAGGGTCAGGATCGCGCCGCATTTGCCTATACTCTGCTCCAGGGCCTCGCCCCGGCGTTGGGCGCGGCGAGCGGAACCAGCCTGCGGCTCAACCTGCGCGACGCGGCGGTGGAACCTGCGGCTGGGTTGGTCCAGCGCTGGCACGAGCCCGATGCGGTCGCGCAGTTCTGGCTGCCTGCCGCCAACCCGCAGTTCTTCGCTGGTGCGGAAGCCGCGCTGGCGGCGTTCTCGGCGCGTTATGCCGCGTGGTTGGTGAGCGAAGCGACGATCATTGCCAACGCGGCGCACCCGCCCGCGCCGGCCGAGCGGACCTGGGGCTGGTCGCAAGCGACGTTCCTGGCTTTTCGTCCGGACCTTACGCCAGAGACTGCCGACGCCCACTGGCGTGTGCATCACACGACAGTGGCAATCGAAACCCAGGCGAACTTCGAATACGTCCAGAACCGCATGGTCCGCGCCCTGACTGCCGACGCGCCGGCTTACGATGCGTTCATCGAGGAATGCTTTGCGCCCGAGGCGATGACCGACCCCATGGCATTCTTCGATGCGGTCGGCGACGAGGCCAAGTACAGCGCCAACCTGGCGACCATGATGGACAGTTGCGAAGCCTTCATCGACTTCACCCGGATCGACGTGATCCCGACGAGCCAGTACGACCTTGGCTGACGCCGCAACCGGGATCGTGCGTATCGGCGGTGGGACCGCGTTCTTCATCGACAGCGCCATCCATGTGCCGCAGCTGCTCGCGGCGAAGGTCGATTATATCGTTCTAGACTATCTCGCCGAGGGCGCGATGGGGCTGTTGGGACGGATGCGCGCGGCCGATCCGGCCAGCGGATACCCGGGCGATTTCATGCAGGTTCACGTCGGCCCGCACCTCGAAACGATCGCCCGCACGGGCACGCGGATCGTTACCAACGCCGGAGGGGTCAATCCCGCCGCGCTCGCCGCCGCGCTGCGCGCCAAGATCGCAACCCTCGGGCTGGCGCTGAAGGTCGCGTGCATCGCGGGCGACGATCTGCTGCCACGACTAAACGAGCTTGCCGGGACCCCGGACATGGACAGCGACGAACCCCTCCCCGCCGCGGGGGTAACAAGCTGCAACGCCTATCTGGGCGCGTTCCCGATCGCCGAGGCGCTGCGCCGCGGCGCAGACATCGTGATTACCGGGCGCGTGGTCGATTCCGCGCTCGCGCTGGGGCCGCTGATCCACCAATTCGGCTGGGACGAGCAGGACTGGCCCCGTCTTGCCGCAGGGACCCTGGTGGGCCACCTGATCGAATGCGGCGCGCAGGCGACCGGCGGGACGTTTACCGACTGGGAAAGCGTCGACGGCTGGGCGAACATCGGCGCCCCGATCGCCGAGGTCTCGCCCGACGGCAGCTTTGTGCTGACCAAGCCCGCGGGAAGCGGCGGCCTCGTCACTTGCGGAACCGTCGCCGAGCAGATGCTCTACGAAACGTCGGACCCGCAGGCCTATATCGTTCCCGACGTGGTACTCGACCTGAGCGCGGTGCGGCTCGAACAGGTCGGTCCCGACCGGGTGCGGGTCAGCGGCGCGATCGGCTATCCCTCGACCCCCACGCTCAAGGTCTGTGCGACATTCGACCGCGGCTGGCGCGGCGTCGCCTACCAGCCGGTGATCGGCCCACGCGCCGTCCAGCGGGCGAGGAAGCAAGCCGCCGCGCTGTTCGAACGCGGCAACGCGATGTGCCGCGCGCGCAATCTGGCCCCATTTATCGCCACCGAGGCGGTGCTGATCGGCGCAGGCGCAGCTGTGGGGCGGATCGATGAAGCGGCCGAGGAAGTGCTGATCAAGCTGGTGGTCGATCACGCGGATGCGACTGCCGTGCAATCGTTCGTCCGCGAACAGTTCGCCGCCATCTCCGCGATGGCACCGGGGACCAGCGTTGCGTTCGGAGTAAGTGTGGCGCCGCTGATGCGGTTGGTTTCGTTCCTGATCCCGAAGCCGGAGATCGTCCCGCTGCTCGACATGGGCGACGGGTTCGAGCCATTGGCATCGCTGCTGGATGGCGGGTTCGCCGTCGCCACCATCGTCCGTCCGCCGGTCCTTTCGCGCGCCGCTCCGCCGGGGCGCGAGGTTTCCCTCGAACAGCTCGCCTGGGTGCGCAGCGGCGAGAAGGGCGAGACGATCAACATCGGGGTGATCGCGCGCGATCCGGCCCGGCTCGGCGATCTGCGGGCGGCGCTAACGCCTGGTGCGATACGCGAATGGTTCGCGCACCTGTTCGACCACGAAGGCGGCACGGTGCGGGTCTATGATCTACCCGGAACCGCCGCGCTCAATCTGGTTCTGGAAGGCGCGCTGCCCGGCGGGATCAACGCCAGCACCCGCCTCGATCCCGCGGCCAAGAGCGTTGGCCAACAGCTGCTGCGGTTTCCGGTTCAGGTCCCCTAGCGCGCGCCGCGCACCAGCTTGCCGGGCCGCGCGCCGGTATCCTCGTCGAACCGGCGGATGACCGTGCCCGCGACGATCGTCGCGTCATAGCCGCTGGCCCGCTGATCGAGCCGCCGCCCGCCCGCGGGCAGATCGTAAACGATGTGCGGCATCGCCAGATGGAGCCTGGCGAGGTCGATGACGTTGAGGTCGGCCTTCATTCCCGGTGCGAGCAGTCCGCGGTCGCCCAGCCCCATCGCCAGCGCCGGCTTGCGCGTCAGCATGTTCACCGCCTGCTCGAGCGAAAAACCCGAGCCGTCGGCGTCGCGCACCCAGTGGGTCAGCATAAACGTCGGGTAGCTGGCGTCGCAGATCGCCGAATAATGGGCCCCGCCATCGCCCAGCCCGACGATGCAATCGGGCCGCGAGAGCAGCGCCTTCACCGTATCGAGCTTGCCCTCGTAATAATTGCCGAGCGTGGCCAGAAGGAAATTGCCGCCCTCATCCGCGGTCAGCCAGTCATAAGCCCACTCGGCCGGTGTCACGCCATCACGTGCAGCTTGCGCCGCGACGCTGCTGTCCTTGGCGGGGGCGTAATTGGGTTCGCCCGCGAATGGGAACAGCCATTCCCAGTTGCGCCCGAGCTGGGCCAGCGGATGGCCGGGATCGGGCTCTTCCGCCAGCAGCCGGGCGCGTAGCCCGGGGTCGCGCAGCGCGGCCAGTTTGTCCGCCAGCGGGAGCCGCGAAATGCCCTGATAGCTGGGACACAGCACGAACGGGTGAATCGAAAGTTCGAGCCCCTCGACCATCCCGATCGGGCGCGGCAGGACTTGCGAAGAGATCCGTACGCCCCGCTCTGCCGCCGCGTCCATCTCTGCGAGCGCACCGATCCAGTTGCGCGTGCCTTCGTTGGAGGTTCCCAGGGTCACGGTTACCGGAAGGCCGCAACTTTCCGCAACTTCGGCGACCAGCGCGTATTCCGGCCCCAGCCCGCGAAACAGGTTGGGCACGACCTGCAGCATCCCGCTGCCCGCATCGGCCATCCCCGCCGTGATCGCCTTGAGTTCGGCGGTATCGGCTTCGAAGCTGGGGATCGCCTCGCCGCTCGCGGTCTTGTGGATCAGCAGGCGTGAGGTGGCGAAGCCGATTGCGCCCGCCTCGATCGCCTCGCGCGCCAGACCGCGCATCGCGGCGAGATCGTCGTCGTTGGCAGGTTCGCGGTTGGCTCCGCGCGCTCCCATCGCATAGACCCGCAGCGGGCTGTGCGGCAGAAACGCGGCAAGATCGATGTCGCGCCGCCCCGCGTCGAGCGCGTCGAGAAATTCGGGAAAGGTCTCCCAGTTCCAGGGCAGTCCGTCGGCCATGACGACGCCGGGAATGTCCTCGACCCCTTCCATCACGTCGATCAGGATCTCGCGGTCGGCGGCGCGGCACGGCGCGAAGCCGACGCCGCAGTTGCCGATGACGACGCTGGTCACGCCGTGCGAGGACGAGGGGCTCAGCCGTTCGGACCATACCGCCTGGCCGTCGTAATGGGTGTGCGGATCGACGAAGCCGGGCGTGACGATCCGGCCGGCCGCATCGATTTCATCGGCGCCGGTTCCCGCAAAGGCGCCGATCGCCGCGATCTTTCCATCGCTGATCGCGACATCGCCGACGAACGGTTCTCCGCCGCTGCCATCGATAACGGTGCCGCCCCGGACGACCAGATCGAATTCGCTCATGCCGTTATCCTGCCCGACCAGATTTCACCCTCGCGCGCGGTGTCGAGGTCTTTGGCACCGCGAACGCCAAGCGCTGCGCGCGCTTCCTCGAGCGGCAGATGCCAGACGTCCTCCATTCTGGCCATCCAGAACGCGTCGGACTGCTGGCCCACCTCGATCCCCTGCCTGATGCAGTTCAGCGCCGTCTCCCAGACTTGCGGATAGTGAAGCATCGTACGCACCACATAACGCATCGAGCCGAGAATCCCCATCACGCTCATTTCCCCGGCGAGTTGCTTGTCGCGAATGTGCCGGTGATGCGTCGCCAGACGGAACCAGTACGGCACCAGTTCGCCCATGTAATTGAAGCCGCCACCGGTGAGGATGTGTTCGAAATCGTGAGTCTGCCCGGAACGCAGCGAGTAATACTCCCACTGCGACTTGGGTTCGAACGCCGGGACGATCTGGACCTCGTAGCCGCCGTTCGAAAATGCCTGATACATGATCCCGCCGAGCGAACCTTCGGGCAACCCGGCAAGATCGGTGAGTTTGTAGGTCGAGACGAACCCTTCGGCAAACCAGCGGTCCAATGCCGGATTGACCGCCCGCTCGGCAGTAATCATCGCCTCGATCCGGTCGAAATCGCGCAGTTCGGCGAGAATTCCGATCAGCTGGTGCATCTCGGCGGCCGGGGGGAAATCCGGCCCGTTGGCCTTCAGCGCGATCATCGCCACCCACTCGCGCAGCCGCGGGTCGTTGAGGTACTTGGACGACGAAACCAGAACGCTGGAATCAGTGCCGACCGGCAGGATTCCGCGCGCCAGATAGGGAACGTCGTCCATAGTCTCTCCTTAGTAGCGGAATGCCAATGTGAGGCCGTAGGTCCGCGGCTCGCCAAATTCGCTGACCGTGGTGGCCCCGGCGAAAGCGAACGAACCAAATGTCACCGACTCGTATTCCTTGTCGAACACGTTCTTGCCCCACAAACGCAGCGAAATCTCGCGATCATCGGCGAACTGCCTCGCCAGTCCGATGCTTGCATCGACAAGCACCTTCGAACCGATCGTGCGGTTGTCGAGCACATTGGACGAGGTTTCGATGCTGCTTTGATAGCTGGCGTTGGTGTGGAGCTTGAAAGTCCACGCCTCGGACAGGTCACGTTCGTAATCGATGTAAATGTTGCCCGAGGCCTTGGGCGCCGAGGTCTGTTCCCGAATGAAGTTCTGGACCTGGGTCTGGCCCGTATCGAGCAGGACGCTGGCCGAACGCTCACCAAAGGTCGCGCGCAGCAACGCGCCCGACACGCCCATCGTCAGTTCGTCGCTGAGCCTGCCGGTGAGGTCGAATTCCACCCCGTAGATCTTGTTGCCATCGATCGGTCGGAAATCGCGGTCACCCGCGGTCGCCCCCGTCTGGAGGCTGGCCTGATAGTTGTCGAGCGTCATGTAGAACGCCGCGACGGAGAACAGCAGGTTGCGGTTGAGCGCGTTGCCTTTGATCCCCGCCTCGAACGAATCGACCTTTTCCGGATCATAGCCGATTGCGAAGTTAATCGGATTGGCCGACCGCTGCGAGGTTCCGCCCGACTTATAGCCGCGCGCATACTTGGCGTAGAGATTGAGGTCGGGCGTGGCCTTGTAGGCGAGCGTCAATGCAGGCGAAAAGTTGCTGAACTTGTTCGAATAGGTCGCGGCCTGGATCGCCCCGGTGGGCGCGCAGGTCTGCCCCAGCGCCTGGAAGGTCAGGGCGAAGAAGGTGCAGTTGTCCGCAGTGAATCCGCCCAGCGCGGCAAACGAGAACGACCGCTCCTGGATCCGCGTCGCCCTGCGTTTGTCCTCCGAATAGCGCGCGCCCAGCGTCACCGAAAACTTCCCGTCCGCGCCGGGGCGCACGGTGACCTCGCCGAACCCGGCATAGCTCTTGTTGCGTACGGTGGTGAAGTTCTGGAGGACCAGCGGCCCCGAACCGATCGCGTTGCCGATGATGTTCAGCCGGGCCCTGTCCTCATAGTAATAGGCCCCGAGCACATATTCGAGGGTACCCGCCATGAAACCGGAATTGCCGAGGATTTGTAGCTCCTGCGAAGTGCTGCGGAACTTGGTTTCATCGATCGACGCGGCAATCGCGTTGGGGCCGATCACGTTGAGCACCGTACCCGCCGGCAGCGACGGAATGAACGAGCTCAGCACGCTGGTCACAATCCGCGCTTCGTGGACCGGCAGGTTATCCGAATACTGATCGTTGTTGATCCGCCGGTGGCCGGTGATCGAACGCAGGGTCAGGCTGTCGCTCGCCTCCCAATCAAGCGTCAGGGTATGGCCAAAGACCTTGCCGTCGCTGGGGAGCAGCGGGCGCAAGGCGCTTGCACTGTCCGGCCGGCCATCGGCAAACGGCGCGGGCACCGAAAAGGTGTTGACCAGACTGGTGATCCCGGTGGCGAAGCCGAAGGTGCCGGGAATCGGGAACGGCGCGGCAACCGGGAAACTCGCCGGCGCGCCCGCAGTCGGCACCGTCAGCGTGCCGGTGTCCTTGTTGTGCGAATAATCGAACGCGTAGTCCATCGTGAACGCATCGACTGGCCGGACCCGCACCGCGCCGCGAAACGCGGTGTGGTTCTGTTTGGCAAAGTCCTCGCCCAGCCCGGTGTTGTTCTGCAAGCCGTCGCGTTTCGAGCGCAGGCCCGTCAGGCGCACCGCGGCGATATCGCCGAGCGGGGCATTGAGCGTCAGCACCGCGCGCCGCGCATCGTAGTTGCCATAGCCGATCGAGCCCTTCGCCTGGAATTCGCCGAGCTTGGGCTTGTTGGAAATAATGTTGATCGCGCCGCCGGTGGCGTTGCGCCCGTAAAGCGTGCCCTGTGGCCCGCGCAACACCTCGATCCGCTCGAGGTCCTCGGTCTCGAACCCGCCGCCGACCGTCGTCCCGACATAGACTCCGTCAACGTAGAGCCCGACCGACGGGTCCTGGGTCAGCGTCACATCGTTCTGGCCGATACCGCGAATGAACAAGCGCACCGTATCCGAGCGGCCGTTGAAATTGTTGACGAACAGGTTGGGAACCTGCCCGGTGAAATCGCGGATTTCGGTGATCTGGTTGTTCTCGATCTGATCGCTGCCAAGCGCGGCGATCGAGATCGGCACGTCGACCAGTTGCTGCTCGCGCTTTTGCGCGGTGACCACGATTTCAAGACCGCGCGGGTCCGAAGAAGCCTGCGGCTCGGTGCCCTGCCCCCACACCGGTGTTGCGGCCAGACCCCCGGCCAGTGCCAACAGCGATGCGCCCAGATTGGCGGAATACCTGCAATGGTTCATTTTGCCTCTCCCCTCCCGGCCGCAAATGCTTGTCCGATCGCGAAGCGGCCGGTCTGCGGTCCGTGGTCGAACATATCACCATTAAGCCCGCTGGCAATGGAATTGCGTAGGGATAAAACATTTTAGCTACGCAAATCGAAGCATCGCCATCGGTCCGACCGAGAATGGAAAATTTCAGTCGCTCAAAATTACGCGTCTATCGATTTCGACCCTACGACTTTCCACCAATTCGAAAATTGGCGTGTCCCGAATTACGCAATGGTCAGAATGGCGGAAGTTTTCGTGGTGCGCCGGTCCATGTCGGCCAGCACCGGCGCGGCCATTGCTTCGGCGAAGGCCTGATAGCTCCACGGCCAGGTCATCGGCACGCCTTGCGCATCGAGATACCAGCTTGTGCAGCCCGAAGCGAAGATCGTGCCTTTCGCGCGCTCGATCCGGCGGTCCTCGTAAGCTGCCATAGCCTCGACCGAGGCGCAAATTTGATCGCAGCCGCCGTCCTCCAGTTCCCCGATCAGCCGGGCGACGAATTGCCATTGGCGCTCTGCCACATCGATCAGCGAAAAGTTGCCGACCGGCGAGGTTGGGCCGTTAAGAAAGAACAGGTTGGGAAAATCGGGCAGCGTGATCGCCATGTAGGCGGTGGCGCGGGTCGCCCAGGTCTTTTCCAGCGTCGCCCCGTCGCGGCCGCGGACCGTGGCCGGGCGGATGAAGCGGTCCGAATAAAACCCGGTGGCAAGCGCGATCACGTCGAGTTCGTGCAGCGTCCCGTCGCGCATCCGCACTCCGGCGGGCTCGATTCGTTCGATTGCACCGGTTTCGACGAAAACCGCCGGGTGCTGAACCTTGGTGTAGTAGTCGGGCGAATAGATCAGCCGCTTGCACGCCGCGCGATAATTCGGCGTCAACTTGGCCCGCAACGCGGGGTCGACGATCGCGGCATCGAGGTACGCCCGGCAGATGTCCTCGATCTCGTGCATCTCGGTCGAGTCGGGATTGGCAATGCCGTCGGTGAAGCGCTGGACCCGGAACTCGTATTCGGGATCGTGGCGGATCGCGTCGATCAGCGCGGGGTCGCGGCGGAAGGCCTCGCGCTGCTCGTCGGTATAGGCGAAGTCGATCACCGGCATGATCCACTGCGGGCTGCGGCTGAGGTGAACGACTTTCGCCGCCCGCTCGGCCAGCGCACAAATCATCTGCACCCCGGTCGAGCCGCAACCGATCACTCCGATGCGCTGGCCATCGAGCGGCACCGTGTCGTCCCACCGCGCGGTGTGCATGGCGCGCCCGGCAAAGCTTTCCAGTCCCGCGATGTCAGGCATCCGGGGGTGGTGGAGCACGCCCGAAGCGACGATCACCGCATCGCCGGTAAAGGCTTCCCCCACACCGGTCTCGGCCCGCCATTCGCCGCCGGTCCAGGCGAGATCGGTGACCTCGCGGTTGAAACGGATCAGCGGCAAGACGCCGTGATCGCGCGCCACCTTCTCGAAATAGGCACGGATTTCGTCGGCTCCGGCGAAGAACCGGCCCCACTCGGGATTCGGCGCAAAACTGTAGGTATAGGCGTGTGCGGGCACGTCGCAGGTTAGGCCCGGATAGCGGTTGTCGCGCCAGGTTCCGCCCAGCTGGTCGGCCTTCTCGAGCACGACGACCTCGTGCCCGCCCTCGCGCAGACGGATCGCGGCAAGAATGCCCGCCATACCCGCACCGATCACCAGAAACCGCAGCTTGCGCTTGCTCATCTACTCATCCTCTCAACGACTTCGCCTGGGGGATTGGACCAGCCTGGC
>JBBSKI010000031.1:0-21037 GCA_038256425.1 Sphingomonadales bacterium
GGATTTGCAGTCCTCTACGTAACCACTCCGCCATCGGGCCTCGGATGCGGCAGGCGCGGCGGTTAGCGGTAAAGTTGCAGCCTTGCAATCGGGCGCGCGCAATCGGTTGCCGGCGCCGGACGCTCAGGGATCGATGAACAGTCCCGCGCGCTTCTCCATTCCGGCCAGCACCGCCTCGCGCTGGTTCTTGGAATACATCAATTTGTGCTGCTCGCGGCTTTCCTCGAGCAGGATCTGGTCGGGATCGAGATCGGGCACACGGGTGGCCAGCGCCTTGGCGGCGCGGATCGCATGGGGGCTCTTGCTCGCTATCTCCTGCGCCAGGGCCATCGCGCGGGCGAGCGGATTGCCGTCAAGATGGGTCGCGAACCCCCAGGCGACTGCCTCCTCGCCCGAAAACTCGCGGTGGGTGTAAGTCAACTCGCGCAGCAGGTCGTCGCGAACGTTGCCGCGCCACAACAGATAATGGCCCATGTCAGGGACCAGGCCCCACTTGACCTCCATCACCGCCAGACGCGCGTCGGGGGCGACGATGCGGATGTCCGCCCCGCCGGCGACCTGCAAGCCACCGCCAAAGCACACCCCGTGGACCGCCGCGATCACCGGCATCGGCAGCTTGCGCCAGACCACCGCGGCCTGTTGCGGGCGGTTGGCGTTGCCATGGGTCCGATCCGTCAGTGAGGTCTCGGAGTGGCGGTCGGTGCGGCCCATCGAGGCCAGGTCGAGCCCGGCGCAAAACGAGCGGCCTGCCCCCGACAGCACCACGCAGCGCGCTTCTCGCAGCTCGAACAGATGGTGTCCCGCTTCCACGAGCGCATCGAACATCGCATCGTCGAGCGCATTCATCTTGTCGGCGCGGTTGAGCTGAACGTGTGCGACCCCATTATCGAGGGTCAGCGAAACGCGGTCACGAAAATTCATTGGGCAAGCTCCTCGAATGAATGGGCGTGTTCGCCCAATCGCAGCGCGTGGTCTAGCGCGAATTGAGGGTCCTGCGGGATTGGTTGGAGCGGATCCCCGCGCTTGTCCCAAGTGTCCGGACTTCCATCGCTCACGATCAGGCGGTAGCCGCCCTCGTCCGGCGCGGTCGCGAGCAGGCTGGCAAGCCCGGCCAGGGCCAGTTTCTTGCGGAGGCGGCAGACATGCACCGCCAGCCGATTGGTGCCCGGATCGAAGCTCAGGTCGAACACGTCACGCAGCAGCGTGCGGCGCGTTACGGGTGCCCCCGGGAGCTCCGACAATCGCCACAGCAGCGCAAATTCGCGCGGGTGGAGCCGAAGGCGGCGGCCCTCGACCCGTGCATCGCGGGTCAGCAGATCAAGCAAGAGCCGACCGACGCGGCGGCGCGCCGGGTTGGGGCGGTCGATGACCCGGGTGGCACGCTGGCCCAACTCCGCGAGTGCCACGTCGCCTGACAGCGCATCGGCATAGCCCATTGCCAGCCACCGCGCCCGCGCCGCGCTGTCTGCCAGGCCCACGGCCAGCGCGCGCGGACGCAAGGCCAGGGCAAGCCGTTCGGGCGCGGCATCGGCCGCGCTCCCGTCGATCAGCCGTACAACCAGCCCGCCCGCTTCGCCCTCGATCCCGATCAGTCGCCAGCCGCAGCCGCGCAGATCCCACGCCGCGGGCAGCGGACGCCAAGAAACCCACTGGAACCATGTCATCGCCCGCCCATCCCCCTCCGCACCCCGAGCACGGATGATGCAGAACGCAAGAGATTCGTGGAAGTCCCGGCCATTCGATGTCGCCGGTGTAGCCGGCACCGCAACAGGCGCTGCGGTGAATCAGTGCAGGGACCGAAGGGTGGCGGGCCGGCTGCTCAAGCCGCCGAGGCATTGACTCCCATGCTGGCGAGATAGCGCTTCACGTTGCGTGCGGCCTGGCGCAGCCGCTGCTCGTTCTCGACCAGCGCGATTCGCACGAATCCTTCGCCCTCTTCGCCATAGCCGACCCCGGGTGCCACCGCGACATCGGCATGAACCAGCAACTGCTTGGAGAATTCGAGGCTGCCCATGTGCTTGAGCGCGGGTGGCAGCGGGGCCCAGGCGAACATCGAGGCGCGCGGCGGCGGGATGTCCCAGCCGGCCCGGGCAAACGCCTCGACCAGCACGTCGCGGCGCTTGTGATACAACACGCGGTTTTTCTCGACGATGTCCTGCGGCCCGTTGAGCGCGGCGCAGGCCGCTGCCTGGATCGGAGTGAAGGCCCCGTAATCGAGGTAAGACTTGACCCGCGCCATCGCCGCGATCAGCCGCGCATTGCCCACCGCGAAACCGATCCGCCAGCCCGCCATCGAGAAGGTCTTGCTCAGCGAGGTGAACTCCACCGCGATGTCCTTCGCGCCCGGCACCTGCAGCACCGAAACGGTCGGCTTGCCGTCGTAATACAGCTCCGAATAGGCGAGATCCGAGATGATCCAGACCTGGTTGGACTTGGCCCAGCCCACCAGCCGCTCGTAGAACGCCAGATCGACCGTCTCGGCGGTCGGGTTCGAGGGGTAGTTGACCACCAGGATCGACGGGCGCGGCACGGTGAAGGCCATCGCCCGGTCGAGCGCGCGGAAATAATCCTCGTTGGGCGTGACCGGGACCGAGCGGATCGTGGCTCCGGCAATGATGAAGCCGAAGGTGTGGATCGGATAGCTGGGGTTGGGGGCCAGCACCACGTCGCCCGGCGCGGTAATCGCGGTGGCGAGGCTGGCGAGCCCCTCCTTGGAGCCCATCGTGACGACCACCTCGCTTTCGAAATCGAGATCGACCCCAAAACGGCGGGCGTAATAATTGGCCTGGGCCCGGCGGAGCCCGGGGATGCCCTTGGACTGCGAATAACCGTGTGCGTCGGGCTTGGCCGCGACTTCGCACAGCTTGTCGATCACGTGCTGCGGTGGCGGCAGATCGGGGTTGCCCATGCCCAGGTCGATGATGTCGCGCCCGGCGCTACGCGCGGCGGCTCGCATCCCGTTGACTTCGGCGATGACATAGGGCGGCAGGCGCTTCATGCGGTAGAATTCATCGTCCATGGGGGCTCGCTGGTCACGTTCTTCCGGCGGCGGGATGCCGCGCTGCGCCAGACTCTACGCGAAACGAGGGCGCGGGCAAAGCTGGCCCAGTGACTTACGTCGCACCTTGCGGTCATGACGACTCCCGCCCGTTGCTAATCGGGGTTATAGGATGAGCGCCATTTCGAAGGACTCCCCATGAACGATCCGCTGCTCGACGATCCGCCGACCCTGCTCGAGAAGCTGCGCGGGATGCAGGACGATGCGACGCGCCAGATGTTCGGCCAGTTCCTCCCCGGCGCACCCGAGGCCTTGCCTGAACCTGCCGATATCCAGCAATGGGCGATGGCGGGCGCCAAGCTTCAGAAGATGTTGCTCGATTATCAGGCTGAACAGTTGAAGTCAGGCACTCCTGCGCTGACCAAGTTCGCCGATCCGGCCGAGTGGGCTAAAATCACGCAAGGCTGGTACCGCCAGTTGCCCTTCGCGGATCTCGAAGTGCAGAAGCAGCTGTGGCAAGACGGGCTGGCGTTGTGGACCGGGGTGCTTGGCCAGTTCGGGATCGGCCCGGCAGCATCGGGTGAGGCCGGCGCGGAGTCCGGCAAGGCCAATCTGCCGCGCACCGATCGCCGCTTTGCCGATCCCAAGTGGCGCGAACAGCCGGTTTTTGCCTTGATCCACCAGACCTATCTGATGCTGGCCGAGCAGATCGTCGCGATGGGCGATCGGATGCCGGGGCTCGACACCGCGCAGAAAAAGCAACTGAAGTTCACGAGCCAGGCGATCGTCGATGCCTTGAGCCCGGCGCATTTTCCGCTCACCAATCCGGTCGTGCTCGAACGCACGCTGGCGACCAAGGGCGAAAACCTGGTCAAGGGGATGGAGCACCTGCTGACCGACCTTCGCAAGGGCCAGCTCACCCATACCGACCCCGATGCGTTCGAGCTGGGCCGCAACATCGCCACGACGCCGGGCAAGGTGATCCATGAAACTGCGCTGTATCAACTGATCCAGTACACCCCGACCACGCCGGATGTGCTTGCCGTGCCGCTGGTGATCTTTCCGCCGTGGATCAACCGCTTCTATATCCTCGATCTCAACGCCAAGAAGAGCTTTATCCGCTGGGCGGTGGCGCAGGGCGTCAGCGTGTTCGTGGTCTCGTGGAAATCGGCCGACGCGAGCCTGGCCGATACGGTGTGGGACGATTACGTCGCCGCGCAGATCGAGGCGATCGACCATATCCGCGCACGGCTGAATGTGCCGGCGGTCCACACCATCGGCTATTGCGTGGCGGGGACCACGCTGGCCGCAACGCTGGCGGTACTGGCGCGGCGCGGCGAGGCCGATCGGGTCAAGAGCGCAACCTTCTTCACCGCGCAGGTCGATTTCGAACATTCGGGCGACCTGCGGATGCTGGTCGACGACGGCCAGATCGCGCTGATGGAAAGCCTCGCGCCCGATGGGTTTCTCGACGGGCGCTATATGGCCGCGACCTTCAACATGCTGCGCGGGCCGGACCTGATCTGGCAATACGTGATCAACAATTACCTGCTCGGCGAGGACTATCCGGCGTTCGACCTGCTCCACTGGAACGGCGATACCACCAATCTTCCGTTCAAATGGCAGAAGGCCTACCTGCTCGACTTGTACCGCAACAACAAGCTGGTCGAGCCCGATGCGATGGCGGTCGGCGGCACCCCGATCGATCTGGGTCGGATCGAGACTCCGGTCTATATCCAGGCCGGGCGCGAGGACCACATCGCACCGGCCCAAAGCGTCTGGCGGCTGACGCGCCATGTAAAGGGACCGTGGACCTTCGTACTGGCCGGTTCGGGGCACATCGCGGGGGTGGTCAACCCGCCCGATGCGGGAAAATACCAGTACTGGACCAATCCCGAACACGTCGCGACACTCGATGCCTTCGTCGCAGGGGCGAGCGAGACCAAAGGCAGCTGGTGGCCGCACTGGCGCGCCTGGCTCGAAACGCAGGACGGCGCGATGGTCCCCGCGAAGGGCAAGCGCGTTCCGGGCGGCAAGGGCGATGCGGTGATCGAAGACGCGCCTGGGCGCTATGTGATGACGCGCTAAGCGGTTCAGCTAGCGGTTCGAGCAGCGAGCGCTTTGGCGGCTTCCAGGGGGCATGACGGTGGTTTGAACAACACCGCCAGGTCCGGCATCTCGACGTTCTGCCGCCCTCACCACACCATGGCAGTGCCGGCTCGACCAGACGCCGCCGCAGCGCTTGCGACGCGATTGCGCTGAGGAGGCAGCATTAGCATTTTGCTGCACTGCACAAAAAACCGTTGACTTCGGGTTCGAGATGCCTATTTTGTGCAGTGCAACATAACTGCCTCGCATCATTTGCGTCGGCACAACGCGAAGCACGGAGAATTTCAAGTCATGGCCGAAGCCGCCAAAATCGATGATGCCGCCGAAAAAGCCTATGTCGCCGCTGCCGAGAAGGTCGAGGCCAAGCCTGAAGCGGTGAAGCCTGCCGAAGCCAAGACGCCGGACGTCAAGTCGGCCGCCGCCAAGGTTGAAGCGCCCGCGCCGGTTGCCGCCAAGGCTGTCGAAGCCAAGCCCGCTCCCAAGCCTGCCGAGACCAACAAGGCCGAGACCAACAAGGCCGTGACGAAGAAGGTCGCGCCCAAGACTGCCAAAGCCCCGGCCAAGACGCTTGCCGTCAAGGCCGCCGCCAAGCAGACCGCTGAAGCTCCGGCCAAGCGCAAGTACGTCCGCAAGGCCGTGGCTGCCGCCAAGCCGGTTGTTGCGGCCAAAAAGGCCGTCACTGCCAAGAAGGCCGCCGCCAAGCCGGGCCTTCGCAAGCTTGCCGTCAAGACTGCCCAGCCTGTCGCTGTCCCCACCACCCTCATTGCCAAACTGAAGGAATCCAAGATGGCCGTTACCACCAAAAAGACCGCCGACGATCTCACCGCCCAGGTCCAGGACACCGTCAAGGACGTCCAGGCCCGCGCCCGGACTGCTTTCGAGAAGAGCCAGGCGATGTTCGGCAATGCCGGCGAGTTCACCAAGGGCAACATCGAAGCCATGGTCGAGAGCGGCAAGATCCTTGCCACTGGCGTTCAGGCGATGGGCAAGACCTATGTCGCCGAGGTCAAGTCGACTTTCGAGAGCGTTCAGGCTGACGCGAAGGACCTGCGCGCCGCTGTGACCTCGCCGACCGAGTTCGTGAAGCTGCAGTCGACCCTGATGCGCAAGTATTTCGACAATGTCGTCGCCTACAACTCGAAGAGCGCCGAAGCCGCGCTGAAGCTCGCCAACGAGGCGTTCCAGCCGATTTCGAGCCGCGTCAGCCTCGCGGTCGAGAAGGTCAAGAAGGCCGCGTAAGCGACTTTTCACTCCGCTCCCAAGCGGGCCGGGCAGCACTGCGCTGTCCGGCCCGTTTGCATTTTGGAAAGGATCGCGGGCGCACGGCATCTTGCCCACTGGCCGCGCAGATGCGATATTCGGATCCGATGATTCAGCACCCACATAACCTTACCGTGATCCATGCCGGACCCGACGACGACCGTCGCGGGATCGATGATGGCGCGGACCAGATCGGCGTCGCCACCAAGACCCGGACGAAGTCGAAAAAACCCAGCATGTTCAAGGTGCTGATGCTCAACGACGATTACACCCCGATGGAATTCGTGGTGATGACGCTCAAGCGGTTTTTCTCGATGGACCTCGAACAGGCCACCCGGGTGATGCTCCACGTTCACCAGAAGGGCGTCGGCATCTGTGGGGTGTTCCCTTACGAGATCGCCGAGACCAAGGTAAACCAGGTGATGGATTTCGCCCGCCAGAACCAGCACCCGTTGCAATGCACGCTGGAGAAGGCGTGAGCCCGGCCGCACGGAACAGCGCATCCTTCTCGATCCAAACCTTTCCCGCGCCGCCCGTCGGCCCTATGGCGCGTAATGCCTTTTTTCAGCGCCCCGTTCCTCACCGCTAACGATCGCTATATCGGCAAGCTGGTTCTGGTGCCGATGATCGGCACTTTCGTGCTGGCCGCGTCGCTGCTGGTGCTCGAGAAGATGCTGCGCCTGTTCACGTTCGTCGCCGCCGAGGGCGGGCCGATCGGGGTGGTGTTCAAGATGCTCGTCAACCTGCTGCCCGAATATGCCGGGCTGGCGATCCCGCTTGGGCTGATGATGGGCATCCTGCTCGCCTTCCGCAAACTGGCGACCTCGTCAGAGCTCGACGTGATGCGCGCGGTGGGGCTGGGGTATACCCGGCTGTTGCGCGTGCCCTACATCTTCGCGGCCGTGCTGGCCGCCGCAAACCTGCTGAATGTCGGCTATCTCCAGCCGTTGTCGCATTATTACTATGAAGAGCTGAGCTTCGAGCTGCAATCGGGTGCGCTGGGGGCTGCGATCAAGGTCGGCGAGTTCACTACGCTCAAGGACAAGGTGGCACTTCGGATCGAGGAAAGCCGCGACAACGGCCGCGAGTTGATGGGCATCTTTGCCCGGGTTGCCGACGACAAGGGCCAGGTGTTGGCGATCTCGGCGCGCAGTGGCCGGTTTCTGGCCACCCGCGACAGCCCCGACACCATTATCCTGCGCTTGACCGACGGCCAGATCGTCCAGGACGGCCCCACGCTGATGAGCCCGCGAATCCTGACCTTTTCGAGCCACGATCTGCCGATCGACCTGCCCGAAGTGGCCCAGTTCCGCCAGCGCGGGGGCAAGGAACGCGAATATATCCTGCCCGAGCTGCTCAGCATCGGCTGGAACAAGGGGGTTCCCGAGACCATTCGCAACGAGACCCAGGCCAGCTTCAATTATCGGATGGTCGAAGTGGTGATGATGCTGTTGCTGCCGCTGCTCGCGGTGGCCTTGGCCATCCCGCCCAAGCGTTCGACCTCGGCGCTGGGGGTCTTCGTTTCGATCGTGATGGTGGTCGCCTATCACAAGATCAATCAATACGGGCAGGACGTCGCCGCGCTCGGCCGGGTCGACCCGACGCTCGCGCTGTGGGGGCCGTTTGTGCTGTTCGCCGCGCTGATCGTGTGGATGTACTGGCGGGTCGCCTATGTCCCTGGGGGGCAGGCCATCGGCGGGCTGGAACGCATATTTGCCAAGCTCAGTGCCGGATTGCGCCGCCTGTTCGCGCGCAAGCGGCTGCGCGGCGAACCGGCACCGGGCGATGAGGAATTCCCCCTTGCAGCTTGAATTTTTCCCCTCGCGCACGGTCACCGGCTATATCGCGCGGCTGTTCGCGGTGCGGATCATAGCGGTGCTGGCGATGCTGGTGCTGGTGCTCCAGATGCTCGATCTGCTGGGCGAGAGCGGCAAGATCCTTGAAGTTTCCGGCAACGGCGAGGCGCAACTGTGGACCTACGTCAGCCTGCGGTTGCCGCAGCTCGTCGCGCGGTTCCTGCCCTATTCGGTGCTCCTCGCCACGATCATTACGCTGGCCACCCTCAACCAGAACAGCGAGGTGATTGCGATGAAAGCCGCCGGATTGTCGGCGCATCAAGTGCTGGCCCCGCTGTTTCTCACCGCGCTGGTCGTCTCGGCGACCAGCTTTGCGTTCAACGAACGGGTTGTCACCCGCGCATCCGCGACGCTCAAGGCCTGGCAGGCGGTCAAGTACGGACCGGTTCCGCCGCAAAGCGCCGTGAAAGCCAACGTCTGGCTGCGCGACGGGGATAATGTGCTGTTCGCGCAGAGCGTTTCGGGCACCGGCGCGGCGACCTGGATGCAGGGCGTCAGCTGGTATCGCCGCGATGCCACGGGGCGGGTGACCGATATCGTCACCGCCCGTGCCGCGCGCTTCGCCAATCCCGGCTGGCGGCTCGAAAGCCCGCGCGGGTTCGAGGTGCAGACCGCGCAGGTCCAGCAACTGCCCGCTGCAACGGTCATCGCGCCCAGCGTCACACCGGCGCAGATTGCGATTACCAAGGTCGATCCCGAGGCGCAGGATCTGCTGACGCTGGGCCGCTCGATCGAGGCGATGAAAGCCGCGGGCCGGCGCACCGGCGAGCTGGAAGGCGCGTGGTGGCACAAGATTTCGGGGCCGCTCGCCGCGCTGCTGATGCCGCTGCTCGGCGCGGTCGCCGCCTTCGGCCTGGCGCGCTCGGGCCAGTTGTTCATCCGCGCGGTGGGCGGGATGGCGCTGGGCTTCGCGTTCTTCGTGGTCGACAATGCCGCGCTCGCGCTTGGCAATTTCGGCGGCTACACCCCATTCCTCGCCGCCTGGTCACCGTTCGTGCTGTTCACCCTGATCGGCGAGACGGTGCTGATCCGGACCGAAGAGTAGCGGATCAGCCTGCGGTCCGGTGCGGCATGGCAATGCCGGCCCCAAAAAACAGGTTGGTCGAAATTGTCCGACCGGTCAGCCGAGGCGCTTACTGACGCCGCCCCATCGTGCTGCGCGCCAGACGTCCAACCAGCGGGAACAGGCCGGGGTGGCTGGCTTCGTGATAGGTCGAACCGAGATCCAGTTCCTTGCACAACCGGCGGTGCGCCTCGGGCAGCGCGTGGTAGGGCATCGAGGGCAGCAGGTGGTGGAGCGCGTGATAGCGCAGGCCGACCGGGGCCCACAGCTCGGCAATCATGCCGGGCGGGGGGACGTTGACCGAATCGAGGTATTGCGCCGTCACGGTCATCGGCTCGCCCTCGTTGACCCATAAGTGCGCCACCAGCGTACGGAGCTGGTTGAGCACTGCCGTCAGCGAAACCACGGCCATGCCGATCGCCAGCGGGCGCCAGTCCCACAGCACGGCGCTTGCAATCAGGAACCACGACCACAGCCATACCCCGGCCTCCTGCCACAGTACCTGGCGGCGGAACGCACCCTCGGCGGGCCGGCGGCGGAACGCAGGGTTGATCGAGAGCGCCGAGGCGCGCTCCCACACCAGGCGGCGCAGCGCCGGGATCAGCGCACCCAGCGGCACCAGCAGCGCCGATCGGATCAGCAAGCCCACCGGCAGCAGCACCGCGATCGCCAGGAACAGGGGCAGCGACCACGGCTTCATAAGCCCCAGTGGCAGGTATTCGGGATCGTCCGCAGTGCCATAGCGGGTCCGGGCGTGGTGCAGGGTGTGGACGTTCTCGTACATCAGCGAGGGCGTCAGCATCGGGATGCCCACGAACAGGTTCCAGCCGGTGCGGAAGCCCGGCAGCGCGTCGCGGTGGATGTGGGTCAGCTCGTGGATGAACAGCAGCGCGCGGTACAGCGCCAGCGCCGCGATCAGCCCACTGGCGAGCGCCGCCCACGGATTGGCGAGCAGGATCGCGCCCGCCAGCCCGGCATAGCCCAGCACGGCCGATCCGAGCATGTCGGGCCAGTAGAGCCCGGCGCGCGCGGGCATGAGGTCGCGGGTCAGCTCGACCGCCGCGCGCAGCATAGCCTTGTCGTCCGGAATCGCGGTGGCGCCCGGCAGGGGGATCGGCTGGTGCGCCGTCATGACAAGTCTCGTCTGGCCATATTCGGTTGCCGATAGCATAGGATGGCGCTGCTAATCATGAACAAAGGCGAGAACGTGGCCGAACCCCCCTTCGTGACGCCCGTTGCCGGAAAGGGCGATCTCAAGGCGTTCATCGACCTCCCGTACCGGCTCTACGCGAACGATCCGCATTGGGTTCCCCCGCTCAAGGCCGAGGTGCGTGAACAGATAACCCCGGGCGGAAATCCGTTTTTCGAACACGCCACGGTCCAGCTGTTCCTCGCCCGGCGCGGCGGGATCGTCGTGGGGCGCCTCTCGGCGCATATCGACCGGCTGGCGCTGGCCCAGCCGCCTGAACAAGGCTCGGGACCCGGCACCGGCAACTGGGGGATGATGGAAGCGGAGGACGACGCTGTCATGGCCGCGCTGATCGCTCGCGCCGAAGAATGGCTGCGCGGCCAGGGAATGACCCGTGTAATCGCGCCGATGAGCCTGTCGGTGTGGGAGGAGCCGGGGCTGCTGGTCAAGGGTTTCGATCACAGCCCCACGGTGATGATGGGGCACCACGATCCGCGCTATCGTGGCTGGATCGAGGCGCTCGGCTATCATCCGGTCAAAAGCCTCGTCACCTACGATCTCGAGGTCCAGAACGGCCTGCCGCCGCTGATCGACCGGATCGTTGCCTCGGGCGAGCGAAACCTAAAGATCCGCATCCGCCCGGTCGATCTGAAACGCTTCGATCAAGAGGCCGCGCTGATCCTCTCGATCCTCAACGACGCCTGGTCAGGCAACTGGGGCTTCGTGCCGATAACCGACAGCGAAGTCGCCTATACCGGCAGGAAACTGAAGCCGCTGGTCAAGGCCGACCTCGTTCTGATTGCTGAGCTGGAGGGTGAGCCGGTCGCATTCATGATGACCCTGCCCGATATCAATCAGATTGTGCGGGGGTTGAATGGGCGGCTGTTTCCGTTCGGGTGGGCGCGCCTGCTGTGGTGGCTGCGGCGGCCGACAGACACGACGATGCGCGTGCCGCTGATGGGCGTCCTCAAACGCCTGCAAAGCTCACGCCTCGCCAGCCAGCTCGCTTTCATGATGATCGAATACACCCGCCGCGTCGCGGTCGCCAAATACGGCACCCGGCGCACCGAGATCGGCTGGGTACTCGACGACAACCAGGGCATGAACGCGATCGCTGATGCGATCGGCAGCACGGTCAACAAGGAATACTTGATCTACGCCAAGGCGCTGTGAGCGGGTTCATGAAAGCGGCAGCCGGACCGTCGCGATCAGCCCGGCCCCGTCGCGGCGGTTGGTCAGATCGAGCGTTCCGCCATGCTGTTCGGCGATCGCCCGGGCGAGGGTCAGCCCCAGTCCGGCCCCGCCGGTCGCGCTGTTGCGCGAGGCTTCGAGACGGGTGAACGGCTCCAGCATCCGCGCGATCTCGCCCGGCGGGATGCCCGGTCCGTCGTCCTCGACCCGCAGAACCGCAAAAGCGCCCTCGCGTGCGACCGAGACCCGCACCCGGGTGCCGTAACGCACCCCGTTGTCGATCAGGTTGCGCAAGCCCCGCCGCAGCCACGATCCGCGCGCCGAGACCACCACGCGCGACGTTTCGCCCAGCGTCACGGGCGCGCCCAGATCTTCGTATTCCTCCGCCACCGAAGCGGCGAGCGCGGCCAGCTCGGTCGGCTCGGGTGCATCGGTCGGCCGGCCGACCCGCGCGAGCGTCAGGATATCGTCGAGGCTGCGGACGATATCCGCGATGGTCTCCGCCATCCGCCCGCGTTCGGTGTCGTCCTCGACCGACTCGATCCGCACCCGCAGCGCCGCTAGCGGCGTCTTGAGGTCGTGGCCGATCGCGCCGAGCATCACGTCCTTTTCGTCGAGCAGCGCCACGATCCGGCTCTCGAGCGCGTTGTGCGCGACGATCAGACTGCGGATGTCGTCGGGGCCCTGCGGGGTGAGCGGGGGGCCGATGTCGCGGGTGCCGGCGAAGCGCTCCATCCGCTGAGTCAGCGCCGCCAGCGGGCGGACGATCCGCCGCAGCACCAGCGCCACCGCGCCGACCAGCACCGCGTAGATCAGCAGAGTCTGAAGCAACATGCCGCCCGGCGGCTCGCGGGCTCCCGGCGGGATCGGCACGCGGGCATGAAGCCAGCGCCCGTCGGGACGACGGATCGCAGCGATCACCACCTGGTTGGATCGCATTCCACCGCCGCCAAAACGATGCTCGCCGCGCGCCGCGATCCAGCGCTGGGTGACCAGATCGTCGGCGACGCGGCGCTCGACCACAACGGTCTCGGCGAGTTCCACGCCTTCGCGCGCGAGCACTTTCGCCAGGGCCCTTTCGGCATCGCGCTGGCGTGGCTCGCCGACCCGCTGCGGCGAAGCATCGGCGACCCGCACCCGAAACCGCCAGTGCCCAGCGCGACCGCCATCGCGCAACCAGTGTTCGCGCAAGCGATCGGGGGCGCCGTCCATCCGCTCGACCGCACCCGCCAGGCGGAACGCGGCCGAGTTGACCAGCGCGTCCTCGCGGCGCTCGGCTTGGGCGCGATAGAGCAGCAATGCGCCGACCCCTTGCGCGACGAACAAGGCTATGGCGATCGCCAGCAACAGCTGGCCCCTCAGGCTGCGCGGCCATAGCCGCATGTCAGGCGGGAACCCGGCGAACATCGGCGGCCAGCATATAGCCGCCGCCCCACACGGTCTGGATCAGCACTGGGTTGCGGCTGTCGACCTCGATCTTGCGACGCAGGCGGCTGATCTGGTTGTCGACCGCGCGGTCGAACAGGTGCGCCTCGCGGCCCTGCACCAGATCGAGCAGGCGATCCCGATCGAGCACCTGGCGCGGGTGCTCGACCAGCGCCATGAGCAGCCGGAATTCGACCGAGGAAATCGATACCACCGCGCCCTCGGGATCGAGCAGGCGGCGCTTGAGCGGGTCGAGCCGCCAGCCATCGAATTCGAACAGCAAGTCCTCGCCAAGGCCGCTGGAGGGGTCGGCGGGCAGGCGCGCGGCGCGGCGCAACACCGAACGGATCCGCGCCACCAGTTCGCGCGGGTCGAACGGTTTCACCACATAATCGTCGGCCCCGATCTCGAGCCCGACGATCCGGTCGGTCGCCTCGCCCCGCGCGGTCAGAAAGATCACCGGCAGCGCGCGGGTTTCGATCAGGTGGCGGCACAGTGAAAGGCCGTCCTCGCCCGGCATCATGATGTCGAGCAGGACGAGGTCGATGCCCTCGGCGCTACCCGCTTCGGCAAGCTGCACGCGCGCTTCGGCGGCGCTGCCGGCCTGCATCACGGCAAACCCCTGACGGACCAGATAGTCCGCCAGGGGTTGGCGCAATGCAGCTTCGTCATCGACCAGCAGCAGGCGGGTGGGCCCGATATCGGCCGAGGACGCGTCGTTCATGCTTCGACCGTTCGTCGTGGTCAGTTCGTGGTCGTCGCGGCGGGACGCTGGGCTTTCCAAGTGGCGCGCATCTTCTGGTGTGCGGCCTGGCGTTCGGCCTTGGTGATCGTGCCGTCGTTGTCGGCATCGACCATTGCAAAGTGCCTGGCCCAGCCCGCGTCGAATTCGGCGCGGCTGACTGCACCATCGCTGTTGGCATCGGCCATTTTGGCCATCGCCATCATGGCGTGGCCACCTTTTCCGCCTCGACCCATCTTGTGGCCGCGCATCTTGCCGCCGCCATGGCCCGCCATACCTTCGTGGCCGGCCATGCCTTCTTGACCGGCCATGCCGCCACGACCGCCACGCATCATGCCGGCGCGCTGGCTGTGCATCGCTTCGAATTCGGCGCGGCTGATCGCACCGTTGCTGTCGGTATCGATCTTGTCGAATCGTGCGGCATGGCGGGCCGTCCGGTCGGCGGGGTCGAGCTTGCCGTCGGTATTGGCATCCATCCGGGTCCAGGCGGCATTGGCGGCGGCTTGAGCTTCGGCGCGGGTCACGCTGCCGTTGGCGTCGGCGTCGATCCGGGTGCGGGCATCGCCCGGCGCAGCGAACAGCGCGGTCGCGCTCATGGCAAGAACCGCCGCACCGGCGGCCAAAGTCAGTTTCTTCATCGGATAATCTCCACGCAAGGGTCAGGTGAAGCCGCGCGCCCGATCGAAGGCGAGGGGAGGGGCTGCGCGCAAGGATGGCAACGCACGACTTCTGCCAAGGCTTCTAGTGGAACCATGTCGCGCGATTATGCCACGAAGCGCCGGATTTGTCGCAATTTGTCACATCCGCTCCAACGCGCTCGATGTCGCTCGATAGCGCTCCGTATCAACCCCGATAGGCACTCGTCCGCGCTTACGGGGTGGTCCCGAGACGCCGATTCATCGTCCGGTCACCATTCCGGTGGCAGGATATTTATTGTTATGCCCCAATATCTTACATTCCTTCGTGGATCGCCCGTCAACCGCGTGGGCCGGATCGGCGTCTTCCCGATCCTCGCGACGTTCTGCGCGGTGTTCGTTGCAGGCGGCGCCCCGCCGCTCCATGCCGCCGCGCCCGGAGCGAGCGATCGCGAAAGCGCCAGCTTCGCCCGGTGCAGCGGCCCGGTTCGCCGGACCTGCGTCGTCGATGGCGATACCTTCTGGTATCGCGGCACCAAGATCCGCATTGCCGACATCAACACGCCCGAAATCGGCGAGCCGGCTTGCCCTGCCGAAGCCCGGCGCGGCGCGGCGGCGACCCGGCGGATGACGCAGTTGCTCAACGCCGGGCCGTTCAGCCTGGAACGCACCGAACGCGACACCGATCGCTATGGCCGCGCCCTGCGGATCGTCACGCGCGGGGGCGACAGCCTGGGCGCAACGCTGGTCGCCGAGGGGCTGGCCGAGGAATGGCAGGGGCGTCGCGGAAGTTGGTGCTGAGAAAGCGCTCTCAGTCGAAGATTTCCGAGAGCCAGTGCTTCTGCTTCTTGTAGGGTGTGCCGCCATATCCCTGGCCGGGACGCTGGTCGTACCCGCGCCGGTCGTCGTCATAGCCGCGTGGGGCGTATTGCGGCTGAAACTGAGGCTGTGATTGGGGCGGGGCGGCGCTTGGGGCAGGGGCGGCAGGCGCGGGCGCATCGGCCGCGCTGCGCTCGACGATCTTGTCGAGTTCGCCGCGATCGAGCCACACGCCGCGGCACTGCGGGCAATAGTCGATCTCGATCCCCTGCCGGTCGCTCATCGCCAGCGGAACCCGGCACACCGGACAGGCCATCGCGGAAACTTCAGCTTCGCTACGCATCGTGGGGTTCTCCATCGGGCGGGGCGATACCGCTAGGTCGACAATCGCCGTGCAGGAGATGGGTTCCGCGATCGCCAAGAGCAAGTGGCCGGGCAAGTCTCCACATCAAGCGGCAAAGGTCACAAAGGTGACGAAGGTGACACGGTCTTGAAGAAAGAGTCACCCGCCCCCGGCCGACGCATAGGCCGCGCCTTGGGAGGCGCCATCGGTGCCGGGGCGACAGGTCGTGCGGCATGGCGGGAAAGGGGCGCGGGGCGTGCATGGTCGGCCCCACGCTGCGTGGCGACGGGCGTATAGGAAAGTAAAGAACGACGAGCCGCGCCAAAGGGACGAGAAGTGAGATGCGAGGGCCATGGCCCTCGCGCTCCCGGGAGTTGGGCCCCCAAAGCCCCGCCTATCCGGCCAGCATCCACCCGGCCAGCGCGGCGAGGGCGATGGCTTGCAGGACCGCGATGCTGTGCAGCTGGGACGAGAACGGCTGTTTGCGCGTCTTGTGGCGAAACAGCGCGCGGCCCGCATAAGCGCCCGCCGTGCCGCCGAAAAACGCCCAGCACAGCAACGTCGACTCCCTGATCCGCCACCGCCCGCCCTCCGCCGCCGCCTTGTCGAGCCCGAACGCGGCAAAGGCGATAAAGTTCAGCGCGACGAACGCGGCCGCGAGGTTGGCGGGGGTGAGGAGCGGAGCGAGCAAGTCCATGAGCGGATGCGTAGTCGGGCACACTCAACATTCGGTAAAACCGGACGAAATCAGGGTGCCTCCACTGCCACCTCTTCAAGCCGCGTTTCGCTATCGCAGGCGTGGCAATAGGCATAGTCGAATACAGTGCGCAGCACCCAGTTTTGCGCGGTTACGTCCCACTCGCCCCATGCGTCGCGCGAGACATCGTCGGACCCGCAGGTTCCGCAAACGATCCGAATTTTGGGCTCTTCCTTGCGCGTCTCCATTCGCGCATGATGACACGGCGAAGGGGCAATGGAAGCGATGGCAGGCGGAGATTGGTCCAAAGCGGTCGAGCTTGCCGTGGCGCGCCTCGTCGCGCGTGACCACGAGTTCTCGCTTCAACAACTGATCGATGCGGAGCTGGACCGGATCGTTCGAGAGACCGGCTCGCGCGGGGCAACCCCCGAGGCGACGCTGCGGCGCGAATTGCAGCAACTGCGGGATCGTGGCGGGATCGAGTTCCTCGGACGAGGGCAATACCGAGCTGCCGCGAGCCCGTTGGACTTGCCCGCCGCAGTTCCAAGCAAGTGCGTGTTCGTGGTCGGCTCGCATTCGATTTACGCAGACGAGCCGGATCGCTTCTATCGCTTCGGCCCGCAATGGCTGAACCCGGCGGCGCGGTCGGTCGAGCAGTGGGTGCTCTATCAGGAGCCGAAGCGCGCCGGGCGGCGGGGCTATTATGCTGCCGCGCGGGTCGAGCAGATCGTTCGCGATCCGAAGGATGCTGGCATGTTCCTCGCGTTGATCGAGCCAGGCAGCTACCTTGAGTTCGGTCATGGTGTGCCGTTCCAGTTTCACGGTTCTGCAGTCGAGCGCGGCCTGCTGGGGGACGACGGCAGGCTCAACAATGGTCGCGCGGTGCAGTCGATCCGGGCGATCTCGGACGAGGATTTCAACCGAATCGTCGGGCTCGGGCTAATCGAGGAAGATCAACTGCTGCCGCGCGAGGACGCTGCCGAACCCTTGCTCGATCGCGTGCGTGAAGAGCTCGAACCTTGGATTGGCCCCATCGACCGGACCACCGCTCTGGTCAGTCGCACCGTGCGTGATCGTCAGTTCCGCAAACGCGTTCTCGATGTTTATGATCGCCGCTGCGCGCTGACTGGAATGCAATTGATCAACGGCGGCGGCCGCGCCGAAGCGCAGGCCGCGCATATCATGAGTGTGGAATCGGGTGGGCCGGATACCGTGGCCAACGGCATTGCGCTATCAGGCACCGTCCATTGGATGTTCGACCGAGGCCTGATCTCCCTGAGCGATGAAGGCAACATTCTGCTGTCGCACAAGATCAACGATGTGGAGGGAGTCACGAAGCTACTCCACTCGGACCGCCGAGCGCGTTTGCCTGCGAACGAGAGTATGCGCCCACATGCGCGGTTTCTGGGGTGGCATAGGGAATGGCACCGAATTGCCGCCTAGTGCCAGAGAGGCCGTGTCTTCCAATCCAAAGGGAAGCCCATCGAAGATATGTCACCCAGCGGATGCGACTGGATGAGCGACCGTATATCCGATCGCCAAGAGGATTTTGGCGCGACAGTGCGCACCACGTGCGCAATCAGGGTCAAACCATTGTACAATTTTGCGGGCGCTTGATTGGAGGCAAGATCGAGAGATGTGTTCAGGTCTGCGGGTTTATGCGCAAGCTTTGGGGGATGAAGAAAGCCTCGATTCCAGAGGCGCCCATGATGGGCGCAAATGTTTCGCATATCCGTTACATGACGGACAAAAGGCACCAAAACGGTCTCAGGTAAGCCGAGCGGGTTTGCGACCCGATTTCTAAGTCCTCGGTCGGCGAGGTTGGTGTACCATCGCGACAATTGGCCGAACGACATCATCTCGGCCACCATCCATACAGGCGGTAGCGTTGGATCGACGTATCTGCGACGGTAATGATCGATATAGGTCTCAGAAGATCGAGCGACTGCGTGTTGAAGCTTGAGTGTACTCGATCTGAATTCGCGCTGGTCACGGTAGAGTGATGAACGCAAGTAGGAGTGGGGTCCACCTGAGTGAGCAAGCTGATACGCCCAGCTTCCACGTAAAGCCACTTCAACATGCTCAGTCCCGCGCATCACTAGCCGTCGAAGGTTTCGATCGAAATCGTAGAGCGCGGTTACATCAGTGAAGCTCGTACCGTGGCGGAAACGAGGCCCCGGCACACCCTTCGGATGTTCAAAGTAGAGCCAGTACGCGCTCAGTCGGTAGTAACTTACGTGACGCAGCCAGTACTCCGCTTGCGCCGTATCGGCGATCGACATCCCACTAGCCAGGAGATGAGCAATCTGCTGCGCATACGTAAGCGACGGTTTCGAAAACGTCAGAACCACTTGAACACCTACAGGGCTCTGAAAACAAAAGACCCGCCCAGTGTGCATGTCCTTGCGAACAGAGGCCGGGCGGGTGCGATTGCCAGTGAGATAGTGCGTAAAATCCTACAAATCAATAACGATGCGGTGAAGCGAATCTCCTTTACTCCGCCGCTACGCTTGCAGCTTCACCAAACATATCCGGCTCGCTCCCCGTCGCGGACACGCCGCCCTCGTTCGCCGCCTCGATACCCTTCGCCTTGCGCCGCGAATCAAAGCTCGACCACACGTCGTTCCAGTTGCCCCGGGTTGCGGCCTTCGAATACTCGGTCGCGCGGGTTTCGAAGAAGTTGGCGTGTTCCACTCCGTTGAGCAGCGGGGCGAGCCAGGGGAGGGGGTGGTCTTCGATCATGTAGATCGGCTTGAGGCCGAGCTGGCCCAGCCGCCAGTCGGCGATGTAGCGGATGTAGCGCTTGATCTCGTTGGGGCTCATGCCGGGGACCGGGCCCTGCTCGAAGGCCAGGTCGATGAACGCGTCTTCCAGCCGGACGGTCTTCTGACACATGTCCATGATGTCTTCCTTGACCGCCTTGGTCAGGCAATCGCGCTCATGCGTGAAGGCGTGGAACAGCTTGGTGATGCCCTCGCAGTGGAGCGATTCGTCGCGGACCGACCATGAGACGATCTGGCCCATGCCCTTCATCTTGTTGAAGCGCGGAAAATTCATCAGCATGGCGAAGCTGGCGAACAGCTGGAGCCCCTCGGTGAACCCGCCGAACATGGCGAGCGTGCGGGCGATGTCCTCGTCGGTATCGACCCCGAAGTTCTGCAGGTAATCGTGCTTGTCGCGCATCTCCTGATATTCCAGGAACATGCCGTACTCGCTCTCGGGCATCCCGATGGTGTCGAGCAGGTGGCTGTACGCGGCGATGTGGACCGTCTCCATGTTGGAGAAGGCGGCCAGCATCATCTTGATCTCGGTCGGCTTGAAGACCCGCGCGTACTTGTCGTGATAGCAATCCTGCACCTCGATATCCGCCTGGGTGAAGAAGCGGAAGATCTGGGTGAGCAGGTTGCGCTCGTGCTCACTGATCTTCTGCGCCCAGTCGCGGCAATCCTCGCCCAGCGGCACCTCCTCGGGCATCCAGTGGATCTGCTGCTGGCGCTTCCAGAATTCATAGGCCCACGGATATTCGAACGGCTTGTAGGTCTTGCGGGCTTCGAGCAGCGGCATGTCAGAATCCTTGGATGCTAGCGGGTGAATATAGGGCTTGGCGGGGCGCGGTAAAAGCGGAGGGCGGAACGCCGCGGTGAATAACGCAGCCCTGCGGCGGGAGGTGTCTGCGGTGCGGCGCAGGACGGGAACGGGCAGGCCCGCGCACCGTTGATCGGGCAAACGGCTTTTCCGCATTCTTGCAGGTGAAAGCGCGCGTTTTGACAGGAGACCGATCATGTCCAGCATCGAAAATCAGCCGACCAAACTGGAACTGAACAATCCCGGCCAGTCCTCGCAGAACGATGGCGCGGCTCAGGAACGCCACGGCACTTACGAGCCCGACGATTCGCGCAATGTGACCGGAGCTTCGGGCCAGGGCATCGGCGCTCCGGGCGGGGCCGACCAGCAGATCGGCGAGGAACGCTGGAGCGGCGGTCAGCAGTCGCAATCGGAAACCGATTCCGGTGCCGGTATGCAGATGGGCGAAATCCGCGAGCATATGGAAATCATCGGTGCCGATGGCGTGCATCTGGGCACGGTCGATGCGGTCGAGGATCACCGCATCAAGCTGACCAAGGCGGATTCGCCCTCGGGCCATCAGGATCATCACCACTACATCAGCCGCGGCCTCGTCGCCGGGGTCGAGGGCGACAAGGTTCGCCTCAGCGCCACCGCCGCCAACGCCTATGCGATGGAAGAAGAAAAATAGACTTCGAGCCGATAGTCCCCCGGCACGCAGGTTCCCGTCCCTTCCGGGAACAGGCGGCGTAAAGCCGCCGGAAAGCGCCTCCCCGGTCGGCGGGGGGGCGTTTTTCTGTTGGACATGGTCGAAGATCGGCGCGCGCGACCCGGTCCGATCAGGGGTTCCGGTCCCATATCGCCCAGCCCGCGCCTTCAAAACGAGCGGATGCTGATGGCGCTGCCAAGGGCGCGCCTCACCGCAAGTTGGATTGCGGCGATCATCGGGACGGTCGCGCAATGTCATTGCCCGTCAAGCCGCCGCGCCTCGGTCACCGGCAACCCTGCTTCGGTCGGCACATAGATCAACGTGGCTTTCGACCCTTCGAGCGCCTGAATTTGCAGATAGCGCAGATAGCCCTCGGGCCCGCCCAGGCTGTTCTGCAAAATCCTGTTGGCCTTGGCGGCCCCATCTGCCCGGATGAC
>JBBSKI010000032.1:0-21007 GCA_038256425.1 Sphingomonadales bacterium
ATTTTGAGTCCGGCGCGTCTACCAGTTCCACCACGCCCGCGTGGAAGTCGCGCTATAACGCCGCCGTCTCGCGACGCAACGCTACGCTACGTTCTTCAATGCCCCCGCGACAATCTTGTGCAGCTTGGAATGCATCGCATCGTTGCCGGCCAGCACCTGGGTATCGCAGATCGGCTGCGAGCGGCCGCGGTAGTCGGTGACGAAGCCGCCCGCCTCGCGCACCAGCAGGCACCCGGCGGCCGTGTCCCAAACGGCGAGATCGCTTTCCCAGAACCCGTCGTAGCGGCCGGCCGCGACCCACGCGAGATCGAGGCTGGCCGCGCCGAAGCGGCGAATGCCCGCCACTTGCGGGCCAATCGCATTGGCGATCGACGACCATTCGCCCATCGAGCCGTGCCCGCCGTATGGAGTGCCGGTGGCGACCAGCGCTTCGTCCAGATGGCGCCGCGCCGAGACCCGCAGGCGGCGCGACTGGAGCCAGGCGCCGCGGCTCTTTTCGGCCCAGAAGCTTTCATCGGTGATCGGCTGATAGACGATCCCGGCAATCACATCGCCCCAGCCGGGCTTGCCGTCCGGACCCGCGCGCGGTTCCTGCGCGGCGATCGAGATCGCGAAATGGGGAATGCCGTGGAGGAAGTTGCTGGTGCCGTCGAGCGGATCGACCACCCAGCGCGGCTTGTCCGGATCGCCCTCGATCCGCCCGCCCTCTTCCAGCTCGAAGCCCCAGCCGGGTCGCGCCGCCTTGAGTTCTTCCCACAGCGTGCGCTCGGAGGCCTGATCGGCCTTCGATACGAAATCCGACGGCCCCTTGCGGCTGACCTGAAGATGCTCGACCTCGCCGAAATCGCGGCGCAGCCGCTGTCCCGCCTTGCGCGCGGCTTTTTCCATGATGCGGACGAGGCCCGAAACGACTGTCATGTGCGGCTCAGCTCACTTTGCCGACATAGGTCCGCTCATAGACGTCCACCACGATCCGCGTGCCGCTGGAAATATGCGGCGGGACCATCACGCGCACCCCGTTATCGAGCAGCGCGGGCTTGAAGCTGGAGCTGGCGGTCTGGCCTTTGACCACCGCGTCGGCCTCGACGATCGTCGCCTCGACCTGTTCGGGCAGCGCGACCGAAATCGGGCGTTCTTCCCACAGTTCGAGGCTGACTTCCATGCCGTCCTGAAGGAACGCGGCGGCGTCGCCGAGCAGATCGGTGGGAAGCTGGATCTGGTCGTAGTTGTCCTTGTCCATGAACACCAACGAATCGCCGTCGGCGTAAAGGTACTGGAAATCCTTGGTGTCGAGCCGAACCCGCTCGATTGTGTCCTGGCTGCGGAACCGGACGTTGGTCTTGCGACCGTCGATCAGGTTCTTCATCTCCACCTGCATGAACGCCCCGCCCTTGCCCGGCTGGGTGTGCTGGGTCTTGGCGACTTTCCAGATGCCTTTTTCATATTCGATGATGTTGCCGGGACGGATGTCCACGCCGGAGATTTTCATGGTGGAAAGAGCCTTTTCAGGAAGAGCGCGGCCCTTAGCCGACGCGCGGCGCACTGGCAATCGCGCAGCGGATCGTGGTAGGTCGCCCGCATCATGCGCTCGCTAACCCTCGTCCCCCTTTTCGCGTTGGGTCTCGTCGCCACTCCCGCATTGGCCGCGTCCGGCGGCCCGCTCGGAACGCTGATGCTGGGTCGCTACGAATGCGAGCGCCCCGGCCCGCCCGCCGCACCCGGCGTGCCTGAGCCCGGCTGGAGCTTCGCCGTCACCACCTCGTCGCGCTATATCGCGGCCACGGGTGAGGGCACCTACCTGCTGACCGGCAACACGCTGACCATGACTTCGGGCCCGCTCGACGGCACCCGACTGATCCGCCTGCGTGGCGGCTTCCTGCGCGTGGTTGAAAACGGCAAGCCCGGCCCGGTGCGCTGCGTCCTGTTGAGGCGCAGCGACAAGCACTAGGTTTCGCGCAAGGCTCTCCGCTTGGTCAGCACATAAGCGCCAACGACCATGCTTACCAGCAGCGCCACCCCGATCCATTCGGCAATCGGCACGAAGTCTTCGCCGACCACTGCCAGCCGCGCCGGATCGCCGACCGCGCCGACCGCGCCGGCAAAGACCAGCCCGAACAGGCTGTCGCCCACCACCAGTCCGACCGCCAGGAGCACGCCGAGCCGCGCGGTAAATTCGGGCCGCGCGGTGCCGGTCGCCATCTTGTTCCAATAATGCCCGATCACCGTCCCGATCACCGTCGGCAGGACCAGCGTGACCGGCAGGTAGATGCCCATCGCGACCGCCAGCGGCGGCAGGGTGAAGCGGCCCCCACCTTCGGCTGACGAGGCGCCGCGCAGAACGATATCGAGCACCACGATCCCCATCCCGATTCCCGCGCCCAGCGCCACGAGATCCCAGCGCAGGTCGCCGCCCAGCACGCCCTGGGCAATCGCTGCGAACAGCGAGGCTTGCGGCGCGGCGAGCGCGTTTGGCCCCGCGCCCGGTGCTCCGGCGAAGCCGAAGCTGGTCGCCAGCAATTGCAGCACCGGGGGCAGCACCAGGCTGCCCGCAACCACCCCGATGATCAGCGCGACCTGCTGCTTCCACGGGGTCGAGCCCACCAGTTGCCCGGTCTTGAGATCCTGGAGGTTGTCGTTGGCGACCACTGCGATGCCGAACACGAATGCCACCATGAACAGCGCAAACGCGATCAGCGGCGCGCGCGCCTCGGCACCTGACGATACCGGAGCGGTATCGCCGAGCAGACCGGCCACCAGCACCGAAGCGATCAGGACCGAGAGGATGCCCACGCCCGAGACCGGACTGTTCGAGGTGCCGACCAGCCCGGCCATATACCCGGTCACCACTGAGGTGAAAATTCCCAGCACCACGATGAAGGCGAAGGCCAATGCCAGAACCGGCACGATATGCTCGGTGAGCGGCCCGCCCTGGACGAAGTTCCAGCACAGCCACAGCACCGGCACCATCAGCGCCGCGCTGACCCCCAGCACCACCCCGCCGGGAAGGTCGCGCTCGGTCAGCGGCACGACCTCGCCCGCTTTTCGCGCCCGCGCGGTCGCGACGATCCCGGTCAGGCCGCGCACGATGGGACCGGCGATCCGCAGCAATGACCAGATTGCCGCCACCGCCATTGCGCCCGCGCCGACGAAGCGGACCTGCTGCGAGAAGACCGTGGCCGCGACCTCGTCGATCGGCCCGTCCACCCCGGCGCTGAGCCACGGCAGCAGGACGAAACGGCTAGTCACCAGCCCGATCAGCATCGCGATCCCGGTGGCAAGTCCAATCAGGTGGCCGATCGCGATCAGCCCGAGTGACAGGCTGCCGCCGATCCCGCTGACGCCGCCCGCCAAGGGGAAATTCTTGACCACCTCACCCGCAGTCACCCGCAGCGCGGCCAGCAATCCGAAGAAAGCGCCCGCCGCCGCTCCCAGCACGATCGTGGCCAGCCCGATCTTGTTCTCGCGCTCGCCCTCGGCATCGCCCATCCCGACGCGAAGAATTTCCGCGCCCGCGACGCCCTCCGGGTAAGGCAGGTCGCTGTCGATCACCAGCGCGCGGCGCATCGGGACCGAAAGCATCACGCCCAGCACGCTGCCGATCGCGCAGACCCACATCGTCTCCCAATAGGGGATCTTGCTCCACCACCCGACGATCACGAATGCGGGCAGCACGAAGACCATCGTCGCAACCGCCCCGGCTGCGCTGCCGATGGTCTGGACGATGTTGTTCTCGACGATGGTGGCCCCGCCCAGGACGCGCAGCACCGCCATCGAGATGACGGCAGCGGGGATCGCGGTCGAAAAGGTCAGCCCGACGCGCAGGCCGAAATAGACGTTGGCGGCGGTAAACAGGAAGGTGAGTAGCCCCCCGAGCACGACGGCGCGCAGGGTGAGTTCACGAGCCGCGAAGGATGCACGGGCGAGCGCCATCGAGTGCCTTTGCGGTTGACCGATTCGGGCGAGGAGGTGCCAGATCGTAAGCGCGTAGGAAAATAAAATCTGGCCGCTGGCGTGCCGGGCTTATCGCCCACCCAGCAACGGATAGGGATTGAGCGGGACGGCCGGATCGTACCACTTCGCGTTCGACCGGGTCCGCAACATGGCGAAGTGAAGGTGCGGTCCGGAGGGATCGGCGTTTCCGGTGAAACCGACAGTGCCGATCCGCTGTCCCGCGCGCACCGCCTGCCCATCGGCCAGCCCCGGAGCGTAAGTGTCGAGATGCGCATAGTAATAGATCAGCGCGCCGTCCGCCGAACGCTGGTAAACCGTATTGCCGCCCGCCTTGGAAACGAACAGTTTCTCGATCCGACCCGGCGCGGCGGCCAGCACCGGAGTGCCGCGCGGAGCCATGATATCGATCGCATCGTGAACGCGAAGCCCGCCATCGCGGGCCTGGGTGAACGTGTCGAACAATTGCCCGGCGCGCACCCCCTCGACCGGGATCGCCAGCTTTCCAGGCAGACGCGCGGTTTCGCGCAACGCGGGAGAGCTGGGCGGAACAAGCCGGTAATTCTGGAGCAGTACCGCCCCCAGCCCCAGCCATAGCACCGAGGTTATCGCCGCCGTGGTCAGCACGATGCGGGCGGTACCTCGCCAGTCACTGATCATGTCGCCGCCTCCCCACTGCGTCGTCCGATGTCAGGCGACAAAGCTCACTTTGGTTTTGGTCGAAACCATTTGCGCCAGCCTGGCGGCGTCCCAATTGGTCAGGCGCACGCATCCGTGGCTTTCGGCCCGGCCGATGGTCTCGGGCCTCGGGGTGCCATGGATGCCGTAATGCTCCTTCGACAGGTCGATCCACACCACCCCGACCGGCCCGTTCGGCCCCGGTGGCAGTTGCTGCTTCTCCTCGGCGTCGGCGACGTCCCAGAACAGCTCAGGATTGTAGGCGAACGGCGGGTTGTAGGCTTTGCCGAGGATTTTCCAGTCGCCCAGCGGCAGCGGATCGTTGCTCGATCCCATCGTCGCGGTGAACTGCGCCACCAGCTTTCCGGCCTCATCGAACGCCTGAAGCGTGCCGTCGGACTTGTCGACGACGATCTTGTCGGCCTTGGGCTGGCTGGTGCCAACCCCGAGCGTCGCCAGTGTCAGCAACCAGTCACGGTTCGTGACCGCCGCGGCATCGATCGCATCGCCGCCGATATTGGGAACACGAATTTTCTGGCCCGCGCGAAACTTGGAAGGCGGGCCGGGTTGCGGGGTGAAAACGTCACCCGAGGAGCTGGCCTCGGGCGTGGGAGTCGCGGTTGGCGTTGGCGTGGCCTGGCCCGCGGCAGCATTCCCCGCGTTCAAGTCTTCCAACACCGCCACGGTCGTGTGAAACCGCTCGGCCAGCTTCTCGTCGAGTGACTGATAGGACAGCGTGGGCATCTTTGCCTGATCGGCCGGATCGTCCGGGGTGGTATAGAACGGCCCGGCAGCGAAGCTTTCCGGGATCGTCACCACCCGGGTCGCCGGAATGTTCGACCAGCGGTCGAGCGCGGCGAGCGTGGGCTCATCGAGCTTGCCAGTGGTTTCGAGATCGCTCGCCTTTTGATAACCCTCGATCGCATTGGTGGTCGAAAGACCTTCCTTGCCGTCGATCACCCCGGGCGCGAAACCCAGCCGATCGAGCACGACCTGCGCCTGCATTAGCGGGCGCGGCTTGTCGTCTGCCAGGGCGGCGTCGAGCGGAGCATTACCGGTCGGATCGCGGCTCGCCATCGGGTCAGCCGCGATATCACCGCGCTCAGCGGTCTGTGTCGGAGCATCCGTCTTCTCTCGATCGGTGCCGTTCAGCCCGCAGGCGGCCAGCGCCAACGCGAGCGTGCCCGTCAGGGCCAGGGTGTGAAGGCGGCGCATGGTTTCTCCCGCAAAAAGCGCAAACGTTTTGCGCTTAACGAGCGGCGCGGCGGAAAGGTCCGGTGGAGACCCAGGAACTGCCTCAGGCCTCGGCAATCGCCAGCTGGAACGCCGCGACTGCCGCCACTTCATCAGAGCCTGCCCCGGCCCCGGAGCCGGGGGCCCACACCGCATTGCTGACTGCCAGGAAATCCGCCCCGGCACGCACCAGCGGCGCGCAGTTGGCCGGCGTGATCCCGCCGATGGCAACGCACGGCAGTTCGAAGAAGGTCTGCCACCATTCGAGGATGTCCAGCTCCGGGCGGTGCTCGCTCGGCTTGGTCGGGCTGTCGAAGAATGCACCGAACGCCACGTAATCGGCCCCCGCCTCCCCCGCCTCGAGGGCCATGTGGCGGCTGGCGTGGCAAGTCACCCCGATCTGCGCCTCGCGCCCCAGCACCTCGCGCGCCTCGGCCACGCTGCCGTCGGTCTGGCCAAGGTGGACCCCGTCGGCCCCCAGCCGTTTGGCCAGCGCAATGCTGTCGTTGACGATGAAACTGCAATCGCGATCGGCGCAAATCCGGCGCAGCGGTTCTGCAAGGGTCGCCGCAGCATGATCGTCCAGTCCTTTGACCCGGAACTGGAACGCGGCAACCGCGCGGGTATCGAGCGCGCGGGCAAGCCGTTCGGGAAAGGAGCCGCCGACTTCGAGCGGCGAGATCAGGTAAAGCTGGCAGGGAGGCTGGGTCATCGCCGCCCCCTACCGGCGCTTGTCCGCCACTCCAAGCAATCTGCGCCGGGCATTCCGGAATTGTTCATTCCGCCCCGCGATATCGGCGGTCATGAAGCTCCCTGTCCTGCTCGTCCCCCTGCTCGCGCTTACCGCCTGCGCCACCGTTCCGCCCTCCAATGCAGCGGGGGGCTCCAGCGGCCTGCGCTGGGCGCGGCTGGGGGAGACCGTCAGCGTCGACGGCCCCACAGTGACCCCCCTAAGACTGGTCGAGGACAGCCGCTGTCCGCCAGGCGTCCAATGCGTCTGGGCCGGACGGGTGGTCGTCTCCGCGACGATCTCCACCCCCACGATGAAACTGACCCGCGACCTGACGCTGGGCGAACCGGTCGCGGTTGCGGACGGTACGCTGACGCTGGCCGAAGTGCGGCCCGGGCGCGCGCAGGACACCGCGACGCCCCCGGCCGACAACCGCTTCGGGTTCCGCTTCGACAGTGAGGACTAGGCCACCGAGGCCGCGTGGATCTCGTCGATTGCCCCGCCGAGCGAACCGGCGAAATCGTCGTCGCTCATCCCATGGCGCAGGTCGTCGAGCAGCGCACGGCTGAAGCTGGCGATAACGCCGCGGTTCTTGGCCAGCTCGGCGCAGGCTTCGGCCCGGGCAAAGCCGCCCGAGAGCGCGACAACCTTGAGCACGCCGGGATGATCGACCAGGGCGTCGAAGGTCCCCGGCACGACCGGCAGGGTCAGCTTGAGCATGACCTTCTCGCCCGCCGCCAGCCCGTCCAGATGCTTGAGGATCTCGGCGCGCATGATGATGTCGCATTCGGCACGTGTGGCGCTCTTGATGCTGATTTCGGGTTCGATCATCGGCATCATGCCCTTGGCCAGCACCCGGCGGGCGACCTCGAACTGCTGCGCGACGATCGCCGCGATCCCGGCGGGATCGGCCGCGTTGATGACCGAGCGTTCCTTGGTGCCGAACACCCCGAGCGCCTTCGCGCGGTCGAGCAGGGCCTCCAGATCGGGCATCGGCTTCATCATCTGGACGCCGCCAAAGCCCCCGGCGCCCTCGTCCTCCAGCCCCTTGTCGATCTTGATGAACGGCACGATCCCCCGCTCGATCAGCGCCGCAGGGACGGGCTGGCCATCGATGGCACCATCCATCGTCCGCTCGAACAGGATCGCGCCCAGCACTTTCTCGCCGGTAAAGCACGGCGCGGTGATGATCCGGCTCCGCATTGCGTGGATCAGACCGAACATTTCCGCCTCGTCGGCCCAGGCCCCGTCGTCGATCCCATAGCCCTTGAGAGCCTTGGGGGTCGATCCGCCCGACTGGTCGAGCGCGGCGATGAAGCCTTGACCCGAACCGATCCGGTCGCGCATTTGGTCGTAGTTCATCATAGTCCTCATGCTGTGGAAGGAGCGGTCAGCGCGGCCGCATTTTCTTGATGATGCCGGTGAAGCTCAACACCGGGCGGCCGTCGGCGGTGGCGATGCCGCGAACGAAGATCGTCTTGTGCCCGGCGCGCGTGATCTCGCCGGTCGCTTCGATCAGTTCGCCCGAGTTTGCAGAATCGAGAAAGTCGCCTGACAGGTTGACCGTCACCCCGTGATGCCCGGCCAGCGCCGGCTGGGCGATGGTGAACAGCGCCGAATCGGCAAAGGTCAGCAGGCACCCGCCGTGCATGAACCCGCCGCCGTTCATATGCCGCGGCTCGGCACGGAAGGCGCTGATCCGTCGCCCGTCGGGCAAGGTTCGTTCGTAGAATGGCCCGGAACTCTGCTCGAAGGCGTCGGTCATCCAGGTCGACCAGCCGGTCCACTCGCCCTCGCTGATCGCGACTAGCCGGTCGTCGCCCGATACGGCCTGATCCTCGCTCATGGCGCTGCCTCCCGGGCTGCTTCCTCAAGCGCTGCCACGCCGGGGAGGGTCTTGCCTTCCATCCATTCGAGGAAAGCGCCGCCGGCCGTCGAAACATAACTGAAATCGCTCGCCACCCCAGCCTGGTTGAGCGCGGCGACGGTATCGCCCCCGCCCGCAACCGAAACCAGCGAGCCTTCGCGGGTCAGCGCCGCGGCTGTGCGCGCCAGCGCGACCGTGGCGGTATCGAACGGAGGAGTCTCGAACGCGCCGAGCGGTCCGTTCCATACCAGCGTGCGGCAGGTCTTGAGCACGTCCGCCAGCGCCTCCACCGCAGCCGGGCCAATGTCGAGGATCATCGCATCGGGCGCGACCTCGTGGACATTGACCGTTTCGGTCGGCGGGTTGGGCGCGAACTGGCGCGCTGTCACCACATCGTAGGGCAAGTGAACCGTGCAGCCCGCGCGCTCGGCATTGGCGAGGATTTCCTCGCAGGTCGCGGCCAGATCGTGTTCGCATAGCGACTTGCCGACGTCGACCCCGCGCGCGGCGAGGAAGGTGTTGGCCATGCCCCCGCCGATGATCAGGTGATCGACCTTGCCGACCAAGTGCATCAGGACGTCGAGCTTGGACGAGACCTTCGCCCCGCCGACCACCGCCGCAACGGGATGGACCGGCTGGCCCAGTGCCGCTTCGAGCGCCTTTAGCTCGGCCTCCATCGCGCGCCCGGCATAGGCGGGCAGCATCCGGGCGATGCCGACGGTCGAAGCGTGAGCCCGATGCGCGGCGGAAAAGGCATCATTGACATATACTTCGCCGAGAGATTTCAGAGTATTTACGAACTCAGCATCGTTAGTTTCTTCACCCGGGTCGAAGCGGGTATTTTCGATCACCGCGATCTCACCATCGGCAAGATCGGGCGCTTCTCCCGCTGCGACGAAGCCTACCGGCCTCCCCAGCACGCCGGCCAGCGCGGGCACCACCTGCCGCAGCGAATACTTTTCGACCACCGCGCCCTTGGGCCGCCCGAAATGGGCCAGCACCAGCACTTTCGCACCGCGATCCGCCAGTTCCAGCAGGGTCGGCGCGGCCGAGCGTAGCCGGGTGTCGTCGGTCACCGCGCCGTCGGCCATCGGCACGTTGAGGTCCTCGCGGACCAGCACGCGCTGGCCCCTGATATCGCTGAGGTCGTCGAGGGTGCGGAACTTGCTCATGCCCGGCGGCTTCAGATCAGCCCTGCCATCACCCCGGCGGTATCGACCATCCGGTTGGAGAAGCCCCATTCGTTGTCATACCAGCTAAGCACCCGCACTAGCTTGCCGTCGATCACCGTGGTCTCGAGGCTGTCGATGGTCGAACTGGCCGGGCTGCCGTTAAAGTCGATCGAAACCAGCGGCTCGTCGGTGAAAGCCAGCACACCCTTCATGGGGCCGTCGGCGGCCGCCTTGAGCAGCGCGTTGACCTCGTCCTTGGTGGTGTCGCGCTTTGGCGTGAAAGTGAGGTCGACCACCGAAACGTTGGGAGTGGGCACGCGGATCGCCGAGCCGTCGAGCTTGCCTTTCAGTTCGGGCAGCACTTCACCCACCGCACGCGCCGCGCCGGTAGTCGTGGGGATCATGCTCATCCCCGCAGCCCGCGCGCGGCGGGGGTCTTCGTGGATCTGATCGAGGATCTTCTGATCGTTGGTATAGGCGTGGATCGTGGTCATCAGGCCGCGCTCGATCCCGATCGCGTCGTTGAGCACCTTGGCGAACGACGCCAGGCAGTTGGTGGTGCAGCTTGCGTTCGACACGATCAGGTGCGCGGCGGTCAGCTTGTCGTGGTTGACCCCATAGACCACGGTCAGGTCGACATTCTTGCCCGGCGCGGAAATCAGCACGCGCTTGGCACCTGCTGCGATATGCTTCTCGCAAGCCGCGCGGTCGGTGAAGAACCCGGTGCATTCAAGCGCGATGTCGATGCCCTGCGCCGCGTGCGGAAGATTGGCGGGGTCGCGCTCCGCGGTGACGTGGATGCGCTTGCCATCGATGATCAGGTCGTTCCCGTCGACTTCGACCGTGCCCTTGAACGCGCCATGGACGCTATCGCGCCGGAACAGCATGGCATTGGCCTTGGCGTCAGCCAGGTCATTGATCGATACCAGTTCAAGGTCATGATCGGTGCGCGCGAGAATGGCACGCGCCACATTGCGCCCAATGCGCCCGAAACCGTTGATCGCAACTTTCGTCGCCATGAAAGAAACTCCTGTTAAACTGCCAGCCTGGGTAGAATTTTCGGTACGATCGCATCGACCGAGAAGCCGAAGTGGGGGAACAATTGCTCGGCCGGAGCCGAGGCTCCGAAGCTGTCGATCCCGATGGTGAGACCGTCGGAGCCGACATAGCGTTCCCAGCCCATCGTCACCCCGGCTTCGATCGAGACCTTGAGCGCATCGCGCGGAAGAACGTCGGCGCGATAGCCTGCGTCCTGCGCATCGAACAGTTCGGTGCAAGGCATCGAAACGACATCCGCCCCGATCCCTTGGCCTTCGAGCGCGGCAGCGACATCGACCGCCAGAGCCACTTCGGAGCCGGTCGCCACCAGCACGACCTTTCGGGCGGCCTGAGCAGCGCGCAGCCGATAGCCGCCCTTGGCGCTGAGCATTTCGCCTGAACTGCGAAGCTGCGGCAGGTTCTGCCGGGTCAGCGCCAGCACCGAAGGCGTCTCGCGCGATTGCAGCGCGAGCATCCAGCACTCGGCGGTCTCGATCACGTCGGCGGGGCGGAAGACATAGAGGTTGGGGATCAGCCGCAGGCTCATCACGTGCTCGACCGGCTGGTGGGTCGGCCCATCCTCGCCCAGCCCGATGCTGTCATGCGTAAGCACGTAGATCACCCGCGTGCGCTGGAGCGCCGACATGCGGATCGCATTGCGGCAGTAGTCGCTGAACACCAGGAAGGTGCCGCCATAGGGGATGACCCCGCCGTGCAGCGCCATGCCGTTCATCGCCGCCGCCATGCCGAATTCGCGGATGCCGTAGGAGACATAGCGCCCGCCGTAGTTTTCGGCGGTCAGCGGCGGGGTGGCTTTGGTCTTGGTGTTGTTCGAGCCGGTGAGATCGGCCGAGCCGCCGATCATCTCGGGCACCAGCGGCGTCAGCACTTCGAGAGCGAGTTCGGAAGCGCGGCGGGTCGCGACCTTTTGCGAGCCGTCCAGCCAGCCAGCGAACGCCTGTTCGGCAGCGTCGCCGACAGGCAGATCGCCGTTCATCCGGCGAGAGAATTCTGCGCTTTCCGAGGAACTTGCGAGATGTGCCTGCCACGAGATACGATCTGCCGCCCCGCGTGCGCCGAGCGACCGCCAGTCGGCCAGAATCGCGTCTGGCACCTCGAACGGAGCCGCAGTCCAGCCCAATCCGAGCCTCGTCGCAGCGATCTCCTCTGCCCCCAGCGGTGCGCCGTGGACACTGTGGCTGCCCTGCTTGGTGGGTGCGCCTTTACCGATGACGGTGCGGCAGGCGACCAGGCTGGGACGGGGATCGGCGGCGGCAGCGGCCAGCGCGCGCGCGATGTCCGCAAAATCGTGGCCATCGCACTGCTCGACGTGCCAGCCGGTGGCGACATAGCGCGCGCAGATGTCCTCGCTGGTCGAGAGGCTGGTCGCGCCGTCGATAGTGATGCGATTGTCGTCCCACAGCACGTTGAGGCGGCCCAGCTTGTGGTGCCCGGCCAGGCCGATCGCCTCGTGGTTGAGCCCCTCCATCAGGCAGCCGTCGCCCGCTATCACCCAGGTGCGATGATCGACCAGACTATCGCCGAATACCGCGTTGAGGTGACGCTCGGCCATTGCCATGCCGACCGCCATTGCCAGCCCCTGCCCCAGCGGCCCGGTGGTGCATTCGACCCCGGCCAGCTCGAAATTCTCCGGGTGGCCCGCGCACGGACTGCCGAGTTGGCGGAACGCGGCGATGTCGGCCATCGTCGGACGTTCGTAACCGGTCAGGTGCAACGCCGCGTAAATCAGCATCGAGCCATGCCCGGCCGACAACACGAAGCGGTCACGGTCGGGCCAGCGGGGGTCTGCCGGATCGAATCGGAGGAACTGGTCCCACAGCACAGTCGCGACATCGGCCATGCCCATCGGCATTCCGGGGTGCCCGCTGTTGGCGGCCTGGACCGCGTCCATCGCCAACACACGGATGGCATTCGCCATAGGCGCGAGGCGGGACGGGTCGGAAATCATCTGGGCTTCGCCTTGATGTGAGGTGCGAGCGTGAACGGAGCGCGATTCGAGCCGGTTCCTTGGCCAAGCCCTCCCCCCGCGTCAAGTTTGGCTCCCGATGCCGATCGCCCCTCGCGGGTCCGTAATCCCCGAGAAGCAGGCCGCTAGCGACGTCATGAAGTTGTCGCCAAGCTGTTGCCCCGCGCCGCTTTTGTGCTAGCGATGGAAGCCATGGACCGGGAGCGGATAGACGCGGCGCTGACACGCCTTGCAGCAGCGACCAAGCGAGCCGACGCTGCGGGGCGCGCGCTGGCGGCGGCGCCTTCGGTCGATCCCCACGAACATGCCGGGCTTCAGGACCGCCATACCCAGCTCAAGGATACGGTCGCCCGCTCGTTGCGCCAGCTCGACGAAATCCTGGGCGGGCTTCCATCGTGAGGCGCCCGGCATGAGCAATGTCAAACTCGAGATCGGTGGGCGGGAATTCAGCGTCGCCTGCGCGGCGGGCGAAGAAGCCCATATCGCGGCCCTGGGCCAGAGCATCGATGACAAGCTGCGCGAAATGGGCGGCGCGGCCGGGCAGAGCGAGAGCCGCACACTGTTGTTTGCCGCGCTGCTCCTTGCAGATGAAGTCCATGAACTCAAAAACCGCAAAGGCGCTCCGCCCCCGCCCAAACCGGTCGAGGATCATGGCCCAACGCTGATCAGACTGGTCGAGGGGATCGAAGGCGCGGCGGGCACTCTGGAAAAACTCGCCGATACCCTTGAGGCTGCCGCCCGCAAGGACTAGATAGGGGCTGACGGGAACTGCCCGGTACGAGCCTTCGAACATCCCTGAGGCTATAAGCAATCCTTGGGGGCTGTCTCTGGCGGGATCCTGGTCCCGCACATATGGTCCCCACCTGACGTAAACGCGTCAGTGGATTTCCGGCAAACGACCACGGCGGGCCCGTCACATTTCCGCTCCCATTTCGCCATCCGGAGCAGGAAGCCAGACGGCTCTGAAGGATTGCGCAATCGCCGGTTCGATTCTCGATGGATAGCAAAGCCACGTTGCGCCAACGGCTGAAATCGGCCCGGCGTGCCCACTGCGCCGCGCTGCCCGATGGGGTGCGTGCGCTGCTGTTCCTGCGCCCCCCGCGCGCCGTCAGCGATACAATCGCTGCGGGGATGACTGTGGGGCTTTATGCCGAAACACCCCACGAGGCCCCAGCAAGTCCCTACGCCCGGTGGTTTTTCGAGGCTGGACACCCGGTTGCGCTGCCGTGGTTCGCCGCGCGCGATGCCGCAATGACTTTTCGCTTGTGGGAGAACCCGTTGTCCGGCGAAGGTCTGGAATGCGGGCCGTGGGGGATGCATCAGCCGCTCGCCGCCGCCCCTCTGGTCGAACCCGGTCTCCTGTTCGTGCCGCTGGTGGGATTCACCGCGAGCGGTGCGCGCCTCGGCATGGGTGCGGGGCATTACGATCGCTGGCTGGCCGATCATCCGGGCGCACGGGCAATCGGGCTGGGATGGGACTGCCAGGAAACCCCGCTGCTTCCGCTCGAACCGCACGACCGCGCCTTGGATGCGGTCATCACTCCGACCCGTCTGCTCGGCCCATTTGAACGGATGCAAGCACCATGAGACCCACCTGGCGTAAACCTGTCGGCATCCTTGCGCTGCTAACGGCGGTGCTTGTCTACACGGTGCTGATCGTGGCGCTGGTCGAGCCGATCGGTGCGTGGCCGGTGCTGGTCCAGACCGCGATCTACGCGGTGTTGGGCACGGTGTGGTTGCTGCCGCTGGGGCGCTATCTGATCTGGATGGAAACCGGTCACTGGCGCTGATTGCTGCCATCGGCTAGCCCCTGGAGGAACGGGGGGGGCACTCGATGCGCAGGATTAAACTGGCTGTTCTGGCCACGCTGATCGCAGGCGGCATCGCCGTCTACGCCAGTCGCGACGCCATCGCCGAACGGCTTTACCTGCGCGCGCTCGATCAGTCCGTCGGGGTGGATCAGTCGCGCACGCTGGGCGATGGCCTCCATGCCTACCTCTGCGGCAGCGGTTCCCCGCTGGCCGACGCCGAGCGCGCCGGGCCCTGCGTGGCGATCATCGCCGGGAACGACGCCTTCGTGTTCGATTCGGGCTCAGGCTCCACCCGCAAGCTGCTGAGGATGGGCTTCCCGATCGAGCGGATGCGCGGTATTTTCCTGACGCACCTCCATTCCGACCATATCGATGGACTTGGCGAGCTGCTGATGCAGACCTGGGTCGGTGGATCGCGCCCCGTCCCGATCCCGGTCTATGGCCCGCCGGGGACCGAGCGCGTGCTGGCCGGGCTGCGTGAAGCCTACACGCTCGATGCCGGCTATCGGGTCGGCCACCATGGGGCAAAGTTCGCACGGCCCGGCGGGTTCGGTGGAACGCCGCAAATCCTGACCATTGCCAAGGGACCGCCCGGCACTGCGCCGGTTTACGATCAGGGCGGCGTAAAGATCACCGTGATCCGGGTCGATCATGCCCCGATCGCGCCTGCCTATGGCTATCGCATCGACTATAAGGGGCGATCGATCGCGCTCAGTGGCGACACGGTCTATTCTCCGGGGTTCGTCGCTGCCAGCAAGGGTGCGGACGTGATGTTCCACGAGGCGCTGAATCCTCGCATGGTCCGCCAGCTCCAGGCCAAGCTGGCGCAGCGCGGGCGCAAGGACGCGGCCAAGATCATCGGCGATATTCCCGGCTATCACGCCAGCCCGGCCGATGCGGCGCGTGCGGCGGAGGCGGCGGGGGTCAGGGCGCTGGTGCTGTATCACCTCGTCCCGTCGATTCCGGCCGGCCCGATGGAGGGGCTGTTCCTGGGCAACGCTGCCAGCCGGTTCGACGGGAAGCTGGTGGTGGGGCGCGACGGTTTGCTGGTCAGCCTCCCCGCAAACGGGAAGGAGATCCGCTTCGATCAGGGGTTGTAAGGAGGCCCCAAGTGGCGCGAGTGACGGGACTTGAACCCGCGACCTCCGGCGTGACAGGCCGGCGCTCTAACCAACTGAGCTACACCCGCGCGTGCTTGGGAGCAGCGCCACTAGGGCACCCCCGGAGCGGTGTCAACCACGCGCCCCGGCGCTTCCTGCGGCGTGGGTGAGCGGCTCGCTTTACCACCAAATTCCATGACTGGCAGGCACTTGCATGGCCTTTGCGGGGTCTTGCTGCCACCTCGGTTAACCATTCCTTCGACTTTGCCTGCGACAAGGCTCGCTCGGACCGGGTGGGGGCAAAACGTCGATGAGTTTCAAGTGTCTGGCTGTGGCCCCTGTCACGCTGTTCGGTGCTGCACTGACCCCGCTTGCACTGGTCCCGATTTTGCTGGTGGGAAGCGCGCTGATCGGCAGTGCACCGCTGCAGGCCGCCGAACCGGTGGCGCTGGCGCACAGCGTATTCGTCGAGCGTGCGATCCCGGCTGCCGGTGGCCGCATGGCGAAGGTGCTGGAACCGGCACGCGCGCTGCGCAAGGGCGATCGGCTGGTCTATGTCGTGGCATGGCGCGCCGACCGTTCCGACCGATTCACCATCACCAACCCCCTGCCCCGCAGCGTTGCCTATCAGCGCAGCGCGGACGGGCGGGAAGAAGTCTCCATCGACGGGGGGCGCACCTGGGGCCCGCTGACCGGCCTGCGTGTGCGCGACGACGGCAGCTGGCGCAATGCCAGCGCCGAGGACGTGACTCACGTCCGCTGGCGCGTGCCCAAGCAGCTGGCCCTGGCCGGAAGCGGCAGGCTGACCTTCAGCGGAATCGTGCGCTGAAGCCTAGCAAGCCTCGTATTTCCAGTTGCGCTTCTTGCTTTCGGACAACCAGACGATCGCCTGATTGATCCGCTTCTCGCGCGTCGCGGCCTTTTTGGCATTGACGATCCATTCAAGGTATTCGCGGCGATGGCTCGCAGAGAGCTGCTCGAAAAAGCGCTTGGCTGGCGATGCGATCGCCAGCGCCGTTGCGAAATCCTCGGGCACCGGGATCTCGGGCTTGAACACGGATTTGGGCCGCGCGGTCTTGACCCCGTTGGTGATCCGGTCGGCCGCCCGGCTCAGGGTGCGGCTGAGGGCAGCATCGCTCGGTAGATCCGCGAGTGTTTCCAGGCGATTGAACTGCCCCGTCGCACTGTCATCGACCGCGCCCTGACGTCCATCGCCGTGGATCACGAAAGCGGCGTGCGCCTTGAACGCCGCCATTCCTGCCACGTTTTTCCCATTGAGGGTGAAATGCGGCATCGACCATTTGATCGTTTCGTCGGCCTGCGGCAGCGTGCAATGGACCACCTCGCGCAAGTGTTCGAGGATCGGCCGCGCGAACGGCTGGGCCTGCTCGATATAGGCATCGATACGCGGATCGGTGGGCATGATCGACTCCCCCGGTGGCTTACCAGGCATGTATCCGACTTAGCCCAACTGTGCAGCCCCCGTTGTGCGCCGGTTCACTCAGCCAGAAGCAGCACCGGTGTCTCGATCAGCCGCTTGAGCGCCTGGACGAAACTGGCCGCGTCCCACCCGTCGACCACGCGGTGATCGCACGAAATCGAGACGTTCATCAGCTTGCGCTTTTCGATCCGCTCGCCGCCCCCAAAGCGGCCGGACTCGTCGGACACGAACATCGGTCGCTCGACGATCCGGTTGGGACCGATGATCGCGACTTCGGGCCGGTTGATGACCGGGGTGGTGGCGATGCCGCCCAGCGCGCCGAGCGACGTGATCGTGAGCGTGGAACCTGACAATTCGTCGGATTTCGCAGTGCCATCGCGCGCGGCCTGCGCCAATCGGCCGATCTCGCGCGCGAGTTGCCACAGGTTCAGTCCCTGCGCGTTGCGGATTACCGGGACCATCAGCCCCCCGTCGGTCTGGGTCGCCATGCCGAGATGGACCGCGCCGTGGCGGGTGACGACACCGGCCTCGTCGTCATAGCGCGCGTTGATCATCGGGAAGGCGGGCAAGGTGCGGCAGATCGCCACGATCAGCAGCGGCAGCATGGTCAGCTTCGGCTTTTCTCCGCGCGCCGAATTCAGCTGCGCGCGCATTGCCTCGAGCGCGGTGACGTCGCATTCCTCGACATAGGAGAAATGCGGGATGGCGCGCTTGGACGCCGCCATGTTTTCGGCAATGCGGCGGCGCAGACCGATCACGCGGACCTGCTCATCGGCGCGCGCGGGCCCGCTTGAGGCAAACCCTTTCGCCCCGCTGTAAGCAAGGAAGGCGTCGAGGTCGGCATGGCGGATACGGCCATCGGCGGCGGGTTTGACCTCGCCCAGATCGATCCCGAGATCGCGCGCGCGCTGGCGGACTGCGGGGGTCGAGAGGACCTTGATGGCCACGCCCTCCTTGCCTGCCAACTCCGCTCGCCCTGAGCTTGTCGAAGGGCTGCTTTTTACTTCGGCGCTGGGCGCTTGAGGCGAAGAAAAGGACAGGGGTTGGCCTACGGCCGCCTTCGGCTCGACAGGCTCAGCCTGAGCGGGTTTGGGTGTGGCAGCAGCGGGTTGTATCAAGCGTGCCACATCGCCCGCGTCAGGATTTTCCGCGTCGATCCGCTCTGCGACGTCGGGCTCAGCCCCCTCACCTTCCCCCTCGACCTCGATCACCGCCAGCGCAGAACCGATCGCGATAATATCGCCCGCCTCGCCCGCGACCTCGACCACGATGCCCGTGACCGGGCTTTCCATCTCGACCGTCGCCTTGTCGGTCATCATGTCGGCAAGGCGGCCGTCCTCCTCGATCCGGTCGCCGACCTTGACATGCCAGGCGACGATTTCGGCTTCGGCGATGCCCTCGCCGATGTCGGGCAGGCGGAAGGTGTAGCGGGCCATGCGGCTCACCCTTTCAGTAATTTGTCGACCGCCTCGCCGATGCGGACGGGACCGGGGAAATAGGCCCATTCGAGGCTGTGCGGATAGGGTGTATCGAACCCGGTCACGCGCTCGATCGGGGCCTCGAGATGATAGAAGCAGCGTTCCTGGACCAGCGCCGAAAGCTCCGCGCCGAACCCGCTGGTGCGCGTCGCCTCGTGGACGATCATGCATTTGCCGGTTTTCTGCACAGAATTTTCCACCGTCTCGATATCCAGCGGAACCAGCGTGCGTAGATCGATAATCTCCGCATCGACGCCTTTTTCGGCCAGCACAGCCGAGACGACATGGACCATCGTGCCATAGGCCAGCACGGTCAGCGCATCGCCCTCGCGCACGATCCGCGCCTTGCCCAGCGGCACGGTATATCGGCCCTCGGGCACTTCGCTGTCGGGGTGCCGCGCCCAGGGCTCGACCGGCTTGTCGTAAAAGCCGCTGAACGGACCGTTATAGATCCGCTTGGGCTCGAAGAAGATCACCGGATCGTTGTCCTCGATCGCTGCGATCAGCAGGCCCTTGGCGTCGTATGGCGTTGAGGGAATGACCGTCTTGATCCCCGAAACGTGGGTGAACAGCGCTTCGGGGCTCTGGCTGTGGGTCTGCCCGCCGAAGATCCCGCCGCCGAAGGGCGAGCGCACGGTCATCGGCGCGATGTACTCACCCGCCGAGCGATAGCGCAGCCGCGCCGCCTCACTGATCAACTGGTCGAGACCCGGATAGATGTAATCGGCGAACTGGATTTCGGGGACCGGGCGCAGGCCATAGGCCCCCATCCCCACCGCCACTCCGATGATCCCGCATTCGCTGATCGGGGTGTCGAACACGCGGGTCTTGCCGTGTTTCTTCTGCAAGCCTGCGGTGGCGCGGAACACTCCGCCGAAAAAGCCGACATCCTCGCCCATCACGATTACGTTGGGATCGTTGGCCAGGCACAAATCGAGCGCCTCGTTGATCGCCTCGATCATGTTGAGGCGGCGCACGGGTGCTGTATCGGTCATACCGGGTGCTCCGGCCATTTGATCTGGCGCTCGCGGATCGCCTGTTCGCTCTGCTCCTTGAGATGCCACGGCAATTCCTCGAACACGTCCTCGAACATCGTCGCAAACGGGTGGTGGAGCCCATGGCCGAGGATGCCGTTCTTCTCCGCCTCGCGGGTGACCGCCTTGACCTCGTCGATCTGCTCGCGATCCATCGCGGCGTGCTGCTCCTCCGACCATTCGCCCAGCGCGATCAGGTGGCACATCAGCCGATTGATCGGATCACCCAGCGGCCATTCCTCGCGCTCATGCGCCGAACGATACTGGCCCGGATCGTCCGAGGTCGAATGGCCCTCGGCGCGGTAGGTGAAGTGCTCGATCAGCGTGGGGCCCATGTTGGCGCGGGCGCGGTTGGCGGCCCACTGCTCGGCGGCATAGACCGCCAGCGCATCGTTGCCATCGACCCTGAGGCCGGCGATGCCATAGCCGATCGCGCGCGCCGCGAAGGTCGTGCGTTCGGACCCGGCAAACCCCGAGAAGCTGCTGATCGCCCACTGGTTGTTGACCACGTTGAAGATCACCGGCGCGTTATAGACCGCCGCGAAAGTCAGCGCGGAATGGAAATCGCCCTCGGCGGTCGAACCCTCGCCCACCCAGGTCGCGGCGATCCGGGTATCGCCCTTGATCGCGCTGGCCATCGCGAACCCGGTCGCCTGGGGCAACTGGGTGGCAAGGTTGCCGCTGATCGAGAAGAAGCTGTGCTCTTTCGAACAGTACATGATCGGCAGCTGGCGGCCCTTCAGCTTGTCCGCCCGGTTCGAATAGATCTGGTTGATCATCTCGAGCAAGGGATAGCCTCGCGCAATCAGGATGCCCTGCTGGCGATAGCTGGGGAACACCATGTCATCGCTGTGCAGCGCGAAGGCGGCGGCGACACTGGTCGCCTCCTCGCCGGTGCATTTCATGTAGAAGCTGGTCTTGCCCTGGCGCTGGCCGCGATACATCCGTTCGTCGAACGCGCGGGTCAGCGCCATCGTGCGCAGGATGCGGCGCAGCGTATCGGGGTCGAGCCGCGGGTTCCACGGGCCGACCGCCCGGTGCTGGTCGTCGAGCACACGGACGAGGTCGGTACACAGCGGGTTGGTGTCGGAAGCGGCGCAGGTCTCGTCGGGGCGCGGCTGCTGGCCCGCCGGAGGGATCGCAAGGTCGGAATAGTCGACCGCGTCGCCGGGGCGATATTTCGGCTCGGGAACGTGCAGCGCCAGCGGGGGAAGGTTGCCCCCCGTGCCGGCCGGGAATGGCACTGGTTCGGCCATGGTCACTGTCTCCCGGATTCGCCCAAACCTCGAAGCATTATTCTACACGCGCGACATATTATTTCAAGCGTGGTTTGTGGCATTCAGACCGCCACCGGCGCAGCGATCGCAGGCAGCGGATCGTAGCCGGTCACCGCGAAATCATCGATCCGGTAATCGAACAGCGAAGCCGGGCGGCGCAGGATGGCCAGGCGGGGCGTGCCGCGCGGGGTCCGGCCGAGCTGTTCCTCCACC
>JBBSKI010000033.1:0-20572 GCA_038256425.1 Sphingomonadales bacterium
CCGGCATGAGTGTTTGCGCTTTCGAGGCCCATCGAGACGTGCGCTGCGGCAACGGTGAGACCTATATCGTCGAGTGTCGCCAACCCCGCGGACAGGACCTCAACCGCTCGATCAAGCTGCCCAAGATGCCCATCGGCGCCGCTCGCTGACGAAGCTGGATCCCGCTCTGCCGACTGTTCCAAGGCACAAATCCCCATTTCCGTTTGGGGGTCGATTACCTCGGAATCCGATGCATTGGCCCCGGCACCCCCTCTGGGCCCCCGATGTTGTTAGCAGCAAGATCCTAAAATTCGATGGTTAACTTGTTAAAATTTTCACAGGCTTGGCCGCTGCAAACAAGCGCGTTTACTTATCCACAGGTTCAGGCTGGCGGATGAATTGGGGTCACGTTTTCGGGTGCGGCCTGCGCCCCTCGAAGCCACCACATGGGACGTTTGGTGGCAACGTGTGGGCAGACAGCTTCATCTCCAGCGGAACCGAATGAAGCAACCTTATTCCGCTCGGCTAGCGCCCGCCAAGGGCCCCGATATAGCACAGATCGACGCTCTCGCTCCCCACCTTGCGCCGCAAGACGTCGAGGTTATCGCCGTAATACAGCCGATTGCGTGGCGCGGCCATTTTCGATTTCCCCCATTGCGTGCCGCGACAATTGCCGTGTCAGGCTTCATGCGCAAGCTTACTGGAACAAGGTGACGACCTTTGCCAGAACCTCTCTCAGCAAATCGGGGGTAGCGTATCAGCCTTGCGCGCGCCGCGATCGGCCAGATCGGGCACGCATGGCTGGCTAAGGCTTGGTGACCATCACCTTCAGGAAGGTGGCCGGGATCTCGGTTCTGTCGGCACCGGCGCGATTATGGTCTTCGAACAACTGGGTCAGCTCGGCCTCGAGCTGCTCAGCCCTTCCATCTTTGGATGCCGCCTCAAACGCGTTCATCGTCGGGCCGTAATACTGTTTGAACGTTTGAAGCAGCTCGGACGGCGGGGCCTGACAGCGAAAGACATAGGTCGCGCGCTCGCAGGCAATATTCCCGGCAGGCACGCCAGCAGCACCGAACCGTTCGCGGACAGTATCTTCGACGCCCCACGTGACCGGGCTGATGAAGCCTTCGGGTGGGGGCGGAGTGTAAGCGGCGCTGGTCTTCAGGACCTGGGCAATCAAGGTAGGGTCGCCAGGGATCCAGTTACCCATTACAATGCGGCCGCCAGTCCGCGTGATCCGCACCATCTCTTTCGCCACGTCGAACGGTTTCGGCGCAAACATCGCGCCGAATATGCTCACGACAAGGTCGAAGCTCTCGTCGCCAAGATTGCGGAGGTCGGATGCATCGCCTTCCTCGAACCTCAGGTTGTGCAGGCCAGCCGCCGCCGCCCGCGCGTTGCCGGCAGCCACGAGATTCTCGGCAATGTCCACTCCGAGCACGTTTGCACCGCGCTGCGCCGCCGGCAGGGCGGTCGTGCCATCGCCGCAGCCCAGATCGAGCACGTCCATTCCGGACGCCACGCCGAGGCTCTCCACCAGTTCATCGCCGCTGTCCCGCATAGCATCGGCAATCTTGGTGAAATCGCCTTTTTCCCACAGCACCTTGTTCGGATTCATCGTGCTAGCCCCCATGTAATTCGGTTCCGTCGTTTAACGTTCGGCGCTCGAAAAGTCTTCAGGCTATTCTGGCAAGGCGGAGGAGCAGCCCCAGTGTCTGAACAGGCTCAGTGTCTGTTATCCACCCCATTGCAGCCATGGCTCAGCGGCACGGGGTTTCGAGCCGCCCGCACCCCAGCTGGCGGGAATCGCGCAAGCGTTCGCAAAAAACTTTCCTACAGGCGGCGCGTTCGGCATAGACTCGGCGATGCCCCGCCCCCTCGCCTCGCCTCGCCTTCCTGTGTCACCTGTCACCCTGGACGGCCTTCGCGCATTGGGAACGGCGCAATCGCGCAGTTTTCCGGGGGTCGAACGCAGGGTGACACCAGGGTTACACCGTGTCACCCCCGTAACCCCGAACGCAACCGCGAGCGCAACCCTGAACGCCGCCCTGACCGTGACCCTCAATGCCTCCCGGGCCGGGTGGAGCTTGCAATCGCGCGGCTTTGCGCTATGCGCCCGTCTCCCAGCCGGGGCCAACGCCTCGCCCGGGACAGCAGAAAGCCGGAGGGGCCCCGCAATCGTGCGGCAAGCCAGCGATCGGCAACAAGGAGAAGCGCAGCGATGCCGCTGTATGAACACGTCTTCCTGGCCCGCCAGGATTTGAGCCAGGCGCAGGTCGATACCCTCGCCGCCGCCGCCAGCGAAATCGTCGATGCCAACCAGGGCAAGGTCGTCAAGACCGAGTCGTGGGGCCTCCGTTCGCTGGCCTACAAGATCAAGAAGAACCGCAAGGCGCACTTCGTGATGCTGCACCTCGATGCCCCGGCGGGCGTCGTCGCCGAGCTGGAGCGCCAGACCGCGATCAACGAGGACATCATCCGCTACATGACCGTGCGGGTCGACGAGCATGAAGCCGGCCCGTCGGCGATGATGCGCAAGAACGAGCGCGATCGCACGCGCCGCCGCGAACGCGAGGGAGAATAAGCCATGGGTCGCCCGTTTTTCCGCCGCCGCAAGTCATGCCCGTTCTCGGGCAAGAGCGCGCCCAAGATCGATTACAAGGACGTGCGCCTGCTGCAGGGCTTCATGTCCGAGCGGGGCAAGATCGTTCCGAGCCGCATCACCGCGGTTTCGGCCAAGAAGCAGCGCGAGTTGGGCCAGGCGATCAAGCGCGCCCGGCAAATCGGCCTGCTGCCGTACCTCGTGAAGTAAGGAGCGAGCATCATGGAACTCATCCTGCTCGAACGCGTCGACAAGCTCGGCTCGATCGGCGACGTCGTTTCCGTCAAAGACGGTTACGCCCGCAACTTCCTGCTCCCGGGCAAGAAGGCGCTGCGCGCCAACGCGGCCAACCGCAAGGTGTTCGAAGCCAACCGCGGCAAGATCGAGGCCGATAACGCCTCGAAGCGCAGCGTGGCCGAAACGCATTCCGCAAAAGTCGAGGGCAAGCAGGTCGTGCTGATCCGCGCCTCGTCCAACTCCGGCCAGCTTTATGGCTCGGTCAGCGTGCGCGACATCGTCGATGCGCTGAACGAAGACGGCGCCGGCCTGACCAAGGGCATGGTCGTGCTCGAACGGCCGATCAAGTCGATCGGGCTGTACGACGTGCGCGTCACGCTTCACCCCGAAGTGATGGTGACCGTGAAGGTCAACGTCGCGCGTTCGTCCGACGAGGCCGAACTGCAGGCCCAGGGCGTCGACGTGATGAAGGCGATGTTCGAGGAATCGAACGTTCCTTCGGGCTTCACCGAAGCCAAGGACCTCAGCCTCGAGCCTGGCGAAATTCCTGCCGACATGCTCGAAGAGCGCACCGAAGAGGCCTGAGCCTCTCTCTGCACGAAACAACAAGGGCGCGGTGCGAGCCGCGCCCTTTTTCGTGTTCGATCAATCGGTTGGCACGAACTCGAAATCCAGAACCTGAAGTTCTAGCCTGGCCAAAGGTGCGCGTTGCACCCGCCCGGTCACCTTGCCGCTCGAGCAGGTCCACGTGAAAATGCCCTCCATCGCTGAAATGGCCACGATCGGCTCGGATCTGGCGCAGGTTCCAGCGGACTTCTTGATTTCGGCGATTTCGCGTTCGCGACGATCCAGGTCGCGATCGAGCGCGACGTTGTTGGCGAGCGGCAGATCGGCGAGCCTGCCGCTGCCCCAGGCCCGCCTCGCCTGAAGATAGGCTTCCGCCAGGCCGGGCGAGACCGGCGTCACCCGGTCGGGGATCGCCCCGGAGCGGCGCAGCGCAAGCAGTGCTTTCATCTGCGCCAGACCCGCACCGGCATAGGTGCGGTTGTTGAACACGAACATCCCAACCCCCGCATCGGGCAGCAGCACCATGTTCGAGCCGTAGCCCGGGTAACCGCCCCCATGGGTGACGACCCTGCCCAGTTCGCAATCGTCGATGACATTCAGCCCAGTCCCATAGCCGATGCCCTGGCGGCAGGCAGGGCCAAGCACAGCGGGACGATCGCGCGATGGTTCCGGACTGACCAGAACGACCATGTCGCGAACGGTCGAGCGCTTGGCCGGGCCATTGTCCGGCGCATCGCCCGGGGGCCAGGCGGAGAGCAGGAAGGCGATCCATTTGGCGTAGTCGTTTGCGGTGGTCTCGATCCCGCCCATCGCGCCGAACGCGCCATCGCGCAGGTCCGGCTCGCGCACCCATGCTTCGTCCTGCCAGCGATAACCGATCGCGCGGGATTGGGCGGGACTCTTCGCAATGTCATACCCGGTCGAGGTCATGCCCAACGGGACCATGATCGTTTCGCGAATATAGTTTTGATAGGGTCGCCCGGAGACGTTCGAGACTATCCGCCCAAGCAGCGCATAGCCGTAGTTCGAATACTCCATCCGCGTCCCCGGCGGGGTCGCGAAGGCCATGCCCGAGGCGATCAGCGCGCTGAATTCAGGCTCGCTCAGCACCTGTTGGCGATCGCCCCAGGGATTGTCCTCGACCAGCCCGGCGGTGTGATGGAGCAGATCGAGAACCGTAACGGCGCGCGAGTCCGCAGTTTGTGCGCTCCATTGGGCGAGTTCGGGCACGTAGCGCGCGACAGGCGCACCAAGGTCGATCTTGCCTTCGTCGCGCAGCTTGAGGATCGCCAGCGCGGTGAACGCCTTCGACATCGAGGCGATGCGGAACCGGGTATCGGGGTCGACCGCCTTGCCCGTAGCGGGATCGCGCACGCCCAGCCCCTCGACCAGCACGAGGCGCCCGTCGCGCACGATCCCGAAGACGGTGCCCGGGATGTGCTGGGCCGTGCGGTTGTCCTCGAACACTGCGCGAATGGACGCCCGTTGGGATTCGATGCTCGGCGCAGGAACCGGGCCTTGAGCTGCTGCCGGCCCCGCAAGGGCCAGCACACCAGCCGCAATCGATGTCGCCAGCTTTACCATCGCCCGATCCCCCATTACCCTGGCTGTACTACGACCATGTCCGTTCTGTGCAATCCCATCCCGCGCCGCGGTTTGAATTGTAACCGTCTGCGCGCTATCGGCTTGGGATGGAATCACCCGACACGATCATCGCGGAACTCGCTCGCATTTATGACGCCGCCGTCGCCCGGCTGCGCGCGGACATCACTGACTATGCCGCCGAGGGCATTGTTCCCCCACCCGAACGCCGCCGCGACGGCAGCTATTGCTACCCCGAACTGCGCCTCCATTATCAGGGCATCGACCACCCGGCTGACGCAATTCACGCGTTTGGCCGCCTGACCCAGCACGGCACCTATGCCTGCACGGTCACCCGTCCCCTGCTTTACGCCGATTACCTGCGCGAACAGCTGGAGCTTATCGGTGAAGGCTATGACGTGCGGATCGAGGTCGTCTCGTCCGCGCAGGAGATGCCGTTCCCCTATGTGCTCGACGGAGCCTATGGCGCCGGCCTTGGCGCGATCAGCCCGCAGGAACTGGCGCGCCATTTCCCCACCACCGAGCTGGCGATGATCGGCGATGAACTCGCCGACGGGTACGACATGGGGCACTCGACTAGGTCGCTCCCGCTGTCGCTGTTCGATGCCCTGCGTACCGATTTCAGTCTGGCGCGGCTGGCGCATTACACCGGCACCTCGACCGACCATTTCCAGCGGTATGTGCTGTTCACAAATTACCATCGTTATGTCGACGAATTCGTCCGTTGGGCCGGCGATCAGGTCGGAAACGGCACTTACACGTCACTGGCGGGGGCCGGCGGCCTGCTGGTCCTGGACAAGACCGAGGATGCGCACAACCTAGTTGCCGATACCGCCTGGCGCCGGCACCAGATGCCGGCCTATCACTTGTGCGCGCCCGACCGGAGCGGAATTACCCTGGTCAACATCGGGGTCGGCCCCTCGAATGCCAAGACCATCACCGATCATCTCGCGGTGCTGCGCCCCGAAGCGTGGCTGATGATCGGCCACTGCGGCGGCCTGCGCCCTACCCAGAAGATCGGGGACTATGTCCTGGCCCACGCCTATTTGCGCGACGATCACGTGCTCGACCCGGTGCTTCCGCCCGAAATACCCATCCCTGCCATCGCCGAAGTTCAGGTCGCGCTGCAGAAGGCCGCCGAGATCGTGAGCGGGGCGGGCGGCGCGGATCTCAAGCGGCGGATGCGGACGGGAACCGTCGTCACCACCGACGACCGCAACTGGGAGCTGCGCTATACCCATTCGGCCCGCCGCCTGAGCCTGAGCCGCGCGGTTGGAATCGACATGGAAAGCGCGACGATCGCGGGTCAGGGCTATCGCTTCCGCGTGCCTTACGGGACGCTGTTGTGCGTTTCGGACAAGCCCCTCCACGGCGAGATCAAGCTGCCGGGACAGGCCAACCGGTTTTACGAGGAGGCCATCAGCGCGCACTTGCAAATCGGCGTTCAGGCCTGCGAATTGCTCCGCGCCGAGGGGCCGAGGCTGCATTCACGCAAATTGCGCGCGTTCAACGAGCCGCCATTCCGATAGCTATCCGGCTGGAGTTTTGGGAAAAAGCGTCTCGCCCATTGCCTGCATCGTGCCGAGGAAGCGCGCGGCAGAGGTCTGGAACACCGCTGCCGGGATGCCCGCGCCGGTTTCCACGTCCCAGCGCAGGATCGGATCGCCATTGGCGTTCACGGTAACAGCGGCGTAGCGATACCGCCTCGCGAACAGCACGGCATCGGCCGCGCTCAGGCCAGACCCATCGGCATCGAATGCAGCGAAGAATTGCACCGAGCCGCACTTGTCGTGACTGGCCGGATCGCAATCGAGAAACAGCAACCGTGCCTTGTAACCCTGCATCGTCAGTTCGAGCACCGGATCGCCGGTGTCATCGACGTCTTGCACGACCTCGTAGCCGGCCCCCTTGAGGGCTGCGGCGAGCGTTTCGGGATGGCTGGCCGAAACATCTGCTGCCAAAGCAGGAGCAGATGCACTCAGCGCGGCCATTATTGCAAACGCTCGCCGAAGTTTCATCGCACCCTCACCATCCGCAGATTTTGCCCTTGTTCTGCGTCTTGAGCCATTTCGTCAACGGGGCGAAATAGCGGATCATGGCTTTGCCGCTCATTTCGCGGCTGCCGGTAAAGGCCTGCAAGGCATCCGGCCACGGCTTTGACGCGCCCATCGCCAACATCGCATCGAGTTTTTCGCCCACCGCCTTGTTGCCGTAGAACGAGCAACGATGCAGCGGCCCCTTCCACCCGGCTTGCTTGCACGCCGCTTCATAGAACTGGAACTGGAGCACGCGGGCCAGGAAGTAGCGGGTGTAGGGCACATTGGCGGGGATGTGATACTTCGCGCCTGCATCGAAGCTGTCCGCCGGACGCGCAACCGGAGGGGTGATCCCCTGGTATTGCAGCTTCATGTCGACCCAGTGCTTGCCATAGTCGGCGGGCCGCACCTTGCCGCTGAACACGTCCCAGCGATAACGATCGATCAACAGGCCGAACGGCAGGAACGCAACCTTATCCATCGCCTGACGCAGCAACAGGCCAAGGTCCTTGTCGGCGCTGGGCACGGCCGCGCGATCGAGCAGGCCGACCTGGACGAGATATTCCGGCGTGATCGAGAGCGCCACGGCATCGCCGATCGCCTCGTGGAATCCATCGTTGGCCCCGTCGAGGTAGAACACGTTCTGCTTGTTGTAAGCGCGCTGGTAATAGTTGTGGCCCAGCTCATGGTGGACGGTGGTGAAGTCATCACCGTTGACCTTGGTGCACATCTTGATCCGCAGATCATCGACCTGATCGACATTCCAGGCCGAGGCGTGGCAGATCACCTCGCGGTCGGCCGGCTTGACGAATTGCGAGCGGGTCCAGAAGGTCGCGGGTAGTGGGTCGAATCCGATCGAGCTGAAGAAGCCCTCACCCGCCTTGACCATCTTGATCGGGTCATAGCCCTTGGCCACGAGCAACTCGGTGGTATCGAAACCGATGTCGCCTGCTCCCGGGGGTGCGACCACATCATAGATGTTGCCCCATTCCTGCGCCCACATATTGCCGAGCAGGTCGGCGCGGATCGGGCCGGTCTTGGCTTGCACGCCGTCGCCATATTTGTCGTTGAGCTTGGTCCGGGTGTAGCAGTGGAGCTGGTCGTAAAGCGGCTTGACCTCTTGCCAGATTTTCTCGGTCAGTGCCGCGAAAGCATCCGGGTCCATGTCATAGTTGGAGCGCCACAGCGCCCCGGTGTCGGCATAGCCCAGCTCCTTGGCGCCATCGTTCATCAGGCCGACCATCTGGACGTATTCGTCCTTCATCGGCGTGCCAACGTTATCGTGCCAGCTGGTCCACATTTCCTTGAGCTCGGCGGGATTGCGGCTTGTGCCCATCGCCGCCTCGATGTCGCTGCCGTTGATCGGCTGGCCATTCAGCGTGCCCTTGCCCTTGCCATAGATGCCCTGCATCTGGCCCTTGAGCGTGGCGACCTGCTCTGCCGCGCCGGGCTGGCTTGAGGCGGGAGTGGTGATCAACGTGCGCATCCGTGAGAGAATGCGGTTGGTATCGTAATCGAGCCCCGGCGCGTCCGCGAGCGTCGCCGCCTTCGTCGCGTTGCTGACCAGCATCTTGGTCAGGACCGCTTCCTGCTCGGCGTTGAGCGCTTCGGTATCCTCGTTGATATAGGTCGAATAGACCCATTCGGCCCGCGACGCCCGGATGATCTGATCGCGATAGGCGACCGCTGCGGTATCGACGAATTGCTTGGCGGCTTCGGCAGTTGGCGGGGCCGAAGCCGCTGGCGCCGCCACTTGGGCGATGGCGGGGGACGCGGCCAAAGCAGTAGACAGCGCGATAAGCGAAAGGGGGGATTTCATGGGGCGCTCCTCGAAGGGGGGCGATGCGCACACGGCAATCGCCTCATTATGCCAAAACAGTGGCGCGAGGATGCGTTCCGGTCAATCGATTCTGGTAAGAAATTCAACCATCTTGCGGCCAAGGCCGGGCCCGGTGACCGAGCTCATGTGGGTGCCGGGGATCGTCGCGCGGGTGGCGTCTGGCAGCACCGCGACCAGCGCATCGGCCGATCCGTTATCGTCGTCCTCGTCGCCGCAGACGACCAGCGTGGGCATAGTGATAGCCGTCAGCGCTGGTGGGGGCGTATCGACCATAGTTCCAAGCAGCAATCGCGCCGCCTCGCCGTCGACCTTCATCGATTTCATGAATTGCTGCGCCATGTAAGCGGGATCGCCAGGGCGGATGCTGCCGGAGCGAGCAATGACGTCGAGGAAGAAATCGCGCCGCTTGCCCCAACCGGCCAATCCTTCGAGCCCCATCCCGCCCAGCACAACTCTGCTTGGCGTAAGCCCGCCCAGCACGGCCCGCACCGCCGTCCGCGCACCGAGCGAGAACCCGGCAAGGTCGTAATCGGTGAGACCCAGATGAGCGACCAGCGCCTCTGCATCGTGAACCAGCACGTCGGGTGGGTAGGCAGCCGGATCGTGCGGCGCCGCGCTGCCGCCGTGGGCGCGCAGATCGGGCATCAGCGCCTCGAACCCCGCGTCGGCCAGTTGCTGGGCATGGCCAAACCGGATCCAGTTCATGTCGGCGCTGGAAAACAGCCCGTGGAGCAGTATCACCGGGCGCGCGTGACCGCTCTTGGGCCCGATCCGGTGCAGCGCGAGCCGGGCTCCGCCGAAGCCCTCGAACTCTTCGGTCATTCAGGCACCTCACGTCCCGCCGCTCTCCAGCGCCTGGCGACGCTTTCTGTCTTGGCGGTGTAGTAGCGCGGCAGGGCGCTGGTGTTGAGCCAGGCCTCGTGGATGCTCTCCGACCCCGCGTGCGCTTCCGGGATAAAGCTGGCGGGTTCGTCAAGGCTTCCCAAGCTCATGTCGGGTTCGCCCGCGCCATCGAGGAAGTGAAAGCCCAGCGGGGTGCCGCATTTCGCACAAAATGGCCGCCGCGCGATCGGCGAGCTTTCATACCAGTCGGGCTCACTTTCCCATGTCAGCGACCCGGGTGGAACCTGAACGAACGCCGCGGCAAACCCTCCGGTGGCGCGCTGGCACATCCGGCAGTGGCAGAGGTAGGCCTTCGCCTTGTCCGTCTCCACCGAGTACCGAACACGACCGCACTGGCACCCGCCGGTCTTCACGCTCATCGCCTTTCCAGCCCCTTTTGCTGCATCCGCCACACCGCCAGGTCGGTCCGGTCCTGACCGAAGAATGGCTCGCCCTCGAACACCAGCGTCGGCACGCCCCAATGCCTGGCAGCTTCGAGCGCGGCCTGATTGGCAGCGATTTCAGCGTCGAGTATCTCGGATTCGGCAGTCGCCTCGGCGTCCAGTTCGGCCAGGTTCAACCCCGCGCGCAATGCCGCTCCGGCCAGATGCTCGCCCTCGTTCCAGCCTTGTGTCCCGCCCCAGATCAGCCGGGAAACCTCATCGCAAAAGGCCAGAGACTTGCCCCGCCGCGCTGCCGCCTGACCCATTCGGGTAAGGCGAAAAATATGCGGCTGCTCGTCTGCGATCCGCCGCGTCGCGATGTCCTGCACGATCGGGTCGGGGCGCGGTGCCGCAAACGGAATTCCCAGAAATTGTGACAGCCGGACCACATCAGTGAACACGTAGCGCAGCCAGCTGGGATGATTGCGCTCAAAGAAATCGGGCTGACGGATGGCCAGCGGATAGACCGGACGCAAATTGAGCGTCAGGTCATATTCCTCTGCCAGCGCACGATACCGCCGCGTTGCCAGATAACTGTATGGCGAGCGGAACGACCAGAAGATGTCGGCGTGTAGGGTCATGCCGACACTCTGCCGTTCCGCAGCTGCCAAGTCACCCCTTCTTGAGATGCCGCCTTCCAAGCAGTTCGGCGATCTGCACCGCGTTGAGCGCTGCACCCTTGCGCAGGTTGTCGCTCACGCACCACAGCGTCAGGCCATTCTCGACCGTCGGGTCCTCGCGCACCCGGCTGATATAGGTCGCGCCGTCGCCGACACATTCGACCGGGGTCACGTATCCACCGTCCTCGCGCTTGTCGATCAGCATCACGCCGGGCGCCTCGCGCAGGATGGCCTGTGCCTTCTTTGCCGAAATCTCGTTCTCGAATTCGATGTTGATGGCCTCGGAATGGCCCACGAACACGGGCACGCGCACACAGGTGGCGACCAGCTTGATCTTGGGATCGAGTATCTTCTTGGTTTCGACCACCATCTTCCACTCTTCCTTGGTGGAACCATCGTCCAGGAACACGTCGATATGGGGGATGACGTTGAAGGCGATCTGCTTGGTGAACTTGTGCGGCTCGCGCATTTCGCCGGTCGGCATGAAGACCGCACGGGTCTGCTCGAACAGCTCGTCCATCCCCTCCTTGCCCGCACCCGAAACCGACTGGTAGGTCGAGACGACCACGCGCTTGATCGTCGCCGCATCATGGAGGGGCTTGAGCGCGACGACCAGCTGCGCGGTCGAGCAATTGGGATTGGCGATGATGTTGCGGCGCTTGTACCCGTCGATCGCATCGGGGTTCACTTCGGGCACAATGAGCGGGACGTCCGGGTCCATCCGGTACAGCGACGAATTGTCGATCACCACGCAGCCCGCCGCCGCCGCCTTGGGCGCATATTCCTTCGCCGGCCCCGATCCCGCCGAGAACAGCGCGATGTCCCATCCGGTGAAATCGAAATGCTCGATGTTGCGGCACTTTAGCATCTTGCCGGTATCGCCGTATTCGACCTCGATCCCGGTCGAGCGCGGGCTGGCGACCGCCGCAATCTCGTCCGCTGGAAACGCCCGCTCGGCGAGTACATTGAGTATTTCGCGCCCGACGTTGCCCGTCGCGCCGACGACTACTACCCGATAACCCATGATGCACTTTCCCTGATTGGGAGGCCATTGGCCCGATAAGGAAACGGCCGGTCTCCGCTGATGGGAGCCGGCCGCATCGGTCTGTTGGAGGGACCGACCTGTTGAAAGGGTCAGCCTCGCCTTATTCCTTGGCGGCCTTGCCAGCAGTCTCGCTGGGCTTGACCACCTTGCGCTCGGCAATACGTGCGCGCTTGCCGGTGCGGCCGCGCAGGTAGTAGAGCTTGGCCCGCCGAACAACACCGCGGCGGACCACGGTAATGCTGTCGATGTTGGGCGAATAGAGCGGGAAGACGCGCTCGACACCTTCGCCGAAGCTCATCTTGCGGACGGTGAAGTTGCTGCCAAGCCCACGATTGGAGCGCGCGATGCACACCCCCTCGAACGCCTGGACACGGGTGCGCTCACCCTCGACGACGCGCACGCCGACGCGAACGGTATCGCCCGCGCGGAACTCCGGAATCGATTTCCGGCTGTTGAATTCCTCGATGGCCTCGGCCTCGAGCGTTTGAATCAGGTTCACTGACCCTGGTCCTTCGTTTCACGCCGCGCGCCAGAGGCAGACTGGACCCGAGCGCCGATGTGACGCTCCCAAAGATCCGGCCTGCGTAACCGTGTGTCGATCTCCGCCTGTTGCTTTCGCCAGGCGGCTATCTTCGCATGATCCCCCGATCGCAGCACTTCGGGGATCGTGCGCCCTTCCCATTGCTGAGGTCGGGTATAGTGCGGATACTCGAGGAGGCCGTTCTCGAACGATTCCTCGGCACCGCTGGAAGGCGCGCCCATTACGCCGGGAAGCAGCCGAATGCAAGCGTCGAGCAGGGCCAAGGCTGCAGGTTCCCCGCCCGACAGGACGATGTCGCCAAGCGAGACTTCCTCGATCGCCCGGGCCGCAAATATCCGTTCATCGAAACCCTCGAACCGCCCGCACAGGATGGTGAGGCCGGGACCTGCGGCGAACTGGCGAACGCGGTCCTGAATAAGCGGTGCGCCGCGCGGGGTCATGGCGATGATCGGGTTGGCGGGATGGAGCGCAGCGGCATGATCGACCACCTTGGCCAGAACGTCAGCGCGCAGGACCATCCCCGCCCCCCCGCCTGCGGGGGTGTCATCGACCGTGCGGTGCTTGTCAGAGGCGAAATGCCGGATCTGGACGGTATCGAGCGACCATTTTCCTTCCGCCAATGCCCGACCCGCCAAACTGACCCCGAGCGGCCCGGGGAACATCTCGGGGTAGAGGGTGAGGACGGTCGCGGCGAAGGTCATCGACGAGATCGTGTAAAAATCCACGCCACTCCATAGGAAGCGACGAAGGCTAATAAGGCATATGCTAAGCCAATCGTGGCGAACATCGCGGCCATGCCTCAGGCGTCCACACCACATTCCGCTCGAGACGAAAGAGAGCTGGCGTCGATGAACAGCCAGATGCAAAATGATGCAAAGATCAGCGGCATAGGTGAAGCGGATACAAGCCTAAGGCGGCATCCACTCCAAGCCGGACGAAACCAAAAAAGCCAAGAACTCACCGCCGCTGCGGGAACAGCGCTCAAACCGATTAATATCAAAAACTGAAGCAACTCTTGGACCAGCATCAAACCGTCCAGTTCTCGACCTTCAACCCCGGCACGTCGGTGAAGTCGGTTTCATTGTTGGTAACCACCACCGCCCCGATGCTTAGCGCGTGCGCCGCCAGCAACCGGTCGAAGCGCGCGCGCTTGAAGGGCAGCCTCGCGTATGTCCGCGAGGCCCCCTCGTCGAACGAGACGATCGGGATCGCCCGCACAAAGGCGTCGAGCACGTCTTGGCGAGGCGGTTTGCCATTCCAGGTCCCCAGCGCGACCTCGGCGAAGCTGATCGCCGAGATCGCAACTTCGCCCGGGGAACACGACGCAAGACGCCGGTTGAGCGACGAGTCCCGCTCACCGCCCATCGAGTAGATCGCAAGATCGGAATCGATGAGGTAACGGATCACTCGCCCAACAACGCCTTGCGCCGTGCCACCGCAGAGGGTCGTTCTTCGAAGTCTTCGCGCGGCGCGGGTTTGAAGCCGGGCAACATTCCTGCGAAGCCGCTGATGTCGATCGTGCGGCGCGCCGGCTGCACCCGCTCAAGTGCATAGCGTCCGCGCGACATTGCCGTAATGTCCATTTCCATGCCTGCCTCCAACCCCAACGCCTTAGGCAAGCGCAACGCCAGCGAATTGCCCGACTTGAACACCTTGGCACGATGACTGATCGTGCCGGTTGACGGTTCCCAAAGTGAAACCTCGGTCGCAGCTCGAAATGTCTGTGACGCCTCTTTGACGCGATCATAGGTCTTGTCGGTCATCGCAGCCTCCGTATACACGAACTGTATATACTAGGATGCCCAACCCGCGTCAACGACGATTCCAGTATCGTTCCATTGCGGAACCGCTTCCGCCCGCATCGGCACCATGAAACGCGTTCCGTTGGGCTTCTCGATTTCCAGCACGTCACCTGCGCCAAAGTTTTCGACCGCAATGCAAACGCCCAGCGCCTCGCCCTCGGTCGAGACAGCGGGTAACCCGATGAGGTCGGCATAGTAATACTCGCCATCGCCCAGCGGCGGGAGAGATGAACGGGGGACGGTCAGGGCGGTGCCCCGCAGGGCTTCGGCGGCGGTGCGGTCGGCCACCTCGGCAAACCGGGCAATGGCGCCGCCCTTGCCGTCGTCGTGCAGCTTGGTCAGCGTCAGCGCAGCGTCGTTGAAGCTTTTATGCGGCTTCAGCGAGGCGACCCCCTCGCCGAACAGCTTAAGGCGGACCTCGCCCGTCACGCCGTGCGCACCGGTTATGGCGGCGAGCGTGACGGGCTTGTTCGACATAGCTTAGCCCTCGGCGGGCTTTTGAGCGCTTTCGCCTTCGGAAGTCGAGGCGTCATCACCCGCATCGGTGTTCGGAGTGGCTTCGTTGGCCTCGACCTGAACTTCGGGTGCGGCCTCGGCAGCCGGCTCGTCGGCCTGTACTTCCGGCTCAGCCGCAGCTTCAGGCTCGGCGACTGCTTCAGGCTCGGCCGCAGCTTCGGGTTCGGCGACCACTTCGGGTTCGGGCTCAGGCTCGGGAGCAGGCGCTGCAGCTGCGGCAGCGCGTGCTTCCTCGGCCTCGACGAGCTTGGTCGCGCGATCTTCGGCGCGATCCTTGGCCTTCTTGCCGGGCTCGGCCTTGTTCGGGTTATTGGTTGCAGCGCGCTCTTTCACGCCAGCCTTGTCGAGCATCCGCGCGACGCGGTCGGTCGGCTGCGCGCCGACGCCCAGCCAGTAACGTGCGCGGTCTTCGACAAGCTTGACGCGGTTCTCGTCGTCCTTGGCCAGCAGCGGGTTATAGGTCCCGATCTGCTCGAGATAGTTGCCATCGCGCGGTGCGCGGCTGTTGGCCACCACGATACGATAATAAGGGCGCTTCTTCGAGCCGCCGCGCGACAAACGCATGGAAACAGACATGTTTTAAGCCTTTCGTTGAATTGCTGGAATTGAGTTATTTCTTGAAAAGATTGCCGAGGTTGCCGGGCAGGCCGCCGCCGCCGAGACCGGGAAGTTGCGGGGGTCCGCCACCGCCGCCAAGGCCGGGCAGTCCGGACATCCCGCCGCCGCCCATACCGCCCCCCATCCCGCCTTTGCCGAACATCGCGCCAAGGCCCTTCAATCCGCCCATCTTGCGGATCTGCTTCATCGCCCCGGCCATGTCCTTGTGCATCTTGAGCAGGCGGTTGACGTCCTGCACCTGCATCCCCGCCCCTTTGGCGACGCGGATCTTGCGCTTGGCGTTGAGCAGTTCGGGGCGCGCGCGCTCCTTGGCTGTCATCGAACCGATGATCGCATCGAGCCGCAGCAGCATCCGGTCGTCGGTGCCGCTGGCGGCGAGCGCCTGCTTGGCCTGCTTCATGCCCGGCAGCAGTCCGGCAAGCATTCCCAGCCCGCCCATCTTGGTCATCTGCCGCAGCTGGGTCTGGAGATCGTTGAGATCGAACTGGCCCTTGGCGAGCCGCGCTGCGAGCTTTTCGGCGTCCTCCGCCTCGATCGTTGCGGCTGCCCGCTCAACGATCGAGACGACGTCGCCCATGCCCAGGATACGCCCAGCGACCCGGCTCGCGCTGAACGTCTCGATCCCGTCAAGCTTTTCGCCGGTGCCGGCGAACTTGATTGGCTTGCCGGTGACACTGCGCATCGACAGCGCCGCGCCGCCGCGCGCATCGCCGTCCATCCGGGTCAGCATCACGCCGGTGAGATCGACCTGGCCCGCGAAACTCTGGGCGACGTTGACCGCGTCCTGCCCGGTCAACGCATCGACGACCAGCAGCGTTTCACGAGGGGAGGTCGCCGCGGCGACCGCCTTCAACTCGTCCATCAACGCGCCATCGACATGCAGTCGCCCGGCGGTGTCGAGCATGACCACGTCGATCGCCTGAAGCCGCGCCGACTGGAGCGCGCGGACCGCGATGTCGACCGGCATCTGCCCGGCCATCACCGGCAACGTTGCCACGCTGACCTGCTCGCCCAGCACGCGGAGCTGCTCCTGCGCGGCGGGGCGATAAACATCGAGCGATGCCATCAGCACCTTCTTGCCGTGGCGTTCCTTAAGCAGCTTGCCGATCTTGGCCGTGCTGGTGGTCTTGCCCGAACCTTGCAGTCCGACCATCAGGATCACGACCGGCGGGGCGGCATTGAGATCGAGCGCCGAAGCTGTCTCGTCGCCCCCACCAAGCGTCTCGACGAGTTCGTCATGGACGATCTTGACGACTTGCTGGCCCGGCGTGACCGAACGCAGCACCTGCGCGCCGATCGCCTGTTCGGTAACCCGGTCGACGAACCGACGGACCACCGGAAGCGCAACATCGGCTTCGAGCAGAGCGATCCGGACCTCGCGCATCGCTGCACGAACGTCGTCCTCGCTCAGCGCACCACGACCGCGCAGCCGGTCAAACACCGTGCCCAAACGATCGGACAGGGAATCAAACATCGAGCCTCCTGTCGTACATGGTGCCTTCGCAACCCCGAACTGCTGGCCGTAAGCAACGCAAAAAACGCCGGTGGGCGAAACCTCGCCGACCGGCGCGCCGCATTGCATCGGCGTCTGATGACACGGCCGGAGCATTCGCACCCGTCGCATTCAGAGTGTCCCTTAGCCGCCGGAAGCAGCAAACGCAAGGCTCGTTCGGGATCGCAGGAACCGCTATCGGGGGGTTTAACGGTATATTAGCGTCGTTTGGGATATATGCAGCGGAATGGACACGGGGCAAATCCACATCGCCAATCCCTTTGCGACGCCGTACGCGCATAGCAGCGAGCGTTGGAGCCCAGGAAATTTCAAGCGAGGCCGGATCGACGCGGCGAAGCGCGATGTCGTCGCGCTGGGGATCGCCATTGCCGCGATCATCATGTTCGTCGGAACCGGTGGCAGTGTCTTGCCCCAGATCATACGCTCGTGGGAAGGAACGGGGATCGGTCCCGACCGCTTGTTGGTCAATGCGGTTCTCCTCAACATTGCGCTGATCATCTTTGGGTGGCGGCGTTATCGCGAGTTGACCGGTGAAGTCGGCGAACGGCGCGAGGCCGAGGAACAGGCCTGCCTGCTCGCCCAGACCGACCCGCTGACCGGCTGCCTGAACCGCCGCAGCGTGGGACCTGCGACCAACCTGCTGCTCGCGGCAGCGGCCAACAACGGCCAGGAAGTCGCTTTCCTGATGTTCGATCTCGATAATTTCAAGATGATCAACGACATCAATGGCCATCTCGCTGGCGACGCCCTGCTCATCGAAACCGCGCACCGGGTGCGCCGCCTGTTGCCCGATGAGGCCGTGCTTGCCCGCTTGGGCGGCGACGAATTCGCCTGTGTGGTGCCCTACGATCCGGCTCGTGCCGAAGCGATCGACCAGTTGGCCGATAAAATGATCAACGTCGTCGCCGAACCCCTTGAGCACGATGGCCTGTGCATTGAAGTTACCATGTCGATCGGCATCGTCAGCAGCGCAGGGGCCAAAGCCAGCGACGGGCGCAACGATGCCCAAGCATTGCTGCACCAAGCCGATATCGCGATGTACCACGCCAAAAAGCACGGCCGGAACCGCCATTACTGGTTCGATTCGGCGATGGAAAGCGATCAGCGCTTTCGCAGCGAGCTGGAGACCGGCATCCGTCGCGGGCTTACGCGTGGCGAATTTGTGCCTTTTTACGAGCAGCAGGTCGATCTGGAAAGTGGCGACTTATCGGGCTTCGAAATGTTGGCCCGATGGAATTCGCCCACGCTGGGACTCGTCAGCCCCGAAATATTCATTCCGATTGCCGAAGAGATTGGCGTGATCGCCGAAATGTCCGAGCAATTGATTGCCCAGGCCCTGCGGGATGCGAGCGAATGGGAGCCATCCCTGACGCTGTCGGTCAACATTTCACCGATCCAGCTGCGCGATCCGTGGTTCGCCCAGAAGCTGCTCAAACTGCTAGTCGAAACCAATTTCCCGCCCAGCCGCCTCGACATCGAGATAACCGAAACGTGCCTCCACGAAAACATCGGGGTCGTTCGCAGCCTGATCACCAGCCTCAAGAACCAGGGCATCACGATCAGCCTCGACGATTTCGGTACCGGCTATTCAAGCCTGGCACAATTGCGCTCGCTGCCGTTCGACCGGATCAAGATCGACCGCAGCTTCGTCTCCACGCTCACATCGAGCAAGGAGAGCGCAACCATCATCCAGGCCATAACCTCGCTTGGTGAAGGCATGAACATGCCGATTACCGCAGAAGGGATCGAGAGCCTCGAAGTGCTTGCCGAACTTCGCACGCTGGGCAATTTCAAGGGTCAGGGCTTCCTCTATGGACGCCCCGAAACCGCCGCGCAGGTCCGCCAGATGCTGGCCGCAAAGGGCCGCCTGATCGGCGATGACAAGGAAACGACCGCGCTGGATCTCAAGCCCGCCGGGCCGGTCGACGTGCCCAAGTGGGCTGTCGGCCAGTCCTGACCTGGGGCGCGCGCCACTCGACTTGAGCCATTGCCTCGCATAGGACGCGCGCAATGCGCGTTCCCTTCATCAAGATGCATGGATTAGGCAACGATTTCGTGGTCCTCGACGGCCGCGAGACGGCAATAGAGATGGCTCCCCCGCTCGCCGCTGCGCTGGCCGATCGAAAGACGGGCATCGGCTGCGATCAGGTGATCGTGCTGGTGCCGTCGACTGCGGCGGACCTGGGCATGCGGATCTTCAATGCCGACGGCAGCGAGGTCGAAAGCTGCGGCAACGCCAGCCGTGCGGTGGGCATGATGCTGGGCCGGCCGGCGCGGATCGAGACGCTGGGCGGAATCGTCACCAGCGAACCGCAGCCAGGCGGCGCGGCGGTCGATATGGGCAAGCCGCGTTTCGAATGGCAGGATATCCCACTCGCCTATGCGATGGACACGCTGACGCTGCCGGTCGGCTGGGAAGACCTCGAAAATCCCGGCGCGGTCAATGTCGGCAACCCGCACGTCGTGTTCTTCGTGCCCGATTGCGATGCGGTCGATCTCGCCTGGCTCGGCCCCCTGATAGAGCGCGACCCGCTGTTTCCCGAACGGATCAACGTCAACGTTGCCACCCAGGTCGGGCCCGACCATCTGCGCCTGCGCGTGTGGGAGCGTGGGACAGGATTGACCCGCGCCTGCGGCACAGGCGCCTGCGCCACCGTGGTCGCCGCCATCCGGCGGGGGATGACACCGCGCGAAGTCAAGGTCACCCTGCCCGGCGGGACGCTGTCGATCGCCTGGCCGATGGGCGGGCAAGTGCGGATGAGCGGTCCCGCCAGCGAAAGCTATCGCGGCAGTTTCGAACTGACCGATTATGGCATGGCAGCATGAGGGCCGTGGCGGCGTGAGCAGTCCGCAGATCGTCACGTTGGGCTGCCGTCTCAACCATGCCGAAAGCGCGCGGATCAGGGTGCTGCTTCAGGGGCAGGACGTTGCAGTCGTCAACACCTGCGCGGTAACCGCCGCCGCAATGCGCGACAGCCGCAATGCGGTTCGGCGCGCGGGCATGGGCGGACGCCGGGTGATCGCCACCGGATGCGCGGCAACGATCGATCCGGCAGGCTTTGCAAAGCTTGCCGAAGTGATGCCGAACGCCGCCAAGCCCGGTTGGGTTGCGCATGATTGGCGCCCGCTCGGGGATCAAGGCCCGGCAGTTCACACCCGTGCCTTCGTGCCGGTTCAGAACGGCTGCGACCATTCGTGCACCTTTTGCATCATCCCGCAGGGCCGGGGCCCAAGCTGGTCGCGCCCGGTCGCCGATGTTATTGCCGAGATCACCGAGCTGGTCGATCAGGGCGTCGCCGAAGTGGTTCTCACCGGGGTCGATCTCACCAGTTATGACGCACCCTCGCTCGGCACGCTGGTCGCCGCGATCCTCCGGAACGTGCCTGCCCTCGCCCGGCTGCGCCTGTCCTCGCTCGACGGGATCGAGATCGATCCGCTGCTGTTCGAGCTGCTGACGCAGGAACCGCGAGTGATGCCGCACGTCCACCTTTCGCTCCAGTCCGGCGACGACATGGTGCTCAAGCGGATGAAGCGGCGGCACTCGCGCGGGCAGGCCATCGCACTGGTCGAGAGGCTCAAGGCGGCACGGCCCGGCATTGCCATCGGAGCCGACCTGATCGCCGGTTTTCCCACTGAGACAGCCCAAATGCACTCCGCCAACTGCTCGATCATCGAAGCGTGCGACGTGGTCCACGGCCATATTTTCCCCTATTCGCCGCGTCCCGGCAC
>JBBSKI010000034.1:0-20426 GCA_038256425.1 Sphingomonadales bacterium
CTGGACCGCCGGTTCGATCAGATCGACAGGCGCGGGAGAGGTTGCTCCCGTCGCCGGAGTCCGGGCCGGGGCGTTCTGGGCAAGCGCAGGCGCGGCGATCAAGAGAGCCGCCGTCATCGTCGTCCCGGTGCGCAGCCACTGACCGCAGATCGTTCCCATTTGCTATTCCGCTGTTGATGCCGATGCGTCGCCAGCCCGGTGCGGGTGGCGCGGCGGCCATGATTTTGCCCAATTGCCCGGAGCCAATCAAGCATCGCGGCTGACTGGTGGCTTAATCATGGCTAGGCGTGGCCCGAATGAAACAGCCACACCATGCCCCCAGTCATCATCCTCTCGCCCCGATCCTCGTCACGGTTCTCGCGGTCGCGCTGCTCAGCGTGATGGACGGGTTCATGAAAGCCGCCGCGCTTGCTGCCGGGGCTTACAGCGCGATGGTCTGCCGCGGCCTGATCGGCACCGCGCTGGCCACGCCGCTGTTCCTGGGCAGTGTCGGGGGGTTTCCCGCCCGCGCGGTCATGAAGGTCCATGCGCTGCGCAGCACCGTGGCGGCGGCGATGGCGCTGTTGTTCTTCCACTCGCTGACCCTGCTGCCGATCGCCGAGGCGATCGCGCTGTCGTTCGTCGCGCCGCTGATCGCGCTGTATCTGGCCGCCGTGATGCTGGGCGAGAAAATCGCCCCGCGCGCGATCTGGGCCTCGGTCGCGGGGTTCGCGGGCGTGCTGGTGATCGTCGCGCCGCGCATGTCGGGCGGCTTTCCTGCGGGGAGCGGGGAAGGGATCGCCGCGCTGATGATTTCGGCGGTGCTTTATGCCTGGAACCTGGTGCTTCAGCGCAAGCAGGCGCAAATCGCGCGCCCGCAGGAAATCGCGTTCTTCCAGAACCTGTTCGTGCTGCTGATCCTGGGCCTCGCCATTCCGTGGTTTTTCGAATGGCCGGACCTGCGCGCCTGGATGCACATCGGCGTTTCCGCGTTACTGGCGATCTCGGCCTCGCTGCTGATGAGCTGGGCCTATGCCCGCGCCGAGACCCAGGTGCTCGTGCCGATGGAGTATAGTGCGTTCGTCTGGGCCGCGCTGGTCGGCTGGATCGGCTTCGCTGAGCCGCTCGGCTGGGCCACGGTGCTGGGCGCGGTGGCGATCGTGGCGGCGTGCATCTATGCGACCCGGACGACGCCGCCCGAGGCCGTGGTGGTTTGACCGACAAATTCCGTGAAAGCGTGACCGTGGCTTGAATCCCCACCCGCACGCTTGACCAGAACCTGCGAAACGCGCATCGCCTGACCCCGACTCCGGACGGATATCGGGCGTACCGACGGGCAAGCCAGCAGGAGGAATCACACACATGACTCAGGTCGGACAGGACACGCTTGGCGCGCGCAGCACCCTTACGGTGGGCGGACGCGATTACGGGTATTACTCGCTGGCCAAGGCAGCCGAAAGGTATGGCGACATTTCGCGCCTGCCGTTCAGCATGAAGGTCCTGCTCGAGAACCTGCTGCGCTTCGAGGATGGCGGCTTCACCGTCGGGGTCGAGGACATCAAGGCGCTGGTCGACTGGCAGAAGAACCCGGTCACCGGCGCGGAAATCCAGTACCGCCCGGCGCGCGTGCTGCTTCAGGATTTCACCGGCGTTCCCTGCGTGGTCGATCTGGCCGCGATGCGCGATGCGATCGCCAAGCTGGGCGGCGATACCTCGAAGATCAATCCGCTGGTCCCGGTCCACCTGGTGATCGATCACTCGGTGATGGTCGACGAGTTCGGCCACCCCAAGGCGTTCGAACAGAACGTCGAGATCGAATACGAGCGCAACGGCGAGCGTTACGATTTCCTCAAGTGGGGCTCGAAAAGCCTCGACAATTTCTATGCGGTCCCCCCCGGCACCGGGATCTGCCATCAGGTGAACCTGGAAAACATCGCGCAGACCGTGTGGGTTTCCAAGGACCAGACCGGGCAGGAAGTCGCCTATCCCGATACCTGCGTCGGCACCGACAGCCATACCACGATGATCAACGGGCTGGGCGTGCTCGGCTGGGGCGTCGGCGGGATCGAGGCCGAGGCGGCGATGCTGGGCCAGCCGGTCTCGATGCTGATCCCCGAAGTGGTCGGTTTCAAGGTCGTCGGCAAGCTCAACGAGGGCGTCACCGCCACCGATCTGGTGCTGACCGCCACCCAGATGCTGCGCGCCAGGGGCGTGGTCGGCCGGTTCGTCGAGTATTATGGACCCGGCCTCGCCCACCTGTCGCTGGCCGACCGCGCTACGCTCGCCAACATGGCGCCCGAATATGGCGCGACCTGCGGGTTCTTCGGGATCGATGACAAGACGCTCGATTATCTGCGCCTGACCGGTCGCGAGGAAGACCAGATCGCTCTGGTCGAAGCCTATGCCAAGGCGCAGGGCTTCTGGCTCGACCCGAACGGGCCGGAGCCGATCTTCACCGACACGCTCGAACTCGACATGGCGACCGTCGTGCCGTCGCTGGCCGGACCCAAGCGCCCGCAGGACAAGGTCAGCCTCGAACACGTCGACAACGTGTTCAACGACGATCTGGCCAACGTCTACAAGCATGTCGGGTTCAAGCGCACGCCCGTCGAAGGCCGCGATCACGACATCGGCGATGGCGATGTGGTGATCGCCGCGATCACCAGCTGCACCAACACCTCCAACCCCAGCGTGCTGGTCGCTGCCGGGCTGGTTGCCAAGAAGGCCAACGAACTGGGGCTGAAGCCCAAGCCGTGGGTCAAGACCAGCCTTGCACCCGGATCGCAGGTGGTCACCGATTACCTGATCCGCGCGGGGCTGCAGGAGCACCTCGACGCGCTCGGGTTCAACCTCGTCGGCTATGGCTGCACCACCTGCATCGGCAACTCCGGCCCGCTCGCCGAACCGATCAGCAACGCCATCAACGGTCATGATATCGTCGCCGCCAGCGTGCTTTCGGGCAACCGCAACTTCGAGGGCCGCGTCTCGCCCGATGTGCGCGCCAACTTCCTCGCCTCGCCGCCGCTGGTCGTCGCCTATGCGCTCAAGGGTACGGTGACCGAGGACTTCACCACGACGCCGATCGGGCAATCGACCGCGGGTGCCGACGTCTATCTCAAGGACATCTGGCCGACCAACGCCGAAATCGCGTCGCTGATGGCCTCGTCGATCGACCGCCCGATGTTCCAGGCGCGCTATGCCGATGTCTACAAAGGCGACGCGCACTGGCAGGCGATCGACGTCACCGGCAGCGAAACCTACCAGTGGCGCGCCGGATCGACCTATGTCGCCAACCCGCCCTATTTCGAGGGCATGAGCATGACCCCGGCGCCGGTTGCCGACATCATCGGCGCCAAGCCCCTGGCGATCCTGGGCGATTCGATCACCACCGATCACATCTCGCCCGCCGGATCGATCAAGGTCGACAGTCCCGGCGGCAAGTGGCTGATGGACCATCAGGTCGCCAAGGCCGATTTCAACTCGTACGGCAGCCGCCGCGGCCATCACGACGTGATGATGCGCGGCACTTTCGCCAACATCCGGATCAAGAACGAGATGGTCCCCGGGATCGAGGGCGGGATGAGCCGCCACAACGGCGAGGTCATGGCGATCTACGACGCGGCAATGGCCTACAAGGCCGAGGGCGTGCCGATGGTGGTGATCGCCGGCAAGGAATACGGCACCGGTTCCAGCCGCGATTGGGCGGCCAAGGGCACCAACCTGCTCGGCGTGCGATCGGTCATCGTCGAAAGCTTCGAGCGCATCCACCGCTCGAACCTGGTCGGCATGGGCGTGCTGCCGCTGCAGTTCATGGGCGGTGACACGCGCGAAACGCTCGGCCTGACGGGCGACGATTCGTTCACGATCCACGGCGTCGCCGGACTGAAGCCGCGCCAGGACGTGACCGTGGAAGTCACCCGGCCATCGGGCGAGACGTTCACGTTCACCGCGCTGTGCCGCATCGATACCGCCAACGAGCTGGAGTATTTCCTCAACGGGGGAATTCTGCACTACGTTTTGCGGAAGCTGGCTGCTTGAACCGCACCATCCCGGGTCAGCCCCGGGACGGCCGCAACCGGTGACGGTGACTGTGCTTGTCGAAGCGGCAGGCTGGATCGGCGCGACGCTGATACTTGTCGCTTATATTCTCCTCTCGCTCGGGCGACTGGATGGTCGCAGCCGGACGTTCCAGTGGATGAACGTGGCCGGAGCCGCCGGGTTCATCGTCAACAGTGGCTGGCATGGCGCGATTCCCTCGGCCGCGCTCAATCTCGTGTGGCTCGGCGTCGGGCTGGCGACACTGTGGACCTTGCGCCGCAGGACCGCCTGAGCGCTGCCCCTTCTACGTGATACCAAAAGGGCGGCCCCGCAGGACCGCCCTTTTGGTAGTCCGGTGAACAGCGGCTTCAGGCGGTGGCTTTGCCCAACTTGCGCCGTGCCACCAGCGTGGCGGCCGCTGCGCCGAACAGGAGCAGCATCGGCGGGGCCGGGACGTCGACCGGCGGAGTTCCGCCCGTCGAGCTGGTTCCGCCCGACGAGGAGCTGGAGGTCGAGGACGAGGTCGAGCTCGAACTTGAGGTGGACGAACTGGTCGAGCTTGACGAGCTGGTGCTCGACGAGCCGCTGCTGGCGACATTGCCCGATGAGGTTGAGACGTTCCCCGATGAGGTGGAAACGTTGCCCGACGAGGTCGAGACATTGCCCGAGGAAGTGCTGACCCCGCCGGTCGAGGTCGAGACGCCACCGGTCGAAGTGCTGACGCCGCCGGTGGAGGTGCTGACCCCGCCGGTCGAAGTGCTGACGCCCCCGGTGGAGGTCGAGACGTTGCCCGAGGAACTAGAGGTCGAAGTGCTCACTGCGCCCGATGAGGTGGAAACCCCTCCGGTGGTGGTCGAGCTGGTGATCCCGCCTGAAGAGGTGCTGGTCGAGCTGCCCCCCGTCGAGCTGCCGCCCGTCGAACTGCTGCCGCCCGAAGTCGAACTGCTGCCGCCCGAAGTGGAGGTCGAACCGGTGCTGGTCGAGGATACGACGACACTGCCGCCGCCCCCGCTGCTGCCGCCGAAGAACCCGCCGAAGAATCCGCCGCCACCAAAGCCGCCGATCCCGCCGCCGCCGATCACCACCGGCACGCTGCCACCGCCGCCCGACTGGGGGGGAAGCTGCGGCACGTAAGGCAACGGCACCGCCATCAGCGCATCCTGCTGCGGCGCACAGACCCGGTTGGTCTCGGTCTTGACGATCTTGCGCATCCGCTTGACCGTGCGCGGCTGGGCGCGCTCGACGACCCGGCGCGGCTTGACCGTGCGGACCGGCTTGGCCTGCTTCACGTGCTTGACGTAACCCTGGTTCTTGGCGCTGGGCTCGGCGACGTGCACCGCCCCACCGCCGACCAGGGCACCGCCGGCGACTGCAGCGCTCAGTTTCGCAAGGGCCATCCGAATCGACATGATCGTGCTCTCTCTTCGCCTTGACGGAGCGATGGAGCGATGGTCGCCCGTCGCAAAGCCTGCTCCGCTGATTGCAACAGCGCATGGCAAGACGAGGTTCTCAACCGCGTTAACCGCGTTTGGCGGGTCGAATGGGCCTAAAAGTACGGGTCGGGAGGGGCCCCACCCGGTTATGTCCCGTTATGGAACCAAACTAACGCCGGACGTCACCCGGTGCCTGGAAAAATCAGGCTGGATCTTCGCCTTGCGGGGTCTCTGGCGAATCGAACAATCCGCTTTGTGAACCCGTCGGCGGGGTCAATCCGAGGTGCCCCCAGGCGCGGTCGTTGAGGCATCGCCCGCGCGCGGTCCGGGCCACCAGGCCGAGCTGGATCAGGTAGGGTTCGATCACGTCCTCGATCGTGTCGCGCGGTTCGGAAAGGCCGGCGGCCAGCGTTTCGACCCCCACCGGGCCGCCGCGATAGATGTCGGCGATCATCGTCAGATAGCGCCGGTCCATTGCATCGAGCCCCAGTCCGTCGACCTCCAGCCGGGTCAGCGCGGCGTCGGCAATGGCGCGCGTGACCACACTGTCGCCCGCGACATGGGCGAAATCGCGCACCCGCCGCAGCAGCCGTCCCGCCACCCGCGGCGTACCGCGCGCGCGCCGCGCGATCTCGCGCGCACCCGCGCCATCAAGCCCCTGGCCGAGCAGCGCGGCAGCACGGATCACCACGCGCTCCAGTTCCTCGACCGAATAGAAGTTGAGCCGGACCGGGATGCCGAAACGGTCGCGCAGCGGGGTGGTCAGCAGCCCGGCCCGCGTCGTCGCGCCGATCAGGGTAAATGCCGGCAAATCGATCCGCACCGAACGCGCGGACGGTCCCTCGCCGATGATCAGATCGAGCGCGCGATCTTCCATCGCCGGGTAGAGCACCTCCTCGACCACCGGATTGAGCCGGTGAATCTCGTCGATGAACAGGACGTCGCCCTCTTCCAGATTGGTCAGCAGCGCCGCCAGGTCGCCCGCCTTGGAGATCACCGGGCCGGAGGTGGCGCGGAAACCCACGCCCAGCTCGCGCGCGACGATCTGCGCCAGCGTGGTCTTGCCGAGGCCGGGCGGACCGAAGAACAGCACATGATCCATCGCCTCGCGGCGGCTGCGCGCACTCTCGATGAACACCCGCAGGTTGTCCTTGGCCGCCGCCTGCCCGACGAATTCGGCGAGCGTCTTGGGGCGCAGCGCCGCGTCTACATCTTCGGGCTGGCGCTGGGGGGAGAGGTGGGGGTTGTCGGTCATGCGGCCATGAACCGGGGCAGGACCTGCTCGCGGGTCAGCGGCGCCACGCAGAGGTGCGCGTCGGTGGCCGGATCGAACCAGTGAAGCTCCTCGATTTCGCCGCCGCAAACCGGCCGAAAGTCGGGCGGTGGCGATACCCGGAAAATTTCGGCATGGACTATCATCCCCGGCTCGTTGGCGGCAGGTGCTGCCCCTGTCCCGACGTAGTGCAATTCCTCCTCCGGCATCGTCAATCCGACTTCTTCGGCAAGCTCGCGCCGCAGCGCGGCAGGCGCGGTTTCGCCCGGCTCGATCTTTCCTCCCGGCTGCATGAAACAAGCGGTCCCCCGCTTGCGCACAAGAAGCAACCGTCCGCTCGCATCGGTGATGATGGCGGTCACCACCCGGATCATCCTGCGGCCCGTTTCAGTGCTGTACGTACCAGATCATTCAACCCTGCGCCGTCGCCCAGTTCCTCGACTGCGCGCCCCACCGCGCTCGCGGCAATGGCGGGCTTGAAGCCGAGGTTCTGCAACGCCGAGACCGCGTCCGCGCTCACCGAACCCGGCGGCGCGACCATCGCCGCCCCCGGCGCGGTCGGCAATCCGCCCGCCTTGTCCTTCAGCTCGTTGACGATCCGCCCGGCCAGCTTCGGCCCGACGCCCTGCGCCCGCGCGACCATCGCCGCATCCCCGCCCGCACAGGCGCGTTGCAGGTCTTGGGTGGACAGCGCAGAGAGGATCGCCAGCGCGACCTTGCTGCCGACACCCTGCACCCCGGTCAGCAGGCGGAACCAGTCGCGTTCACCGGCGCTGGCGAAGCCGATCAGGCGCAGGTCGTTCTCGCTGACCTGCAGGTCGGTGAACACGGATACCGTATCGCCGCGAATGCCCAGCGCGGCCAGCGTCTTGGCCGAGGCGTGGACGAGGTAACCGACCCCGGCGACGTCGATCACCGCCCAGTCGGCACCGGTGTCGTCGAGCAGGCCGGTGAGTTTGGCGATCATGGTCTCACCATTCCACTATTTCGGGGCTCGCACCATATGCGCGTGGCAGATCGCCACCGCGAGCGCATCGGCCGCGTCCGCGCCCGCCAGTTTGACCCCGGGCAGCAGCACCCGCAGCATCGCCTGGACCTGTGCCTTGTCTGCCCCGCCGGTGCCGACCAGCGCCTTCTTGACCAGCCGGGTGGCATATTCGGCGACCGGCAACCCGGCGCGGGCGAGCGCCAGCAGGCAGACCCCGCGTGCCTGGCCAAGCTTGAGCGTCGATTGCGGATTGGTGTTGACGAACACCTCCTCCACCGCGCCGCTATCGGGCCGGTGGCGCAGGATCACGTCGGCCAGTTCGCGATCGAGCGTTACCAGCCGTTCGGCCAGCGGTGCCTTGGAGTCGGTTTTCACCTGACCGTTGGCGATGTGGCTCAGGCGGCTGCCGTTCTTGGCCACGATCCCCCAGCCGGTGGTGCCGAGCCCGGGATCGAGGCCGATTATGAGCATGAAATGCCCCGGCGCTCCCTCAGCCTCTCCCCCACTGCGAAGCCGGCTGATTGCTCACCTTCTCCATCACCTCGTCGCTGACCTCGTAATTGCCCCAGACGGTCTGGACGTCGTCGTCCTCGTCGAGCACGTCGATCAGCTTGAACAGCGTGATCGCATCGTCCTCGCCGACTTCGGTACGGAGCGAAGGGCGCCAGGCGAGCTTGACCGCCTCGGGATCGCCCAGCGTGGCTTCGAGCGCGCGGGCGACCTCGTGGAGGCTTTCGACGCTGGTCCAGATCGAATGGCCGCCGCCCTCTCCGTCGGCATCCGCAGTCTCGCTCTCGACATCGTCGGCCCCGGCCTCGATTGCGGCGTCCAGCACGGCGTCCTCATCGCCCGCTTTCGCGCCGTATTCGATCAGCCCGAGCCGCTCGAACCCGTGGCTCACCGCGCCGCTCGCGCCCAGATTGCCGCCGTTGCGGCTGAACGCGGTGCGCACGTTGGTGGCGGTGCGGTTGCGGTTGTCGGTCAGCGCCTCGACGATCAGAGCGACCCCGCCCGGGCCATAGCCCTCGTAGCGGATCTCTTCGTAGTTCTCGCCGTCCCCTCTGGCAGCTTTATCGATCGCGCGCTGGATGTTGTCCTTGGGCACCGATTGCGCCTTGGCGGCGTTGACCGCCGCGCGCAGCCGCGGGTTCATGTCCGGGTCGGGCATACCCATCTTGGCCGCGACGGTAATCTCGCGGCTGAGCTTGGAAAACTGCGCCGAGCGCTTTTTGTCCTGCGCTCCCTTGCGGTGCATGATGTTCTTGTATTTGGAATGGCCTGCCATGGGTCCGGTCTTGCGCTGAAATGGAAGCCGCGCCCCTAGCGCAGCAGGGCCCGGCGGGCAATCATGGCCGGCATCTGCGGGTTCAGCGCAGCTTGACCGCTGTGCCGCTGATCGAGACCATCAGCATCGAGCCGCCCTTGCCCAGCACCTGATAATCGAGATCGCAGCCGACCAGCGCGTCGCCGCCCAGTTCGCGCGCCTTGGCAACCATCTCGAGGATCGCCTCGCGCCGCGCGCGCTCGAGCACCTTTTCGTAACTGCCCGAGCGCCCGCCGACGATATCGGTGATCGAGGCGAACAGGTCGCGGAACAGGTTGGCGCCGACGATCACCTCGCCGGTGACGATGCCAAGGTAATCGACGATCGCGTGGCCTTCGATCCCCGGCGTGGTGGTGACGATCACAAGCGCTACTCCTCGTTCTTGACGATGCGGCCGCCCTTCATCACGAAATCGACGTCCTCGAGCTGGCGCACATCGGCCAGCGGATCGCCGTCGACCGCGATGATGTCTGCCGCCATGCCCGGCGCGATGCGGCCGATGGCTGGGCGACCGATGGCTTCGGCGGCGCCGACCGTGGCAGCCTTGATCGCCGCCGCAGGGGTCATTCCGGCCTCGACCATCAGCGCGAATTCGCGCGCGTTCTCACCGTGCGGGCTGACCCCGGTATCGGTCCCGAAAGCGATCTTCACCCCCGCAGCGATTGCCTTGCGGTGGCTGTCGCGGGCAGCGGCCGCTGCCTCCTCGGCCTTGGGCACGGTTGCGGGCGGGAGCATCCCGCCGCGGGCCTGAAGCAGCGCGGTTGCAGGCGCGATCATGGTCGGGACCAGCCAGGTGCCCTTGGCTTTCATCAGGCGGATGGTCGCATCGTCGAGGAACGTGCCGTGGTCGATCGTGTCCACGCCCGCCTCCACCGCAGCGGCGGTGCCTTCCTTGGCGTGGGAATGCGCGGCGACCTTTCGTCCCAAGGCGTGCGCGGTATCGATCACCGACTTCATTTCCTCGGGCTGCATCGCCCGGCCCAGCCCGCCCGAAACGTTGGAGAGCACACCGCCCGTCGCCATGAACTTGATGACCTGCGCGCCAAGCCCGATCTGGCGGCGCACCGCGCGGCGGCAGTCGTCCGGGCCGTCGCAGGTGTTGTCGGCGGTCTCGGCAACCGCGTGGGCAAACGGTTCGGCAAGACCGTTGAGCCGATCGCCATGGCCGCCGGTGACCGAAACCGGCGCGCCCGCGTTGACGATCGTGGGTCCCGACACGTCGCCGCGATCGATCGCATCGCGCAGCGCGCGGATGCCGCGCGGATCGCCGCCCAGATCGCGGACCGTGGTAAAGCCCGCCAGCAGGGTCACCCGCGCATTGCCCGCGCCGATCAGCACTTCGTCCTGCGGTTCGGTTGAGAGCCGGGTGAGCCGCGCGCGCATCGGATCGCCGCCGATCCCGAGCATGTGGACGTGCATGTCGATCAGGCCGGGCAGGACGAACCGATTGGACAGGTCCACGAGCGTCGCGCCCACCTCGGGCGGCACCAACCCGTCGCGGACCTCGGCTACCTTGCCATCGCGCACGATCACGGTGCTGGGCCCGCGCGGCGCCTCGCCGGGCTCGGCAAGCAGGCGTCCGGCATGAATCCACGTGACTTGCGGCGTTGGCGCCTGGGCGGAAGCCAAGGCGATCGGCGAAACGGCGAGAACGGTAGCAGCGACCAGGAATTTCATGTGCTTCCCCTTGTTGTGCCAGGGGTTTAGCAGGCGTTCGGCTCGCTACAAGTCACCCCAGCCCAAGCGCGGCCTTACCAGCGGTCGTAGGCGTTAGCCGAGACCGAGTGCGGCCTTGTATGTATCCAGCAGCATTTCCATCTCGCTGCGATCATCGGGCTTCATCCTCCGCAGCCGGACGATCTGGCGCATGATCTTGGCGTCGTAACCGACCGCCTTGGCCTCGGCATAGGTGTCGCGGATATCGTCGGCGATGCCCTTCTTTTCCTCCTCGAGGCGTTCGACGCGCTCGATCAGCAGGCGCAGGCGGTCGTCGGTGGCGGTGGCCATCGGGGTGTCTCCGGGGTCGGGGGTGAACTGTTGGCGCGGGCCTTAGCGACGTGCAGCCGATTCGGAAAACGATGGGCTGTGGATATCGATAGCCCCTGGTCCGGCGAGATCAGCGGGCGTTCTTCGCGACGCTTGCCGCCATCCGCGCCAACTGCTCGGGCGTGGCCTCGGTCTGAAACCGCGATTTCCATTCTGCAGCGGGCAACCCATGCACCGCTTCGCGCGCGGCGGCCTTGTCGAGCGGGGCGCCGGCCCCAGAACCGGCTTCCACCAGCCAGTCGGCCAGGCAGTTGCGGCAGAACCCGGCCAGCCCCATCAATTCGATGTTCTCCGCGTCGTGGCGATGGCGCAGGTGGCGGACCAGCCGGCGAAAGGCGATGGCGGCGTGCTCGTCGGAAACGACGTCCAGGGGATCGCCAGGGTCTTCAGGGGTCATCATCGGTCCTTGGGTTTGTGCGGGCACTTTGCCATAGTCGGTGGGGTAACCGCAAAGGAAGCGTCTTGGCGAAACCGGCTCCACTCTCAGCTCCGAAGCTCCCCCCCAAACTGCCCCCCAAACTGCCATTGCGAACCCGCAAGGTGAAGATCCTCGCCACGGTCGGACCGGCCAGCAGCAGTCCCAAGATGCTGGCCAAGCTGTTTGCCGCCGGGGTCGATGCCTTTCGCGTCAACATGAGCCACGGCGATCATGCCACTCACGCGGCGACCATCGCCGCGATCCGCGCGCTGGAAAAGGCGGTGTCGCGCCCGCTTACCATCCTGTGCGACCTGCAGGGCCCGAAGCTGCGGGTCGGCACGTTCGAGGGGGGCAAGGCGGTGATCCGCCATGGCAGCCACTTCACGCTCGATCGCGATCCGACGCCGGGCGATGCCACCCGCGTCTGCCTGCCCCATCCCGAACTGTTCGGGGTGTTGGGCAAGGGCCAGCGCCTGCTGATCGACGACGGCAAGCTGCGCCTCAAGGTGATCCGCGCCGATGCCGACACGATCCTGTGTTCGGCGGTGGTCGGCGGGGTAATCTCGGACCGCAAGGGGGTCAACGTGCCCGACGCGGTGGTGCCGATCCCGGCGCTGACCGCCAAGGATCGCCTCGATCTGGCCTTCGCAGTCAACCAGGGAGCGGACTGGATCGCGCTGAGCTTCGTCCAGCGTCCCGAGGACGTGGCCGAGGCGCGGCGGCTGATCGGCGGTTCGGGCAACACCCGGCCCGCCCTGATCGCCAAGATCGAAAAGCCCGCCGCGATTGCCGAACTGGCGGGAATTTTGGAACTGTCCGACGGGCTGATGGTGGCGCGCGGCGATCTGGGGGTGGAATTGAACCCCGAAGAAGTGCCGCCGCTGCAGAAACGGATCGTCGAACTGGCGCGCGCTTCGGGCAAGCCGGTGATCGTCGCCACCCAGATGCTCGAATCGATGATCGAAGCCCCCGCTCCGACCCGCGCCGAAGTCTCCGACGTGGCCAACGCGGTTTACGACGGGGCCGATGCGGTGATGCTCTCGGCAGAAACCGCGGCGGGGGCCTGGCCGGTCGAGGCGGTGACGATCATGGACCGCATCGCCGCGCAGGTCGAAGCCGATCCGGGTTATGCCGCGCGGGTCCACTTCCTCGAAACCCGGCCCGATGCGACCGCCGCCGATGCGCTCGCCCAGGCCTGCGCGAGCATCGCCAAGGCGTTGCCGATCGCCGGGATCATCGTCTTTACCCTGTCGGGCTCGACCGCGCGGCGGGTGGCGCGCGAGCGGCCCAACGTGCCGATGCTGGTCCTCACCCCCAGCCTCAAGACCGCGCGCCGGCTGGGCCTGCTGTGGGGCGCGCACGCGGTCCAGACCCGCGACATCGGCAGCTTCGAAGAGATGATTGCCAAGGGCAAGCGCATGGCGCTGCGCAACGGCTTCGGCGGAGCCGGCGCCAGGCTGGTGGCGCTGGCCGGAGTTCCGTTCGGCACGCCCGGATCGACCAACCTGCTGCACATGGTGACGCTCACCGGGGATGAGCTACGCGGGCATGGGGGATAAGTGCGCCCGGTGGGGCCGCTCAGCCCCTCGCCCCGAACAGCGCCGACCCGACCCGCACGTGTGTCGCTCCCAGCATCACCGCCGTTTCGAAATCGCCCGACATCCCCATGCTGAGCCCGGACAGCCCGGAATCGTCGGCCAGCTTGGCCAGAAAGGCGAAAAAAGGCGCGGGTTCGATGCCTTCGGGGGGTACGCACATCAGCCCGGCGAGCGGAATGTCGGCCGCCCGGGCCTGGGCCAGCAGCGCGGGCAGATCGGCCACTGTGCAGCCGCCTTTCTGCGGTTCCTCGCCCAGATTGACCTGGGCGAAGCAGGGTACCCGTCGCCCCGCCTTGTCCATCGCCCGCGCCAGCGCGGTCAGCAGCGAGGGCCGATCGAGCGAATGGATGCAGTCGAACAGCGCTACGGCATCGTCCGCCTTGTTCGATTGAAGCTGGCCGACGAGGTGGAGGCTGGTGCCGGGGTGTTCCTCGCGCAGCCCGGGCCACTTGGCCTGGGCCTCCTGGACCCGGTTCTCGCCGAACGCGCGCTGTCCGGCGTCGATCAGCGGGCGAATCGCCTCGGCGGGGTGGGTCTTGGAAATCGCGATCAGGGTCACCGCGCCGGGTTCGCGCCGCGCGATCCGCGCGGTGGCGGCGATCCGTTCGTGAATGTCGGCCAAAAGTTTCGGGGCGAGGCGTTGGACTGGTTCGGGCATCGCGCGCGGCTATAGCGCAGCGATGGCACGGCGAAACCCGCTTCCGGCTTTATGGCTGATCACCGACGCGCGCACCGACGGGGTTCTCGATCGCGCCATCGCCCGCCTGCCGCGCGGGTCCGGGGTGATCTTCCGGCACTGGCATCTGCCGCCGGGCGAACGCGCGGCGCGGCTGGAGAAAGTTCGGCGGTTGTGCCGCCGCCACGGCCACGCGCTGGAGATTGCGGGCAAGGGCTATGGCCCGCCCGCGCCGCACCGCCGCCTTGCCACCGCGCACAATCTGCGTGAGATCGGGCGGGCGAACCGGTTCGGGGCCAGAACGGCAGGCGCGGCGATCCTGCTCTCGCCGGTCTATCCGACCGCCACCCATCCCGGCGCAAGGGCGTTGGGCCGGATGAAATTCCTCGCGCTCGCCAAACGTGCCCGCATGCCGGTGATCGCGCTGGGCGGGATGACCGCGCGGCGGTTCCGCGGCCTGCGCGGCCTTCGAAGCTCGAAAGTCCACGGCTGGGCGGCGATCGACGGGCTGGCTTGACGCCAGCGCCCCCGCGAGGATTCTTGACGGCGAGTCCCCGCCGCGCGACAATGCGGCACAAAGGGGAAGAACATGGCATCGCGCGCAATCGGCGGGGGATCACGCCCACTTGGGGGGCGGGCGGGCGACAGTGCGGACTGGAAGGTCACGCTCCGCCGGTCGCTGGTCCGCGCCGCCGAACTCGCCGGATCGCTGCTGCTGTTCGTGCTGATGGGATTCCTCGGCCTCGCGCTCGCCAGTTATGCCCAGACCGATCCGTCGGTGAGCACCGCGGCGGCCAGTGCTGCAGACGGGGGCGCGGTGGCCAACTGGATGGGTGCGCCCGGCGCCTGGGCGGCCGAGCGGATGCTGTTCGTATTCGGCCCTGCCAGCGCGCTGGTGCTGCCGCTGATCTATTTCGAAGCGCGGCGGCTGTGGGTGCTGGCCGACGACGCGGATGGGACAAGCGGCCCCGGCCCGGCGCCGCGCTGGTGGCGGTTGCTGGCGCTGCTGGCGTTGACGATGACCCTGCTCGGCACCGTGCTGGCGCTGACCTTCGATGCGCCGGGCGGAACCCTGCCCGCCTCGATGGGCGGACTGGCCGGGCTGTTCGGGGCCAAAGCCATCGGCGCAATCGCGGGATTGCTGCCGCCCCCGGCCCAGGGCTGGACCATCCTTGGCCTGGCGCTGGTCTGCGCGGGTGGCGCGGCGGTGCTGGCGGGCCGGGTGTTCCCGCTTGAATGGCGCGCCCTGCTGCGCGCTTCGACCCGCGTCTCGGCGCGCACGCGCGCTGCGCCGCGGGTCCTTGAATCCCCGGTCCCGCTGGCCCGGCGCAAGCCCGAGGGATTGGCCCGCGCGACGGCTGTCGAACCCATGGTTTCCGAGGCGCCGCGCAAGGCGCCGGAAATAAGCGATCCGCGCACCCCGCCCAAACAGGCCCAGCTTGGCGCGAAAAGCCGCCAGACCGATCTGTTCGACCAGTACGAGCTGCCCGGCCTCGCCCTGCTTAACGATCCGCCGGTTCACCCCGCGCCGAAGCTCGACAAGCTGGCGCTCGAACGCAACGCCCGCCTGCTCGAGAACGTGCTCGACGATTTCAACGTCAAGGGCGAGATCACCGCGGTGCGCACCGGCCCGGTTGTGACGATGTACGAGCTGGAACCCGCACCGGGAATCAAGGCCAGCCGCGTGATCGGCCTGGCCGAAGACATCGCCCGCAACATGAGCGCAATTTCGGCGCGCGTTTCCTCGATCCCGGGGCGCACCGTCATGGGCATCGAACTGCCCAACGTGGACCGCCAGACCGTCGCCTTCCGCGAACTCGCCTCGTGCGACGCCTTCGTCGCCTCCAAGGCGCTGCTGCCGATCATCCTGGGCAAGGATATCGCCGGCGGGCCGATTGTGGCCGATCTGGCCGCGATGCCGCATCTGCTGGTCGCCGGCACGACCGGTTCGGGCAAGTCGGTCGGGCTCAACACCATCCTGCTATCGCTGCTCTACCGCCTGACGCCCGAGCAGCTGCGGATGATCCTGATCGATCCCAAGGTGCTGGAACTCAAGAGCTACGACGATATCCCGCACCTGCTCTCGCCGGTGGTGACCGAACCGGCCAAGGCGGTCCGCGCGCTCAAATGGGCGGTCGAGGAGATGGAGCGGCGCTATCGCATGATGAGCTCGATCGGGGTGCGCAACCTTTCGGGCTTCAACGAGAAGGTCAGGGCGGCGCAGGCCAAGGGCAAGCCGCTCGGCCGCCGCATCCAGGTCGGCTTCGATCCCGACAGCGGCGAGGAGCAGTTCGAGGAGCAGCAGCTCGATTACAAGGCGCTGCCGCAGATCGTGGTGATCGTCGACGAGCTGGCCGATCTGATGATCACGGTCGGCAAGGAGATCGAGGTGCTGATCCAGCGCCTCAGCCAAAAAAGCCGCGCGGCCGGCATTCACCTGATCATGGCGACCCAGCGGCCCTCGGTCGATGTCATCACCGGGGTGATCAAGGCCAACATGCCGACCCGGATCAGCTTTGCGGTCACCAGCCGGATCGATAGCCGCACGATCCTGGGCGAGCAGGGTGCCGAGCAGCTGCTGGGCAAGGGCGATATGCTCTACAAGCCCAACACCCAGCCGGTCATGCGCGTCCACGGGCCGTTCGTGAGCGACGAGGAGGTCGAACGCGTGGCCGATCACTGGCGCACCCAGGGCGCACCCGACTATGTCGATTCGGTCACCGAGGAGCCCGAGGACGGCAGCTTCGGCTTCGACGACCTCGAAGCCACCGCGAGCGACAACCCCGAGGACCGCAAGTACCGCCAGGTCTGCCAGATCGTGTTCGAAAGCCAGAAGGCCAGCGCCAGCTGGGTCCAGCGCCAGATGGGCGTGGGATACAATACGGCGGCGAAATGGATCGAACGGATGGAAGCAGACGGGCTGGTCGGGCCTGCCAACCATGTCGGGCGGCGGGACATTTATCGGGACAAGGATGGGAATGTGTTATGAGGACGGGCGCCTCGCTGGTCACGTAACGAAAAACGGGCAACCCGGCCAAGCGGTTGCCGGCTACCGCACTCAATTTTTCACTGACTCCTGCGGCTCTGCTTCTTGTTCCTGCCCGCTACACATTGCAAGGTTGCGGCAATGCCCGACAAATCGTCCATTCCGGCGCTCGATCCGGCCCTGACCCCCGTTCTCGAAACGGTCCTCGATGCGGTCGTGGTGATCGATGGCACGGGTCGCGTGGTCGGATGGAATGGGGTTGCCGAACAAACCTTTGGCTGGTCGGGTGCCGAAGCGATCGGGCGGATGCTGGGCGATCTGATCGTACCCCCGCTGCACCGCGCAGCCCACAGCGCGGGCCTGCTCAGGATGCTCCACGGGGCTTCACCCCGGGTGCTCAACCGCCGGATCGAGATCACGGCGCTGCGCCGTTCGACCGAAGAATTTCCGATCGAGCTGTCGATCACCAGTTCCCCGGCAGCGGGCGGAACGGTGTTCATCGGATTTCTGCGTGACATCACCGAGCAACGGCGCGCTACCGATTCGTTGCGCCGCCAGTCGCGCGAAGCACAGCTGCTGTTCGATATCGCGCAGATGGCTTCCGAAGCCGAATCGTTCGACGCCGCGCTGGAGGAGGTCCTTCAGGCGATCTGCACCCTTTCGGGCTGGGGAGTGGGCCACGCTTTCGTCGTACCGGAGAGCGAACCCGATACGCTGGTCTCGACGCCGATCTGGGTGGAAGCCGAACCTGGAGGGGCGCAGGCGTTGAGAGCAAAGACCGAGACGATTGTCTTTCGCCCCGGATACGGCCTGCCCGGAGTGATCCTGGCCAGCGGAGAACCGCTGTGGATCGCGGACACCGATACGAGCGAGAATTTCCCGCGCTGGAAGCTGGGTTTTCGCGGCGCTTTCGGCTTTCCGTTGAAGTGCGACGGAGAGACCATCGCTATCCTCGAATTCTTTACCCGCTCGCCCGTCGAGCCCGATCCGGAGCTGTTGCTGACCGTCCGCGCGCTGGGAGAGCAGCTCGGTCGTGTGTTCGAACGCCGCCGCCGCCAGGACCGCGAAAAGCTGCTCGTCAGCGAACTCAATCACCGGATGAAAAACATGCTTGCGGTGGTCCAGGCGATCGCTTCGCAGACATTCCGGAATACGGACGGCGCAAGTGACGCGGTGTCGGCGTTCAGCGGGCGGCTGCGAGCCATCGCGGATGCCCAGGATATGCTGATTGCGGCGGACCACCAACACGGATTGGGATTGCAATCGGTCATCGAAAACGCCGTTGCCGGTTCGGGCAACGCGCTCGACCGGTTCTCGATCCATGGCACCGACTTCGAATTCCACCCCGCCAAGGCCGTGCCGGTCATGTTGGCGGTCCACGAGCTGTGTACCAATTCGATCAAATATGGCGCACTTTCAGTCCCTGCGGGCCGTATCAGCATAACCTGGCACGCCGATCCGAACGAACAGCGGTTTGTCCTGGAATGGCGCGAACACGGAGGGCCGCCGGTGGTTCCCCCCACGCGCCGGGGGTTCGGAACGCGTCTGGTCGAACAGGGGCTGGCCAGCGAACTCGGCGGCGAGGTTACCATGACCTATCCGGTCGAAGGGATGGTCTGCCGGTTTACCGCGCCACTTGGCGGTAAGGCATGAGCCGTCCGCCGTCATGAAACCCCGCCCGCGCTGCCGGATCGCGACGCGGGCCGCTCGAGGATCGGCATGATGCCCGAACCCCACGCCACCACCTCGCTCCTGCGCGACGGCGTCCTGCTGCTGGGCGCGGCGGTGGTCTTCGTGCTGCTGTTCCGCCGCCTTGGCCTCGGGGCCACGCTGGGCTATCTCGTCGCCGGAGCGGTGATGGGGCCGTACGTTCTTGGCCTGGTCGGTGGAGCCGAGAGCAAGATCGACGTCGCCGAACTGGGAATCGTGCTGCTGCTGTTTGTGGTGGGGCTCGAGCTGGAGCCGCGGCGGCTGTGGCGGATGAAGGGGGAGATTTTCGGGCTGGGGCTGGCGCAGGTGGTGCTGTGCGGGCTGGCGCTGGCGGCGATGATCGGGTTGGGGACCCAGTTTTCGTGGGCCGCCGCGCTCGCGCTGGGGCTGCCGCTGGCGCTGTCCTCGACCGCGCAGGTGCTGCCGATGCTGCAATCGGCGGGACGGCTGCGCAGCCCGTTCGGCGAGCGGGCGTTCGCGGTGCTGTTGTTCCAGGACCTCTCGCTGATCCCGCTGATCACGATCATCGCGGCGATGAACCGCAATCCGGCGGTGGCCGACGGCCCGCCCGGCTGGCAGCTCGCGCTGTACACCGTCGGCGCGATTGCCGGGCTGATTGCGGCAGGACGCTTTTTGCTGCGCCCGCTGTTCGCGCTGATCGGGCGGCTGGGCGAGCGCGAGATGTTCGTGGTCGCGGCGCTGTTCACGGTCATCGCTTCGGCCGCGCTGATGGAAGCGCTGGGGCTTTCCGCCGCGCTCGGTGCGTTCATCGCGGGCGTGATGCTGGCCGATTCGCCCTATCGGCATGAACTGGAGGCCGATGTCGAGCCGTTCCGCTCGATCCTGCTCGGGCTGTTCTTCCTTGCGGTCGGCATGATGCTCGATCTGCCCGCGATTGCCGAGCGGCCATTCTTCGTGATCGGCATGGCGTTGGCGCTGATCGTGGTGAAGGCCGGGGTGATCTTCGGCCTCGCCCGATTGTTCGGGATGCCGTGGCGCGGTGCGCTCGCACTCGGGCTGCTGCTCAGCCAGGGCGGCGAGTTCGGCTTCGTGCTGTTCGCGCAGGCGCAGGGGGCGATGCTGATTTCGGGCGAGGCGGCCAGCCTGTTCGGCGCGGTCGTCACGCTGTCGATGGCGACCACCCCGTTCCTGATGATGGCGACCAGGCGGTTCCGCGAGGAGCCCGCCGACGCTTCCGAGCGCGAGGGGCCAGGCGGGCGTGACCCCGGTGGCGACGAGGCAAAAGCGCTGATCATCGGCTATGGCCGGTTCGGCCAGACCGTGGGCCAGATGATGCTCGCCGCCGATATCGAGGTCACGCTGATCGATACCGACATCGAGATGATCGATATCGCCGGCGGGTTCGGCGCGAAGGTCTATTTCGGCGATGGCACCCGGATCGACCTGCTGCGAACCGCCGGCGCGGGCGAGGCGGCGATGATCCTGTACTGCATCGATCGCGACCAGATGAGTGCGGAACTGCTCGAAGCGGTCCACCAGGCGTTCCCGCAGGCCGCGATCTATGTCCGCGCCTACGATCGCCGCGCGGTGGTCCGGCTCAAGGGCGCGCCCGTGCGCTTCGTGGTGCGCGAAGTGATCGAATCGGCGGTGAAGATGGCGCGGATCGCGCTCGACCACGCCGGGACCAGCAACGAGGCGATCGACCGCGCCGAGGACATGTACCGCGCCCGCGACAAGGAGCGGCTCAAGGCCCAGATCGAGACCGGCGACCTGCGCACCGCGCGCGACCGGATCATCACGAGTACCGGGGGCGGGACCAGCGAGCCCGGCTGAGCGAGGACGGACTTGCCGTTTTCGCCGTCCGACTGCCCCTCCCCCTTGAGGGGGAGGCCGGGTGGGGGTGGTCCGCCCTCTCGACCGTGGTGCACCCCCACCAACTCCAGCCAGGCAAGAAGTAGACGGCTTGCGATTTGACCGGGGCCTCGAATTCATAATC
>JBBSKI010000035.1:0-19988 GCA_038256425.1 Sphingomonadales bacterium
CTTGCCGATCCAGCGCCCGGCGCTGCGCAATGCGAAGGGCAGGTCTTTCGGCCCAATCACCACGATCGCAACGGTCACGACCAACAGCAGTTCGGACGCGCCGATATCGAACATGGCGGATCAGGTCTTGGGCGGGCTGGGTTGGCCCTTGAGCACGGCGTCCGGCATAGCATGCGGGGTTGCCTGCGGTGCAGGGGGAGCGGCAATTTGCATGGGTGCGGACGCCGGTTGATCGGCCTCCTCGCTGATCCCGGATTTAAAGCTTTTGATGCACTTGCCGAAATCGCCCATCATTTCGGAAATTCGCCCGCGCCCGAAGAGCACGAGGACCACCAGCGCCAGGATCAGCAGGTGCGGAAGTGAAAGACCACCCATAAAGAATTCTCCGATACGCCGATGACGGCCCGATTTCAGATTACGAAAGTGAACAGCAGTTTCAAGTTCAACGCGATGATAACCGCCGAAATCCCCCAAGCGAGATAGCGAAGCCATGTCGCGTTGACGAACCCACCCATCAATTTGCGGTCGCTGGTGAATTTTACCAGCGGGACGACTGCAAACGGAAGCTGCATGCTCAGCACGACCTGGCTGAGGATCAGCAGCTTCGTGGTACCCTCGGCACCATAGTAAACTGCGACCAGCGCCGCCGGAACAATGGCCAGTAGCCGGGTCACCATCCGCCGCTGCCAAGGCGGCAAGCGCAGATTGACGAAGCCTTCCATCACGATCTGCCCAGCCAAAGTGGCGGTGATCGTCGAATTCTGGCCCGAAGCAAGCAAGGCAACCGCGAACAGCGTGCTGGCGATCCCGGCGCCCAGCATCGGAGTGAGCAGATCGTAAGCCTCGCCGATTTCGGCCACATCGGTACGCCCGGCTGCATAGAACGTTGCAGCAGCGAGAACCAGGATCGCCCCATTGATGAACAGGGCAAGGGTCAGCGCCACCGTGCTGTCGATCGTCGCAAAGCGGACTGCCTCGCGCTTCCCCTCGACCGTCGGCTTGAAATCGCGGGTCTGGACGATCGACGAATGAAGATAGAGATTATGCGGCATCACGGTCGCGCCGATGATACCGATCGCAATGTACAACATCGCAGGGTTGGTGACGATCTCGACGTTGGGGATCAGTCCCCCGGCGATCGCGCTCAGGCTGGGGCTTGCCAGCGCCAGGTTCACCGCGAAGCACACCGCGATTATCAGCAACAGCGCGATGATGAATGCCTCGAGCCTGCGAAACCCACGCTGCTGAAGATAAAGAATCAGGAGGACGTCGGCCGCGGTCAGCAGCACTCCCCAAACCATGGGGATACCGAACAGCAGTTGGAGTGCGATCGCGGTTCCGATCACCTCGGCGATGTCGCAGGCAACGATTGCCAGTTCGCACAGCAGCCACAGCGAAATGCGCGTAAAACGCCCATACTGCGCAGCGCAGGCCTGCGCCAGATCGAGACCGGTCACGATGCCCAATTTAGCCGCCAGCGACTGCAGGACCATTGCCATCAAATTGGAAAGCAGGATGACCGACAACAGGGTATAGCCGAATGCGGACCCGCCAGCCAGATCCGTGGCCCAGTTGCCCGGGTCCATGTAACCGACCGCGACCAGATAGCCCGGGCCCGCAAAGGCCCCCATCTTCATCCAGAAGCGGCCCTTCCCCTCGGGAACGCCGACGGTCCTATACCCTTCGCAGCGCGAAGGAGGGAGGGTGGGCACCACCGCAGCCGCATCCATTGCGAATTCGGCTGTCGGTGGCGGCACCATAGTCTTTATCCCTCGACGTTAGCCCGAGGGCAGGATCAGTTTGCAGCGCTCATGTTGATCCGACCGTTGACTCCAGCGGGGAAGAACCCGCCGCGGGTCACCGCCATCCGGTTGAGATAGGCGATGTTGAGCACCTGTCCGGTCGTACGGCTGAAGGCGAGCCCGTTGGCATCGGTCGGAACGATGTTCGAGGCGTTGCCGACCGGTGAGATCCCCTGGTCGAGATCGGTAGGACCATCCAAGCTATCGCGCGCGTCCGAAATCCGGTCGGCACTGGTCCGCAGTGACGGGGTTTGGATTCCCTTGCGATAGAGCACCGTCCGGATCAGTCCGGCGTGATAGGCTTCGGCCGCCAGGATGCCGGCCGCCGCTTCCAGGAACGTCTTGCTGGCAATCAAGGGAGCAGCCCCCTTGTATGCCGTCACTCCGACGTCTTCGAAGATGAAGGCACCAAGCAGGAAGTTCTCGTCATTGGCATAGGGATCGAAAGCCACACCCGGACCTACCAGCCCGGCTGCGCGTGCCGCTGATGAGAAGGCACCGTTGGGATCGGTTCCGCCGACGTCGATGGCCGGCTGAGCGACCGCGCTGGCTCCGAGCTGTGCGCGGAGAAAGTCGACATGCACGATCTCATCGCCGGCGATTTCGTTGGCGTAGGCCGCCACGATCGGGTCGGTGAAATTCACCCTGCGTCCACCGATCACCGCGCCCTGTGTGCCGGTTCCGGTCAGCTTGCTGGCGGGTAACCCCGATCCGGTCGCGGCGAAAACATAGAACTGTGCTTCAAGGTATTCGAGATTCAGCGCGAAATTCAGAATATCCGCATCGTTGATCGCTGAGGGTGAAGGGGTGGGTGATGGCATTGGCGACGGTGCCGGTCCCGGACCAACCCCAATATCGCCGTTGCGCCGCTTGTTGTCGTCGCCAAAGCAGGCGGCAAGCAGCGATGTGCCGGCCAGAGCTGTCGCCGAGGTTCCCGCAATGCGAAAAAATTCGCGGCGTTTGGTACGGCGGCTCACGCGGGCGTCAAGTGCGTCGATGATTGTCTGTTCGTCGATCATGATAAAGATCCTCGAGGGAATTGAGAGAACGGCTCAGTTTGCCGCGCTGGTCCGGATGTTGCCGTTGACGCCGTTGGGGAAGAACCCGCCGCGGCTCACGGCCATCCGGTTGAGATAGACGATGTTCAGCGTCTGGCCGGCGGACCGGCTATAGGCGAGGCCGTTCTCGTCGAGTGGCGCGATGTTCGAAGCCACACCGGTAATCAGGTTCGACGCCGCGGGTCTGTTGCGCACACCCTGATCAATGTCGGTCGGACCGTCGAGGCTATCGCGAGCGTCGGATATTTTCTCGGTCGCTTCGATCAACTGCGGGGCCGGGGTGGCGATGCCCTTGCCGTAAAGCACGGTGCGGATCAGACCAGCATGATAGGCTTCGACCGCAAGGATACCGGCAGCAGCTTCCAGAAACACCTTGCTGGTGATCAGCGGGGCGGCACCCTTATAGGCCGTCACTCCGACATCTTCGAAGATGTAGGCGCCGAGAAGAAAATTCTCGTCGTTCGCGTAGGGATCGAAGTTTTGGCCTGGACCAATCAGGCCCGCTGCACGAGCCGCTGTCGAGAAGGCCCCATTCGGATCGGTCCCGCCGACATCGATCGCCGGCTGCGCGACTCTCGAGGAGCCCAGCTGCTCACGGAGAAAGTTGACGTGGGCCACTTCGTCGTTGGCAATTTCTTGTGCGTATTGCGCGACGACGGGATCGGTGAAGTTGACCCTGCGACCTCCGACAACCGCGCCTTGCGTGCCGGTGCCGGTGAGCATGCTGTTGGGCAGGCCTGAACCGGTGGCAGCGAAAACGTAAAACTGCGCCTCGAGGTATTCGAGGTTCAGCGCGAAATTCAGGATGTCCGCATCCGTCGGCGCAGCTGTCTGGCCGTAGGCGACCGGGGCATGCGAAAGGAACAGGCCGCCGGCGATGGCGGTTGCTCCGGCGAAGGTTCTGAAGAACTCACGCCGTTCGGTTCGACGTTCGACGCGAGCGTCGAAAGTTTCGATCAGGTCTGTCGCTTCAGGCATGTTGGGTCTCCGGTGACCACCCGTCAGAACTGGGTGCACGAACAAAAGCTCTGCCCTCCAGATCTGTTCCGATGCCGTGGTGCCCCTGTGTCCAATAATGGTGCCTCATTGACCCAAACTGCCATTTTTGGCTGAAAATCGAGGGTTTTTGGCAAGTTAGCCAGACGAGATGCCACGTAGATGTCGCCAGGGATTCAGCCTTAGAGAGTGCGCGCCGCCTCTGTTGATCTCGGCGTCCGGATCGTGGACGCGGCCACTTGGCGATGATCTGTGGTGCCGATGCCAGCGCCGAAGCCACCCAACTGATCGCGGCTTTCAGTCGCGCTGTCTGACGAGGGGAACGGCTGCTGCGCCTGCAAAAAATCCTGGATGGCCGGATCACCGTTGCCCGAATCCCGGGTGGTGCGCTGGGCCTGTTGACGAAACGTCGTCGGATCAGCGCCAAACATGGAGACGAAGGCTCGAGAGAACTGACTACGACTTGCGTAGCCTACCGAGGCTGCAATCGATTTGATGGGGATGGTCAAACTTTTCAACAAGGCAGATGCGAGCGTCAGCCGAGCTGCCTGCACATACCGCATCGGAGACATCCCAACCTTGTCGGCGAAATTTCGTGTAAAGCTAGACCGGCTCATTCCGACAAGATGCGCTAGCTTAAGGACCGTGTGCGGGTCCTGAGGGCGTGTCATGATGATGTCGATAGCCCGGGCGATCTGGGAATCCGTCGGTGCTCCGTCCGTTGACGCAGCCGTTCCCGATTTTTCAAGATTATCCCTCAAAATTAGAAGGAGAACCTGCTTCATGAGTGTATCGACAAGAGCCTTGGCTCCGATGCCAGGATTCGAAAGCTCCTGGAGTATAGCCTTAAATATCGAAATCGCGATCTTATTTTGATCCAAACAGATCAACGGCATTGGGATGTCGTCAAACATTGATAACTTTGGCACTAAACTCGCGTGAACTGTCGCGCATCCAAGAATTAGTGCATTTTCAGAGCCGCTCGATGTACCGAACTTGACAATTCCCGGAGCGAGGGGGCAAACTGTCTCTGCGTCGAGCAATGTAAGGATCGGACCCCGACCGTTGATCTGCTTGCCGAGCCCCTTGGGAACGACAACGACCATTCCCGCCTTGATTGGAAACGAAAGCTGATCGCTGACGATCGTCCCTTCACCCTCGAGCACATAATGAGCGACCAGCTTATCGGAAGGGGGGACCACCAGCCCGCAGCCGTCCTCGATTTCACACATGGCGAAGGAATCGATCTGCACTACCAACAAGTCGAGAAGACTCACGAACCTTGCCTCTCGCTCTACCTGGCTTGGCTCCGGTTTATCTTGGTTGATAGTCGGAACGAGCCTCTCGAGGGCTGCGAGATCGTCCAGGTCCTTCATGGTTAACGGGGCATCGCAGACAAAATCGCCGAAAATCGATGAAGCAACACCCGCATCAGTCCAGCAAGGGCAATCCGACCCGGGACGACCCGATAATCTGGCAAGCTTTGCGACATAAAATTCTTCTCTTATGGGTGGGGAACTTCGACCGTTGATGCCGGAAGTTCTGATACGTCTCCCCGAATGCGATAAACGATCATGCGCCACAAAGGGTTCCGCTCCCGTCGGCGGCAATGGGATTGCCCGCTCACGTCGGAAGCTTCGGCGCTCGCGAACGTTGTTTGGGCTGCTGCCGGGCAAGCTGACGCCACATCGCGAAAGCTTGCGAACTCGATCCAGGGAAATTAGCGAGAGAACAGGCTCGCTCCGGACTACGTGGCGCACCAATCGAGGATCGCCCGCTGACGGGCGATCCCCTGGTGTTTTTACCCCGCGACCGGTGTCAATCTTCGACGGCGAACGAAATCTCCGCGTGTTCGCGCAACCGTTCGACCAGTGCCTCGCCCAGCAAGGCTCCCGGGGTCGATATTCCACCCTCTGCCTGACAGGTGAGCAGCGCAATTCCGGTCTCGGCCAACATCCGGCTGGTCGAGCCATATCCCGGATCGTAGCGGCCCTTCACCCCGTACTTGAGCACACGCCCATCGGGCCACTCGCCGATGAACAGCACGTCGTAAAACCCGTTCTCGCGCTCATCCTTGCTCGGGCCCTCACCGGGCTGGGGTCCACCGCTTTTCCCGAACGGCATCTTGAGCATCTCGACCACCGCGTCGGCCGCTTTGCGGCCCATCTCGCCCGCCGTGGTCAGCATCATCTCGTCATAGCGGAAGTCAGGGCCATAGGGATGGCCGAGCATGAAATTGGTGCGGTGGACGTTCTTGGTGTTGATCGTCGCCATGATGAATGGGGCGGCCCACATATCGAGCGCGGCATCGTATTCGGGCAGAAGCCCCTTGGGCTGGCTCGGCCCGTCGAAACCGGGGGTCAGGGCGAAGGGATCGTTCAGCAGCAGGATGAGCCTCGGATTCTTCGCTGCGGCCGCGACGGTCGCTTTGAGGCTTGCCGCCGTGCCGCCCGAGAATGTCCCCTGCATCGCCCGCACCCGGCCTTTAACACGCGGCGCGGGCGACCCGTGGCGCGCGACCGCTTCGGCCTGCAGCATCAGCACGCCCAGATCGAACGGTATTGAATCGAAGCCCGAGGAGAACGAGACGCGTGCGCCGCTTGCCATTGCGGCGTCGTGGTGGCGCTCGATCATGTCGTGCATCCAGCCGGGCTCGCCGCACAGATCGGCGTAATCGGTGCCCGCGGCAACGCAGGCGGCCAGAACCGGCTCGCCGTAAAGCTGGTATGGTCCGACCGTGGTCAGGACCACGCGCGTCTGCTCCGCCATCGCGGTCAGGCTGGCGGGGTCTTGCGCGTCTGCGACGATCAGCGGGGTATCGCCGGGGGCACCGATCAGATCGCGCACTTCGGCGAGCTTGGCCGCGCTGCGTCCCGCCATCGCCCAGCGCGGGCCATCAGGGCGCGGACCGTAATGCGCGGCCAGATATTCGGCAACGAGCCGGCCCGTGTAGCCGGTCGCGCCATAGACGACGATGTCGAAAGGACGCCCGTCTCTTTCAGTTGTCATGTCGCGCGCTGTGGTCATGCTGTGCTCTCCCCTCGCCTCCAGGCGATCAGCCGGGCGAGGGGGCAACCTAGCAGCGTGTCCCTGAGTTGGCGACCGTCAGGAACATGAGGTTAGGGACGCCCGGGTCAGGGACGCCCGGGTCAGGGCCGCAGGCGAGGATCGACTGCGGGGTGCTCGACCCGGTCGTCCACCCCGTCGCCGTCGCGGTCCCGGGCTGAAGGGGCAGGGGCCACGCGCGTTGGCTCGGTTGTCATCGGAGCAACAGGCTCTCCAGGCGAAGACGGTGCGAACACGGTGCGCGCGCCCTGGGCCTGCGCATCGATGTGTCCCTCGGCCTTGGCCGCGCGCAGTTCGGCGTCGTGGATCTTGGCATCCGCATCGCGCTGGGTGATCTCGGCCTTGCGCTCGGCGAGCTCGGCCTTGCGGGTCAGCCGCATCGAATCATAGCTCCAGCGCATCTGGGTGTGCGCGAACAGGCACAGCAGGCCGCCCGCGATCGCCACGTTCTTGAGCGCCATCGCCAATTGCAGCGGATCGCCGAACTGGTTGTGGAAGAAGAACGCGGTGACCAGGCAGAACCCCGCCAGCAGGATCGCAAACAGCCGGGTCATGAAGCCCAGCGCAATCGCCAGTCCGGCAATCAGCTCGAACAGTCCTGTCGGAATGGCGAGACCGGCAGGCAGCCCGACTCCGGTAATCAGCGCCTCGGTCCCGGCCGGGTCGAACAGTTTGCTCGCTCCCGAACCGATGAAGATCAGCGCGAGCAGGATACGCCCGATCAAAGCTGCGATAGTGTTCATACGAGGCACCCCGATAGCGGCCCGAATCCGGGCTCTATCTCCGGACAACCCCTCGCGGTCCGTCGGGTTCCGCGTTACAGCCTAGTCAGAACCGGTATTGACGGCTGGCAAGGTCGAACATGATCTCCTCAGAGCCCCCGCCGATCGCCATGACCCGCACTTCGCGGTAGATGCGTTCGACCCGCGAACCGCGCACGAAGCTCGCCCCGCCGAGGATCTGGCAGGCTTCGCGCGCGCAGAATTCCATGGTCTGGGTGGCCTGAACCTTAAGCAGCGCGAAGTCGCCCGGAAAGGCCCGGCCGTTCAGCACCTGCCAGGCGCAGTGATCGATCCAGGCCTGGGTCGCCTGGATCCGCCGGACCATGTCGGCAAGCTTGTGGCGGATCGCCTGATTGGTCACCAGGGGCTTGCCAAAGGTCTCGCGGGCCCGCGCCCAGTCCAGCGCATCCTCAAAGCAGATCCGGGCATAGGCCGCCGCGCCCTGGGCCATGCCCAGCCGCTCGCCGTTGAAATTGCGCATGATCGCGCCGAACCCGGCGTTCTCGGGGCCGATCAGGTTCTCGGCCGGAACCTCGACATCGTCGAAATGGATCGTCGCGGTGTCGCTGCACAGCCAGCCCATCTTGGCCAGCGCGGTGCGCGAGATGCCTGGGCGGTCCATTTCGACCAGCAGCAGCGAGACCCCGCCGATTCCGGGGCCCCCGGTGCGCACCGCCAGGGTGATATAGTCCGCCCGCATACCGCTGGTGATCAGCGTCTTGGCGCCGTTGACGATATAGGCGGCACCCTTGCGCTCCGCCCGGGTCTTGAGCTGGGCCACGTCCGAACCGCCGCCCGGCTCGGTGATCCCCAGCGCGATGATCTTTTCGCCCGCCAGCACTGCAGGCGCGATTCGGCGCTTCAATTCCACGCTTCCTGCGGCCAGCACCGGCGGCAGCCCGATCCCGTGAGTCATCAACGAAGCACTGATCCCGCCAGCGCCAGGGCGCGACAGCTCTTCGGTCTGAACCAGGCTGTGAAACAGGTTGAAGGCGTCGCCGGTGCCGCCGAACTCTTCGGGATAGTTCAGCCCCAGCACCCCGGCCGCCGCGGCCTTGCGGTGCAGTTCGCGCGGCAGCTCGCCGGCCGCTTCCCAGGCGTCGACGTTCGGGGTGATCTCGCGCGAAACAAACGCGCGGACGCTGTCGCAGACCGCCTCGTGGCTCTCGTCATAATGCGGCGATCGAGCACGCCATTGATCGAACAGGGGCGTTTCCATCGCAAGAACTCCCTAAAGCTTGGGCAACGTCACCCCGCGCTGGCCCATGTATTTGCCCGCGCGATCGGCATAGCTGGTTTCGCACGGTTCGTTGCCCTGCAGGAACAGGAACTGGCAGGCGCCCTCGTTGGCATAGATCTTGGCAGGCAGCGGGGTGGTGTTGGAGAACTCCAGCGTGACGTGGCCCTCCCACCCCGGCTCCAGCGGGGTCACGTTGACGATGATACCGCAGCGCGCATAGGTCGATTTGCCCAGGCAGATCACCAGCACGTCGCGCGGCACGCGGAAGTATTCGACCGTTCGGGCCAGGGCGAACGAGTTGGGCGGGATGATGCAGACGTCGGTCTGGCGATCGACGAAGCTGCGCGGATCGAATTTCTTGGGATCGACGATCGAGCTGTCGACATTGGTGAAGATCTTGAATTCGTCGGCCACCCGGGCGTCATAGCCATAGGACGACAGGCCGTAGCTGATGCACCCCTCGCTCCGCTGGCTCTCGACGAACGGCTCGATCATGCCGGTGCTGAGCGCAGCCTCGCGAATCCACTTGTCGGAGAGAATGCTCATGGCGTGTCCTTACTGGCCCAGACTGGCCGGGCCGAAGGCGTGCGGCAAGAGCGCGGACAGGGGAATTTCGATGCTGTCCCCAGTGCCGACGCACAGAACGACCGGATCGCTGCCGCCCAACCCGGCCAGCTCGTTGAGCATCTGGCGGCAGCGGCCACAGGGGGTCACCGGCCGATCGGTTCCCGCGACCGTGCCGTCCGCGCCGACCGGGCCGCCGAACACCGCCACCGCCTCGAGCGCGCCGCGCCAGGTTTCGGACAGCGCCTTGCCCACCGCGACCGTTTCCGCACAGAGCGTCAGGCCGTAGCTGGCGTTTTCGACATTGGCCCCGGTCACGATGCTGCCGTCGGCAAAGCGCAGCGCGGCGCCGACGTGGAACTTCGAATAGGGCGCATAGGCCCCGTTCGCAGCCTCGCGCGCCGCAGCGATCAAAGCCGCGTTGCTCATGCCAGTGCTCATGGGCGCACCACCACCCAATGCAGCCGTTCGTCGCTGGCGGGAGAGCGCAGGCGCGGGTTGGCGGTCCACATCACCCACGGCCGCCCGCTGTAGCCAGGGGCCAGATACCCATCCAGCGGCCACCAGCCGCCAGTCGCCCATATCGTTCGTTCGACCATACCCGCCACCCGATAGCGCTTCTCGAAATCGCGCGACAGCTTGAGAATTGCGGGCCGCCCGGCATGCGCCTCGACCTGGTTGAGCAGCGTGGTCAGCTCGCTCGCCATGGCCGCCTCGGCGGGCAGCGCGGTACACTTTGTGTCGTCGATATCGAGTTCGATCGCGGGGGGCAGCAAGGCCGCATCGCGCGGAACGGTGGTGACGAACTGCGCCGCTTGCGGTCCGGCATCGGCGCAGGGATCGAAGCGCAGGACCGCGCCGACCTGCAACCCCGCCTCGCGCGCCTTCGCAAGATCGGCGGCGAACATCGAATCCCGCCGCTTTGCCCCGTCGCTGGCGCGCAGGTAGACGAAGTCCGCGCCGTCGGCCTTGAGTGCGGCAAAGTTGACCACCCCGTCGCTGGCGGAATGTTCGATCCCCTGGACCGGGAAAGTCGCCCGTTCGGGCAACCACGCGCCCGCCTGCCACCACGCGGCGATCGCCAGCAGGCCCACAAGCAGCCCGCCCGCGCCTAACCATCGCCGCCGCGCGGCGGACCCCATCCGCTTGCCTTTGGCCATCTGTTTAAGTCTTTGCGCCCCGTCTAATTGTGATTGATCAGCCGCGGATATGCAGAACGCAGATCAGGGTGAACAACCGCCTTGCGGTGGCAAAATCGGTTTCGACCTTGCCCTCCAGCCGCTCGAGCAGCAGCTCGGCCGCCTCGTTGTGGACCCCGCGGCGAGCCATGTCGATGGTCTCGATCTCGGCCGCGGTGGCCCGGCGGATTGCCTGGTAATAGCTGTCGCAGATCGCGAAATAGTCACGGATCGGGCGGCGGAAACGGCCCAGGCCCAGCACGATGGTTTCGAGCGGCGCGTCGGCTTCGTCGGCGATCGACAGCGCCAGCCGCCCGTCGTCCACTGCCAGGCGGAGGCGATAGGGGCCTTCGTTTCCGGCTTCGGAGGAACGGACCGGGCGAAAGGTGTTTTCCTCGATCAGGTCGAAGATCGCGATCCGGCGTTCCTGCTCGATGTCGGCGTTGCGCCACAGGATCGTCGCTTCGTCGAGCGCGATATGCGAGATGCGCGGATCAGCCATGCCGCGGCTCGTTTCGCAGATGCAACATGCGGCGGCAAGGCCAAGCTTTGGCCAAGCCTCGGGCCCTGCCCGGGGCCAAGCTTGATCGTCGCGCGGTCCACAGGCTGTGGATGAAATTACCTCTCGCGCCCGCTTGCCCACGCCTCTTGCAGATCGCATTGCCCGCTCATGGCTTCCGAACCGTTGATCCTCGCCCGTCCCGTCGCAAGCCAGAATACTGGCGACGAACCGGTCACCCGCGCGCTGCCGGCCAATATCGAAGCCGAGGCCGCCTTTCTGGGCGCGGCCCTGATCGATAACCGGGTGATCGAGGAACTGGCGACCCGGTTGCGCCCCGAACACTTCTTCGAGCCGGTCCACGCGCGGATTTACGAGCGCATCCTTCAATTGCTCGATCGCAAGGCAGTGGTCACTCCGGTCACGCTCAAGCCCTATTTCGAAGCCGACGAGGCGCTCAAGGAACTGGGCGGGATCACCTATCTCGCCCGCCTGACCGCCGATGGGCAGGGGCTGCTTGCACCGCGCGAACTGGCCGACCAGATCTATGACCTGGCGCTGCTGCGCGAGCTGATCGCGGTCGGCCGCGAGCTGGTTTCAAGCGCGCTCGATACCAGCGAATCGGTCGAACCGATGGCCCAGATCGAAGCCGCCGAAGCGGCCCTCTATGCGGTCGCCGAAGGTGCCGCCACGGGCAGCGAGGCGCAAACCTTCGCTGCCTCGACCCGCACCGCGCTGGGCATGATCGAACAGGCGCTGCTTTCTGGCGGCCACGTTTCGGGCACCACCACCGGGCTGACCACGGTCAACGAAAAGATCGGTGGCTTGCATGATTCGGATTTGCTCATCCTTGCCGGGCGACCGGGCATGGGCAAGACCGCGCTGGCCACCAACATCGCCTTCAATGCCGCAGACCGGTTCCGCCGCGACCTCGCCGATGGGATCGACGCCAAGGATTCGGTCGGCACGGGGGTCGCCTTTTTCAGTCTCGAGATGAGCGCCGATCAGCTGGCCACCCGCATTCTCGCCGAACAATCGGGGATCAGCTCGGAAATGCTGCGGATGGGCAAGATCAGCCGGGAAGACTTCCAGCAGCTATCGTATGCCAGCCAGCGCCTCGCCGAATTGCCGTTGTACATCGACGACACTCCCGCGTTGTCGATAGCCGCCCTGCGCGCGCGCGCGCGGCGGTTGAAAAGACGTCACGATATCGGCCTGATCGTGGTCGATTATCTCCAACTGCTGCAGGGTTCGGGCCGCGCTTCGGATAACCGGGTCAACGAGATTTCGGAGATCAGCCGGGGCCTCAAGACGCTGGCCAAGGAACTGGGAGTGCCGGTGCTGGCGCTGTCCCAGCTCAGCCGCGCGGTCGAGCAGCGCGAGGACAAGCGCCCGCAGCTTTCCGATCTGCGCGAATCAGGCTCGATCGAGCAGGACGCCGACATCGTGCTGTTCGTGTTCCGCGAGGACTATTATGTCGCCGCCAAGGAGCCCAAGCGCCCGACCGAGAGCGACGATGCCAAGACCCACGATGCCCACGCGCAGTGGGCGTCCGACATGGAGCGGGTCTATGGACTGGCGGAACTGATCGTCGCCAAACAGCGCCACGGTTCCACCGGCAAGGTCCGATTGCGCTTCGAGCCGCGGATCACCCGGTTTAGCGATCTTGCCGATGATGCGCTGGCGGCATCGCAGTACGATTGAGCAGCCTCAAATGCTGGCGCGGTAATCCGCAATGATTTCGCCCGCCGCCGCCAGTTCGGCCTCGTGCGTTTCTTCGCGCCATGGCTCGGCCAGCGCCTCGGCTTCCCAGCGCTGCATCGCCGGATGGGCGATGACCCGATCGACCCAGGCCTGCCCACCGCCGACATCGAGGCCATAGGTCCGCACCCGGAACGCGACCGGCGCATAGAATGCGTCGATCGCCGTGAAGGCGCGGCCCGTCAGCCACGGCCCACCAAATTCGGTTAGCCCCTGCTCGAACAGCTCGCGCAATCGTGCCACGTTGCGCGCTAGCGCGGGGGAGGCGGCGCGCGGCTTCACCCGCACGCCCACGTTCATCGTGCAGTCGTTTCGCAGCGCCCCGAAACCGCCGTGCATTTCGGCCACCGCGCACTGCGCGAACCGCCGTGCGGCCTGGTCGGCAGGCCAGATCTGCTCAAACCGTTCGGCGAGGTAAAGCACGATGCCCAGAGAATCCCATACCGTCGTGTCGCCATCGAGCAGCACCGGCACCTGGCCGGTGGGTGAGAACGCGCGAAACGGCCCGTAATTGTCCGGCAAGGCAAAGGGCTCGATCCGGTCTTCGAACGGAATGCCCAGCGCGGTCATCAGCACCCACGGGCGCAGTGACCAGCTCGAATAGTTGCGGTTGGCGGTGATGAGGGTGAAGGCCATGACCCTGTTCTAGCGCGCCGGGCGCGCCGCGAAAAGTCAGGCTGCGAAAGGCTCAGGCCGCGAAAGGCTCAGGCCGCCTGTGCGTAAACCGCCTCGTCCTCGTGCGGCCAGCGTTCCAGCCGGGGTGCATTGCGCCGCACGAAGATCGCCGGAAGTTTCAGCAGCATCAGCGACTTGTGGATCCAGTAGTCCGCCCAGCGCTCGCGCCAGCGCGCAGTAACCTTTCCGTTGGCGGTCAGCCAGGCATGATAGGGCAGCCAGTGGTCGGGCTCGTCCTTCTCGACGATCGTGAAGATCCGCTTCATCACCGGATCGGACCGGACGTGGCTGTTCTTCAACAGGATTTCGACCTGCGCCATCCCGCGCTGTTCGGTCAGCATGATAACCCGGCACAGCTTCTCGAAACGGTCGCCATCGGCCACGATCCCGGCAGTATCGAGTTCCTCGATCGGGCAGCCGAACACCGCCTCGATGAAGTGATCGATGTGCCCGCAGGTGCGATCGACCTTCAGCGGCATGCGTCCCTGGCGTTCGAACCAGCGGCGGAACATGTGGTAATGCTTGGCCTCGTCACCGCGATGCTTGACCACCGCGGCGATGAACTCGGCCTCGTCCGGGCATCGCGCGCGCACCGCTTCGAGCACCCGGTCGAGCGAGGTATAGCCGCGATACTCGTTGTAGATGTAGATCGACGCGAGCACGTCGAGGAACCGGTTTCGGAAGGCTTGGAGCGGCTGCATTTTCGCCAATCTGTCAAAGTTCCGTCGCGGGAACCATTGCCCGCCTAGTCCTCGCCCAGTGAATCGACCAGCGCAGAGATTGCAGCGGCAAATTCCTCACGGAAATCCTGAACGACCGTGCGGGCGCTGCGTTCCTGCTCGATCAGCCCGACGCCCTGCCCGACGAAATAGCTGACCAGCCCTCGCGCGTCTTCATTCCCTGCCGCAGCGGCGCGTTCGATCCGCGCGAAGGCGGGCTCCGAAACCATGCCCATCAGCGGCATCGGCAGCGCGCCGGGGCTATCCGGCCCGTCCCACGCGGCGTGCCAGGCCGAACGCAGCTGGCGCGCGGGCTTGCCGGTGCGGCTTCTGGAACGAACCGTGTCGCGGCTGCGCGCGGCGATCATCGCCTGGCGAAAGATCGGGCTGGTTTCGGCCTCCGGCGTGGCGAGCCAGACGCTACCGGTCCACGCCCCTTGCGCGCCGGTAGCCATCATCGCCGCCATCTGCGCCCCGGTCATGATCCCGCCCGCTGCAAGCACAGGCGTGGCGTAGCCGGCGGAAGCCAGCGCGCGGACCACTTCGGGGATCAGCACCAGGGTCGAAACCTCGCCGCAATGGCCGCCCGCTTCGCCGCCTTGGGCGACGATAATGTCGACCCCGGCCTCGGCCTGACGCAGCGCGTGTTCGCGCGCACCGACCAGCGCGGCGACGGGTATTCCGCGCGCCTTGCCCTGTTCGATCATCGCGGGCGGGGCGATCCCCAATGCGTTGGCGATCAGCCGGATCGGGTGGCGGAACGCCACTTCCATCTGCGCCGCGCCGCTTTCCGGGGTAATCCCGTGGCGATGCGCGGTGACGACCTGATCAGCGGCGGCCTCGATCCCGTGGCGGTTGAGCAGGTCGGCGGTAAAGGACCGGTGTTCGGACGAAATGGCTGCTGCCCGGCTCGCCGGATCGGTCATCGCGGCGACGCGCGGATCGACCGTTTCGGGCACCAGCACGTCGACGCCGTAAGGCCTGCCATCGATATGTGCGTCGATCCAGTCGAGTTCGATGTCGAGCTGCTCGGGAGAGAACGCAGCAGCGCCCAGCACCCCGAACCCGCCAGCCTTGCTGACCGCCACCACCACATCGCGGCAATGGCTGAAGGCGAACAGCGGAAATTCGGCTCCGGTCAGGCGGCAGACGGCGTTGTTCATGTCATGGAACTCCCTGTGCTTGTCATCGCGCGGGGATTGGCCCCATGCAAGCCGGACGCGACGCTCTTCAGGCGAGATAATGCGCCGTGGTCTTCGATGCGACTTCATCCGCGCTGACACCCGGCGCGCATTCGACCAGGCGGAATGGCGAGGCGTGATCGTCGCGCTGGAACACAGCCAGATCGGTAATCACCATGTCCACCACGCCCACCCCGGTCAGCGGCAGGGTGCAGGCCGGGATGAACTTGGGGCTGCCGTCCTTGGCGCTGTGTTCCATCACCACGATGATTTTCTTGACCCCGGCGACCAGGTCCATCGCCCCGCCCATGCCCTTGATCATCTTGCCGGGGATCATCCAGTTGGCGATGTCGCCGTTTTCGGCCACTTCCATCGCGCCCAGCACGGTCAGGTCGATGTGACCGCCGCGGATCATCGCAAAGCTCGCCGCAGAATCGAAATAGGCCGAGTGGGGCAGTTCGCTGATGGTCTGCTTGCCCGCGTTGATGAGATCGGCGTCGACCTCGTCCTCAAAGGGAAACGGACCGATGCCGAGCATTCCGTTCTCCGACTGGAGCGTGACCGTCATGCCTTCCGGGATATTATTTGCGACCAGCGTGGGGATGCCGATGCCGAGGTTGACGTAATATCCGTCGCGCAGTTCCTGCGCGGCGCGGGCGGCCATCTGGTCGCGGGTCCAGGACATGGCATTTCCTTGTTCGTAAGGGGTCGATCAGAGCGGGGGCGGAACGATGAACCAGCCCGATCCGAGCAGCGAATCGAGCCCGGCGGCGGCCTGCGGATCGCGCAGATAGTCGAACAATTCATCGAAGTCGCCCTTGCGGTCCCCCGCGATGGCGATCGGACAGACATCGAGCGCGGCTTCCTCGCGCAGCGCCTGTTTGCGATCACTTGGCGTGCGCAGCAGCAGCAGCGGATCGGTCCCGGCGGGATCGAGCCCCGATGCGCGCAACGATGCGGCGACCTGGGCAACCTCGGCAGCGGGCCGGCTAGAAATCCAGACCACGACTATTCCCGCCGCACGCAGTCGCTCGAGTTGCGCTCCCAGATTCTGCGGGGGGGTGGCCCCCTGGGTCTCTGCCGCACGATCGAGATCCACGATCACCGCCGGATCACGGGCCGCGCACGGGCGACGGCGCGGCAATTCGAGCGAGGAGCCTGAAATCAATAGTGCAGAGCGGCCCAGTGGCTGCTCCGCCCCGGCCGGCACCTGGGCCAGCGCATAGCTTACGAGTTCGGCCCACGGGTCGGGGGCAAGACTGGTCGGCGCGGGCAGCGCGGAAAGGGTCGTCAACGCGATGCCTTCGGCGGGTGCGCCCGCGGTCCGCTCGGGTACCTTGCGCCGCACAAGCTTGGGCGCGCCAGGATTGGGGGTGGCAGCGCCGATCTTGACGTTGCCGCCCGCGATCATCGCGCCCCCCGCCAGCACCGGCAGCGCGGCTAAGGCGACGCAGCCCGACAGCAGCGGCACCAGCGCCAGCAGCGCTCCCCACTGCGCGAACCGTGCGGGCCTATCCACGGGGGTCAACGCCGAGCATCGTCCATGCTTTCCACAGGCCGATCGCATGAACGGCGCCGATCGCCAGGACGATAAGCGAAGACCATGTAATGAAGGCGGGGGAAAGGTCGGGCCGGCGCAACAGCCCCGGCCAGAACAGCACCAGTCCGCGCGCGAGGTAGACTGCGGTGATCGCGATCAGCACCGGGCGGAGGAGGGGCAGACGTGCGATCAGGCCCGCCCCCGATGCGGCATAAGCCGCCCATCCGGCTAGGATGAGCGCAATTCCCAACGTCAAGATGACCGGAAAGGCATCGCCGCGCTCCACCCCACGCGCAATCCGCTCGCCCGCGCCCAAGGTCCTGTACCACGCGGGCCCGCCGGCAATCGCCGCCAGATGGGCAAGGGCGGCGCCCAGGCTGAGGCACCCGGCGGCTGCCAGCCAGCCGCCCCCCTCCCTCACGCTGCCTCGCGCGTCCGCACCGTGCGGAATTCGATCTGCTTGTCATAAGGCGCACCGAGGATCAGGCGCTGGACGTAGACGCCCGGCAGATGGATGCTGTCGGGATCGAGACTGCCAACGGGCACGATTTCCTCTACCTCGACGATGCAGACCTTGCCGCAAGTCGCGGCGGGATGGTTGAAATTGCGCGCGGTCTTGCGGAACACCAGATTGCCGGTCTCGTCGGCCTTCCACGCCTTGACCAGCGCTAGGTCGGCAAAGATGCCGCGCTCGAGGATGTAATCCTGGGCGATACCATCGGGACCGGTGAAGCTCTTCACCTCCTTGCCCTCGGCGACCAGCGTGCCGACCCCGGTCTTGGTGTAGAACCCGGGGATCCCCGCGCCGCCCGCGCGCATCCGTTCGGCAAGCGTCCCTTGCGGGGAGAATTCGACCTCAAGCTCGCCCGCCAGATATTGCCGCTCGAACTCCTTGTTCTCGCCGACATAGCTGGAGATCATTTTCTTCACCTGGCGGGTCCGGAGCAGCTTGCCGATCCCCTCGTTGTCGATCCCGGCATTGTTGCTGGCAAAAGTCAGGTCCTTGATCCCGGAATCGCGCACCGCATCGAGCAGCCGTTCGGGCAGCCCGCACAGGCCAAAGCCGCCGCAGGCGATGGTCAACCCATCGCGCAGCACGCCTTCCAGCGCGGCCTTGGCATCGGGAAACACTTTGCTCATGCGGAACCTTTCAGAACGGTCAGGTCAGGTCAGGTCGAGCCCGAGAATCGCGGACAAATCCCTAAGCGCCTGGGCCTCGCCTGTCACCTTGATCGCCGCCATGCCCATCGCCGCGGCGGGTTTGCAGTTGATCCCCAGATCGTCGAGATAGACGCAGGCTTGCGGCGAGACCTCAAGCGCCTCGCACATCATCGCGTAGATGCGCGGATCGGGCTTGCGCACCCCGGCGCGAGCGCTTTCGATCACGTGGTCGAACCGCGCGAAGACCGGGGCGAGGCGCAGCGCGGAGGAGGGATCGGTTGCCATGCCGGGGTTCGTCTCTCCCTCCCTGGGCGCGACGTTGTTGGTGATGCAGCCCAGCTTGAGACCCGCGGCGCGGATCGTATCGAGCGCGGCGACCATGCCGGGGCGCAGCGCGCCGGACAGGCAGGCGAGCACATCGGACCCGCGCAGATCGAAGCCGAGCGCGGCGGCCTCCGCAGCAAACAAGGCGTCGAACGCATCGCGCCCGATCTCGGCGCGTTCGATCCTGGCCCAGGCGTTGGCGTCGGGATTGGTGGTGTTGATCCGCCGAACGGTATCGCGCGGCAGCCCGCGCGCTTCTTCCAGCCGGTTGAAGGCATCGAACGGCGATTCGGTGATCACCCCGCCGAAATCGAAAATTGCCGCCGCATAGTCCATGATCCGCGCCCATAAGCAGCTAACCGAGGCAGGACAATCGTTGGCGGCTTTGATTTTGGTCAATGCGTACTGCGGTCGGGCGTGTTGGGAGGGGGCATCAATCGGGAGAACCACCATGCGCTCCATCGTCCTGCCCGCCGATCGCACCCCAGGCTTCGCCGCCCGGCTGGAAACCGCCCTTGGCCTGGCCCGCACCCGGCGCGCGCACCTTACGGTGCAGATCGACACCCCGGTCAGCCAGTTCATCGTCAGCGACATGTTCACCGGCGCAATGATTGCCACCGACGCTTTGCGTGAGGCCTGCGCCGCCGACGTGGCGCTGGGACAACGCCTCGACACGCGTCTCGCCAACGAGGACGTGCCGTTCGATATCGAGGAACGCAGCGACGATCCGGTCGATGCGATTTGCGACGTTGCGTTGCTGGCCGACGTCATCGTTGTCGATCTCGGCTTCGCACGGCTGAGCGAACTGCTGGTGCGGAGCGCCACCCCGGTGCTGGCGCTGCCCGCCTCGACTCGCCCATCCGCGTTGCAAGAGGTCGCGGTCGTCGCATGGGACGGCAGCAAAGCGGCATCGCGCGCGCTGCGCGCGGCGGTTCCTCTGCTCCAGGGGTTCGCTTCGGTCCATGTCGTCACGGTAACGCCGCGCAACCGCCTCGAACGGCCCTCGACCGATGTACTGCGCTATCTGTCGCGCCACGACGTTCACGCCGAATTCCACGAGATCGCGCTCGACCATTCGGTCGAAGAGACACTTTCCGCAGAAACCCGCAGGCTCGGGGCCGAACTGGTGGTGATGGGAGCTTACGGGCATGGCCGCTTGCGCGAATTTCTCACCGGCGGCGTCACCCGCTATTTCCTGGCCGAAGGCGAACCGGCGCTGTTCCTCGCGCATTGAGCGTGGCATCCTTGGCGAATGATACGGTCGCCTGGTTTTGCGTTCCTGATGCTGGGCCTGTGCGGTTGCGTGCCGGGCGGTTCAGCAAATAGTGCCGCCGATCCGGCGCAGACCGGTGTGCCGGAGCAATTCACTGCGCTCGGCACCGAGCCGTTCTGGGCCGCCAAGGTCGATGGCGGCGTCCTGCTGTATCAGACCCCGGAGGACC
>JBBSKI010000036.1:0-19407 GCA_038256425.1 Sphingomonadales bacterium
CCGGCCAGGGATGCTCCTCCCCATAAGATGCGCTCCAGTTATTCGCCCGTGCAGGTGTGTCGAATGACTCTTGGAAGATGGGAATGAGGGCAATTGCAAAGCCAATTCGCCGATCTTTCGCGTCCTTTTTTCGCCATCCCGGCGCTTGCTTGCGTTGCGTGCCGGTTTGTGAGGCAGCGCGCTTAAGAACGTTCTCAATCGTCTTCAATGGGTGAACCATCAAGGCGTTGTAATCATCCTGATTAATCGGTTCCGCTTCCTGGCTCTCGCCAAGGTGCCGGAACACCTCCCAAAACGCGGCCATTTCGGCGGTTTCGCCCATGCGCAATATTGCCTTACCAAGGGCTTCTGCCTTCCCCGTCAACTTCGCCAGTTCGGCTATCGCGTCTGCATCGCCTTGAGGTGGATTGCCTCGCGCAGCGTTCGCCACGTCTTGAATCGACCTGGCCAGACGCCCCAAATGCCATCCATCCGCCAGCGGAAGCGGAAAACCCTTCAAGGCCCGTCCAATTCGCTCAGGTGTGATTGCGGCAATCCATGGGTCGGTGCGGTGAAGGTCGTTCAGAAAATCATCTTCATCGGTAAAGCTCATTTCGCCCCCTAGCGCCGTGAGGGTGCCTCTTGCGAGTAGCGCAAGACAGCCTCATCGGCTGCACGTTGCCAAGCCAAGGCGGGGAAGCGCGTGCGAAGCGCGTTTGTCGGCTGGCCTGCCTATCCCCTTACCTAAACAGAATTGTAACTAATTGCTTGGTACTCATGCAACCAATCCGATTCGGAGCCGATCCAATGAAGAAAATTCTGCCCCTCCTCGTTCTCGCCATTGCATGCACATCAAATGCAGTCGCTCAGACGCGTTGCTCTACAGACACTTTTGGAAACACTACTTGTCAAGATAGCAACAGCAGCAACATTCGTGCCTCAACCGAGATGGTCGGTAATTCCACTAACCGCGATAGCAGCGGCATCACGACGCAATGCACGACCGATTCGTGGGGAAATTCGATTTGCCGCGACAACGATGGAAATTGGACACACGGTTCTACCGATACATTTCGCAATTCCACATATCGCGATAATAATGAGGACGTCGTCCGCGGTGGTACCGATTCTTCCCGGAATTACACGTATCGAGACAGCAACGGAAACACCATTCGCTGCCAGATCGACACCTTCGGTAACAAGACCTGCCGGCAGAATCATCAGAGCGATTCCAAGCAATAGGATCAACTGCGTAAGGCCGCACTCGCCCCCCGGATCGGCGTCACTTTGGCCCAAGCCACCCCGCCCGAAGTACACCATGTCGCCCAATCCGCCATCATCCGCCGCCGCTTGTCGAACATGTCGCCGCGCCGATAAGCCGCCTCGGCCTTGTTGCCGATAGTATGGGCCAGCGCCATTTCCTTCATTTCGTGCGGGTAGCCAGTTCGCTCGTCTGCCCAATCCCTAAAGGTGGAACGAAACCCGTGCGGGGTCGCCAGCCGTTTCGTCTTGGGATCGAAATAGCCCGCGCCGCCGCCCTTCAAGTCGGATTCGTGCATCCGCCGCAACAGCATCGCCATCGCCATGCCCGACAGCCTACCGCCGCCGCTTCCGCAAAACAGCGTTTCGGAGCCTAGCGGCTTAAGAATCTCCAAAATCTCCACCGCACGCGGCGACAGAGGAACCCGGTGTTCCTTGCCGCCCTTCATGCGCTCGGCCGGAACCGTCCAGATCGCCTTGGCCAGATCGACTTCGCCCCACGTTGCCTCCAGCACTTCGCTAGTGCGGGCTGCTGTTAGGATTGCAAACTCCAGCGTCAGCGCAGCCGCGGCCTCGCGGGTGCGGAGTGCGCGAAAGAACGCGGGCAGTTGCTCATAGGGCAGTGCCGGATGATGGCCGCGCGTCAGGCGGGAGCGGGCAGGCAGGATTAGCGCGATATGGCCGCGCCAACGGGCCGGGTTCTCGCCTTCCCGGTATCCGCGCGCCTTAGCAGCATCAAGTACGGTTTCGATGCGTCCCCGCACCCGGCTGGCGGTTTCGGGCTTGTCGTTCCAGATCGGCTCAAGAATTTGCAGCACATGGGCGGTGGCAACAGCGGCCACCGGCAGATCGCAGATGACCGGATAGACATAGCTGGCCAGCGTGTTGCCCCATTGCTGGCGATGCTTGTTGTTGCGCCAGCTTCCCTCATTAGCGGCGATATAGGCCTCCGCCACGGCCTTGAACGTGATACCGGCCACCTTCGCGGCCTGAGCCGCCGCAAGGGCCTCAGTGGCGTTGCGCTGGCGCTCCTCTAGCGGATCAATCCCGGCCTTGACCTTCAGCCGGAGCGCCGATGCCAGATCGCGCGCAGCGGCCAGCGAGATTGCGCCCGCCCCAGCCGCCGCACCCAACCCGACGTCGCGCGACTTGCCCTTGAGCATGAAGCGATAGACCCAGGACTTCGCCCCAGTTTCCTTCACCAGCAGATGCAGCCCCGCGCCGTCGGCATGGCGTCCGGGCTTTGCATTCTTCACCGCCAAAGGGGTGAGCGCGTTGCTGAGCATCCTTGGCATTGTGGCTCCCTTTGCGGGAATCGAACCTGCCTAGTCGAACCCACCATGACTCGAAGGGCGAAGCGTTCCCATAACCGCTCCCCGATAATAGCGCCGCTTTATGGGAACGCAATGGGACATACTCGGACGGACGAACATGGGAACCCGGTCCAATCCTCAGATTTGCAGGGCTTGCGCAGAGGTGCAGGGATATGATGGGACGCTAGTTAGGCGGACTGCCTCTCCGCCACAATGCCCAGGGCCATGCGCCGCCCCTGGCATTCCGCCGCCTGACCGGCGCTGTTCGCGCTTTGCTTTGAAGGTTAGATTCACCCGCCTGTCGGCTTGGCGATGCTGACGCGCAGGGCGCCTTGTGCGTGGCGCCAGGTTACAGAGCTTCGCCTGCCGCGCGCGCGCTGGCCCAGGCCCATTGGAAGTTATAGCCGCCGAGCCAGCCGGTGACATCGACCGCTTCGCCAATCGCGTAGAGGCCGGGGACGCGGGTTGCCTGCATGGTTTTCGATGACAACCCGGCGGTGGAGATGCCGCCCGCGGTAACCTCAGCCTTGGCATAGCCCTCGCTGCCGTCGGGCTGGAACTGCCAGTCCGCCAGTCGCACCTCGGCTTCGGCCAGCGCGCGGTCGGGGAGCGTACCGAGCGCGGCATCGATGCCGAGCCGTTCGGCCAGCGTTGCCGCCAGTCGTTCGGGCAGCGCTTCGCCCAGCGCCCGGCGCAGCCCGGCCTTCGGATTGGCGCGCTTGGCGGCGGCCAGCCAGCCGGCCGGATGGTCGGGCAGGAAATCGATGCCGATCGCGCTGCCGCGTTGCCAGTAGGACGAGACCTGCAGGATCGCCGGTCCGGACAGGCCCCTGTGGGTGAACAGTGCCGCCTCGCGGAACGCCGCGCCGCCACAGCGCGCGACGACCGGCGCAGCAACCCCTGAAAGCGTGGAGAACAGCGCGTCGCCGCCGCCCAGCGTCAGCGGAACCAGCGCCGGGCGCGGCTGGACGACTTTCAGACCGAACTGCCGGGCCAGATCGTAGGCAAACCCGGTCGCGCCAAGCTTGGGTATCGAAGGTCCGCCGGTTGCGATCACCAGCGCGGGGGCGCTTGCCTCGCGATTGCCCCACGATACGCGGAAGTGGCCATCAGCATGGGTGACCTCGCGGATCGCCTCCCCGCAGGCCAGCTCTACCCCGCCATTGGCCCTGCCGGCCCCGCATTCGTCCAGCAGCATCGTCACGATCTGGCGCGCCGAACCATCGCAGAACAGCTGGCCCAGCGTCTTTTCGTGCCAGGCGATCGCGTGCGCCTCGACCAGCGCCACGAAGTCTTCAGGTGAAAAACGCGCCAACGCCGAGCGGGCGAAGTGGGGGTTGTCCGACAGGAAGCATTCGGGCGTGGCGCGCAGATTGGTGAAGTTGCAGCGCCCTCCCCCCGAGATCAGAATTTTGCTGCCGGGCGCGGAATTGTGCTCGATCAGGAGCACCCGGCGACTGCGCTGCCCGGCGGTGGCGGCGCAGAACAGCCCCGCCGCTCCGCCTCCCAGCACGATCGCGTCGAAGCCCTCAGGTGTGGCCATTGCCGTTCAACGCGGCTTGGTGTGGCGGTGCGGTTTCCTGGGTCCCGAATGGGCGCGCGGGGTGAGCTGCGCCCGCCGCGGCGCGGCGTTCGAGGTTGCCGGACTCTTGCGATGTCCGCCGCCGCCCGATGCCGGTGGCGGATCCTTGCGATGTCCGCCGCCGCCCGGTGCCGGCGGCGCTTCGAGCGAGGGTTCGATCTGGATGCCGCTTTCGTCTTCGCTGCCCGGTGTGGCGGTGCGTTTCAGGGCATCGCGGAACTTGGCCTCGACGCTGCGCGGGACCTGGAAGAACGTTTCGTTGGCGGCAATCCGGATCGCGCCGATCTCGTTGCGGGTGATATGCCCACGGCGGCACAGCAGCGGCAGGATCCAGCGCGGATCGGCGTTCTGGCGGCGGCCGATATCCATGCGGAACCACACTGTGTCGTCGAACCCCTCGCGGTGGCCAGTTGCATCGGCCCGCCCCTGCACCGGCCCTGCGCTCACCGCGCGCGACGAGATGTCGATCAGTTCCTCGGGCTCGGGCAAACGCCCCTTGTGCGCGGCAACCAGTGCGAGCGCGAGGTCCAGTGGCTCCATCCGCCCGACCAGCTCGGTCGCCAGCGTGCGGTCCACGTCGCTCACCTCGACCGGGGCGACCAGCACCTCGAGCAGCCGCGCGGCATCCTGCGTGCGGATCGCCTCGGGGCTGGGCACGGCCAGCCACTCGGCCTCGATCCGCGCCTGGCGGAGCATCCCCTCGACCCGGCGGCGGCGCGGATAGGGCACGATCAGCACGGCGGTGCCCTTCTTGCCCGCGCGACCGGTGCGGCCCGAGCGGTGCTGGAGCACTTCGGCATCGCGCGGCACTTCGACGTGGATCACCAGACTGAGCGAGGCGACGTCGATCCCGCGTGCGGCCACATCGGTCGCCACGCAAACCCGCGCGCGGCCATCGCGCAGGGCTTGCATCGCGTGGTTGCGCTCGGACTGCGAATGCTCGCCCGACAGCGCGACGGCGGCAAACCCGCGTTCGGCCAAAGTGGCATGGAGGTGGCGGACGTTGTCGCGCGTAGCGCAGAACAGCATCGCGGTTTCCGCCTCGTGGAACCGCAGCAGGTTGATCACCGCATGCTCGATATCGGCCGGCGAAACCGCAACCGCCTGATAAGCGATGTCGCCGTGGCCGCGATCGTCGCCAACGGTTGAAATTCGCAGCGCATCGCTTTGATAACGCTTGGCCAGCGCGACAATCGGCTTGGGCATCGTTGCCGAGAATAGCAGCGTACGGCGGCCATCGGGCGTGGCGTCGAGGATCTGCTCGAGATCCTCACGGAAGCCCATGTCGAGCATCTCGTCGGCCTCGTCGAGCACGACGTATTGCAGCATGGTGAGGTCGAGCGCGCCGCGTTCGAGGTGATCGCGCAGCCGCCCCGGCGTGCCGACCACGATGTGCGCGCCCTGCGCCAGCGCGCGGCGTTCCTTCGATGGGTCCATCCCGCCGACACAGGTCACGATCCGGCCGCCGGCCTTGGCGTAAAGCCAGCCCAGTTCGCGGCTGACCTGCAGGGCCAGTTCGCGGGTCGGCGCGATCACCAGCGCCAGCGGTGCGCCGGCGCGGTTATCGCCGCCGCCGACCTCGAGCAGCCGCGCGGCCATCGCCAACCCGAACGCGACGGTCTTGCCCGAGCCGGTCTGCGCCGAGACGATCAGATCGCGGCCCAGCGCATCTTCGGCGGTCACGGCGGCCTGGACCGGGGTGGGTTCGGCATAGCCTTGCTCGGCGAGCGCTTCGGCAATGAGGGGCGGCAGTTCGGGAAAAGGCATGGAAACTCGATTGCAGGATGCGGAGGAAAATTGGCAGGCAAGGGACAGTGGCGACACACAGCTGTGGTGCGCCACCCGATCGTCAATGAACCGGCCTCGCTGTCGGGCTCGCCATACACGCTGGGAGCGTTCCTGCAAAACTGCCGATTGAACCGCCGCGCGGACCTGAACGAATCCGCCGCGAGCCGGGCGCCCGGGCGCCGATCTTGGTAGAGAGAATGGCGTCCAGCGATCATGGGGCCTGGCGAAGCCGAACGGGGCAGAGGAGCTCCCTCTAAGGGCCGAGCCGCCTATCCGTTCAGCGCAAGCTGCTTGCCCGCCAGCTTGCGGACGATGGCCCGCAGTTCGGACGGCGTATCCCCGCTGGTCAGCTCGACATAACCGATCCCGGCGCGGCGCAGGGCTTCCTTCTTCACCGCATCGCGCGCCGCCGCCGTGACTTGATGATGACCTTCGCCCTGAAATTCCACGGCGTGCAAGGGGCGCGCTGGATCGTAACCGGGGTGAGCGTCATGCCGCGCGCTCCAGCCGGACCAGCACTTCGTCGAGCGCCGAGAGAAAGCGTGAGCGATCGGTTTTGGCGAACGGCGCGGGGCCGCCCAGCCGGTCGCCGCCCGCCCCGGCGCGCAGGTCGGCCATGATCGCGCGGGTGGCCACCGCTGCGCCGATCGAGGCAGTCGTGAACGCTCGCCCGGTCGGGCCGAGCACGCTCGCCCCGGCTTTGAGGCAGCGGTCGGCCAGCAGGATGTCGGCGGTCACCACCACGCAGGCGGCATCCGATTGCTCCGCGATCCAGTCATCGGCGGCATCGAACCCGCCATCGACCACCACACGCGAGATCAGCGGATGTTGCGGAACGCGGAACCACGAATTGGCGACGATGGTCACCGTCACCCCGCGCCGGTAAGCGACATCGTAGATCTCGTCCTTCACCGGGCAGGCGTCGGCATCGACCAGAATACGGGGTGGCGGCACGCAGCAATCTCCATGTGGACCCGGCTACCAGGCGCGGGGTGATGCGGCGCCAGAGCGTTAAGGCGCCAAGCAATTAGGCGATTGCGGATCGCCATGCTACTACGCCCGCGCTGACGTCCTAAGCATGACTGACTTCGCACGCCCGGCGCGGGAAACTGCACCGAACCGACGACTTCCTTTCACCGACACGACCTCTCGCACTCCCCCGGCCGCACTGTCGCGGCCGGACCACTACGTTTCCTGAAAGGAACGCTTCATGCCGATCGGCACCGTCAAATTTTTCAACACCGACAAGGGTTATGGTTTCATCGCGCCTGAGGGTGGCGGCGAGGATAGCTTCGTTCACATCAGCGCGGTCCAGTCGGCCGGCATGCAGACGCTCAACAAGGAGCAGCGCCTGTCGTACGACGTCGAGACCGGCCGCAACGGCAAGAAGTCTGCGGTCAATCTCGCTTCGGCGTAAGACCCAGACGCCGAACGGTTAAACCGTCCGGCTAAAAAAATTGAGCCCGGCAACCGCAAGGTTGTCGGGCTCAGTCTTGTGGCCTGCGGGAGTAGGCCAATCGGAGGACACGCATCTTGGCGGGGCAAGTCAGGCGAGCGATCCTCCGGTCAGCGCGCTCACCGGCATCGTCAGCAGGATGAAGGCGAAGCTGAACGCGGTGGCGAGGGTCGAGGCGAACAGGGCGTGGACGCGAGTGCTGGTCATGGTGGTTTCTCCGGTGGTGGCGGGGGCCGTCGGTGGCACCCCGTCTGTGACACCGGAATAGTCGTGCTTTGCGCGGCAGCGTGAACACTGTTCTTGCACAGCGGTTATGCAACGATGCATACCCTCCCGGAGCTCCGTTGGAGGGCCGGCTCCGATGCTCGACTGGAACGATTTGCGCTTTTTTCTCGCTGTCGCGCGCGATGGCAGCACGCTTGCCGCATCGAAATCGCTGCGGGTCAGCCAGGCGACCGTGTCGCGGCGGATCACCGTGCTTGAGGAAGCGGTCGGGGCCGAACTGTTCGCGCGCGGCCCAGCGGGTTATACGCTGAGCCAGCGCGGTGCGGCGATCGTGCCGCTGGCCGCCGCGGTGGAAGCGGCAGTCGGCGCGGTGACCGACACCATCGCTGCCCAGACCCGCCAAATATCGGGCGAAGTGCGGCTGACCACGGTGGAGTCGGCGGCGAATTCCTGGGTCATCCCGGCGCTCAAACGGCTCCATGCCAGCCATCCCGACATCGCGGTCGAGATCGTCACCACCGACAGCAATCTCGATCTGGCGCGCGGTGAAGCCGATCTGGCGATCCGGTTCGGCGACCGCCCGACGCAGGAAGCGCTGATCGCTCGGCACCTGACCGACCTCCAGGAATGCTTCTACATCAGCCGCGAACTCGTGGTCGAACACGGCCGGCCGTCCGACTACGCCGATCTCGCCCGCTATCCGCTGGTTGGCAACAGCCCCTCGCGGGTCGGCTTTGGCAACGAATGGATCGCCGCGAACGTGCCGGGTGCGCGGATCGTCCAGCGGGTCAACACCCTGTCCGGGATCATATCGAGCGTTCGTGCGGGGCTGGGCGCGGCTTTGATGCCGTGTTTGATCGGGGACCAGATCAAGGATCTGGTGCGCCTGACCACGCCGATCCCCGAACTTTCAACTGCCTGCTGGCTGGTCACCACTGACGCTGCACGCCGCCAGCCGCACATCCGCGCGGTGATCGACGCGGTGGTGGCAGAGATCGAGCGGTCCACGCAGCGCCGCGAACCGGATGCGCGATCGGCTTAGGTCGGATTTTGCTCGCTTCATCGCCCGGCTCGCCCAACTGGCCCTGAAACAAGGCGTTTTGCGAAACCCTAAGCGTCTGGCGGCGGTTCAAGCCCCTGACATGACCGATAGAACCCTTCCCATCGTTTCGGCGGAACCGCAATTGCCGCTGTTCTGGCGCTTGAGTTGGCTCCGGGCTTCGACTGGCGCGAACAGGCCCGAGGCGCACGCCCGCAAGAAGCCGTTTCGGCCTGAAGGTACAATTTCCGCTTAGCCCTCGCCTTCGGGCGGGGGCCAGGGGGTGGGGCGTGTTTCACGCCAAGCCAGCTACGCAGGCCCCATCCCAAACCCCTCCCCTCGCGGGGAGGGGTTTTTCGTTCGGATGACCGGGCCCCTCCCCTCGCGGGAAGGGGTTTTTCGTTCGGATGACCGGGCCCCGCCCCTCGCGGGGAGGGGCTTTCGTTCAGAAAGTTCCCGGAACTTCGCGCTGTGCGGTTGCCGGCGCATCGGGGGTGAGCAGGTTGCGGCGTCCGACTGCGCTCAGCGAACCCTGTCCGCCGCCCGCAATCGCCGTGCAACTGCGCCCGGCGAGAAAATCGAGCGCGACCTTGACCGAGGCCTCCGCCGGATCACCCAGGGGCTTGGTGTAATCGTCGGCCGCCGAGCAGCTCGCCGCCACCTTGCTCGCCAGCCCGGTGAAATAGTCGCCCTCGCGGTTGGCATTTTCGGTCTTGAACGCGACCGGACGCAGGCGGTCGTCACAGGCCGCGCGGTCGAGTGCGATCTGGCCGACGGGCTTGCCGAACGTGTTGGTCCCGATCAATCCCGCGTTCGCGCCGAGATAGGGCTTGAAGGCATTGATCACCAATTCGCTAGCCGATGCGGTACCGGTAGTGCCGATGAACGCGATCTTGGTCGATGCGATGGCTTGCGCCTGCGCGCCGAACAGGTCGGTATCATTTCTGCTGGCCTTTTCGGGGCGGAAGGTGGTGAAACTGAAAACCTGGCCGCGCCGGTCGGCAGCCAGCAGGTCGCCCATCAGTTCGGCAATCGAAACCAGCCCGCCGCCGTTGTAGCGCAGATCGACGATCACCTGAGTCACGCCCTGAGCGCGGAATCCGTCGAACGCCGCGCGCAGTGCCGGGTCGGCAGTATCGATGAAAGTCCGCAGATTGAGGTAGCCGACCTTGCGTCCGCCATCGTCGATCACCTTGGCACCATAGCGCGACGACACCGGGGTAATCGAGAAGGTGGTTTTGGTCACCGTAAGATCGCTGGTGGTTCCGCCGGTCAGCACGCGGAGCACGCGGGTGGTTCCCGCGGTCGACGGGCCGAACGCGTTGACCACTGCCTGCGAGCCGCCCGACGCCATCAGCGATGAAACCGTCTGGAGATTGCCCGCCGAAGTGCCAACCGCGATGATCTCGCTTCCACGGTCGATCCCGGCGGCGAGCGCTGGCGCGCCTTCGAACGCCTCGACCACGAAGACCCGGTTGGCAACGGTGTCATAGGTCAGGCGGATGCCGAACCCGGCGGTCGCGCCCGAATTGAAGAACGCGTTCTCATCCGCAATCGAGGCGACGTGAGTAAAGAAGCGGTCGCGCGATTGTGCCCGCGCCGGCGCGACCAGCGCATCGACATAGGCCCCCAGCGAAGTGAAGCTTCCCGGGTTGACCGAGGTATCGAGCAGGTCGGGAAACAGATACCATTCGCGCAGCTGACCCAGCGCCCAGTCCTGGCGCTCACGCAGCGAACAGCCCGCCGTCGCCGGAGATGGGGTCGGCGTGGGCGAAGCTCCCGGAGTTGGCGCGGGAGCAACCGCGATCGGCGCGGAGCTTCCGTTTCCGCCTCCTCCTCCACCACAAGCGGCGAGCATGGAGACCAAGGCCAGCGAAAGCGGAAAGCGACGTGCGCGCATTAAAAATTCTCCTGCGACCGAGAATAAGCGAGTGGCCGGGATTCCGGCAAGTTACGCGGCGATGACACCATCAAGGAAAACGGCGGCTGAACGGCCACTCGATAACGCTGCCGACCCACAGCGCCAGCCACACCAGCAGCGGCTGCGCGAACATCCGGGGAATGTGATAGCCCCACCCCAACACCGGAAGCGGTTTGGCCATGTCCATGAACATGTGGTTGATGTTGGCGGGAAACACGCAAACGGCGTAAAGCGCCAACCCGATCCCGGCAGCGCGGCGCAGCGCCAGCGACCACGGTTGAACCAGGGCGATGGCACCCGCCAGTTCGGCGATCCCGGTGGCGAGAACAACTTCGTGCGGCAGCGGCACCCAGTAAGGGGTGATCGTCACGAAAGGACCAGGCTGGATGATATGAAGCACCCCCGCCACAAAGTAGAACAGCGCGAGCAGCCAGCGCAAAGCAATCCTTACCCCACCAGAATGCCTTCGATCGGCCCGCATTTGATCGGATGTCCCGTTCCCCGCCACCTGTATTCCCCTGCCCCGCTTTGTCTCAACTCTATCGTTGCAGCAAGCCGTTGTCGTGATTGGAAGTCTAGAACACGGCGGGATTTCGGCCCGAGTGACGGCGCACACTGCGGCGTAGGTCGTAATACGGCAAGGCGGGCTTGCGCGGGGACCACAATTCGCTACGGTTCCTCTGTTGTTTTCGCGACATTTGAACGCTTCGGGGGGCAATCTTGAGCACGGATCCGGCCGATACTTTCGTTCGTTTCGAAAGCGATGGGCAATGCTTTGAAGTTCCAATCGAACGACTCGGCGTGTGCGGTTTCGGACGTTCGCTGGCCAACACCGTCGTTCTGACCGACACGATGGCCAGCCGCGAACACGCGATGATCCGCCGCAACGCCACTGGAAGCTGTGTACTCAATGACTTGGGCAGCACCAACGGTACCCGGCTCAACGGCCGCCCGGTTTCAGCGCCAACCCAGCTGACCTCCGGCGACGTGATTCAGATCGGTCGCCAATCGATCGTCTTCGTCCAGACCAACGCGCCCACCCCGATCGTCGATCCTAACGCCGGGCGCACCCAGTTCCTGGTCGAACAGCAACTCGTCAGCGTGCTGGTCACCGATCTGCGCAATTACACCCCGCTGTCGGCCAAGCTGGGTGAGCAGACCACCGCCGAGCTTATGGGAGAAATTTTTCGCCAGGCCGGGGCGCTGCTCCAGGCGCAGAACTGCTGGTCGACCAAGTTCATCGGCGATGCGATCATGGCGGTGTGGATTCACCCGAGCAATTCGCTCGCCCGCGCGGATCTCGTCAACGTGTTCGATGTCATCAGCGGCTACCAGGAAATTTTCCTGATGGCGGCGCGCCAGTTCAAGCTGGCCGATCCGCTCAAGTTCGGCTGCGGGCTCAATGCGGGGATGGCCTCGATCGGCAACATTGGCAGCGCCACCTCGTCCGATTTCACCGCGATGGGCGAGGCCGTCAACACCGCATTCCGGCTCGAAACCGCGACCAAACCCAACGGCTGGGACGTGCTGATCGCGCGTGACGTGTTCACCGCCCTGTCAGACAGCAACTATGTCCCCGAAGGCATCGTCGACGTGACCCTCAAGGGCTATGACCATCCGATGCCCGCGCTGCCGCTGACCTTCGACCAGATCGGCACCGTGGTAAACGAGCTGTTGGCCCACGCCTGAACGTTCCGCCGCCGCCGCCCTCGTCTCAGCCGACAATCCCCTGCCATAGCAACCGCGCGCCAAGCGCGATCATCAGCCAATAGACGATGGCATAGAAGCGCGCGCTATCGACTCGCCGGATCAACCACAGCCCGGCGAGCGTGCTGGCAATCGCCAGCGGCACCAGCGCTGCTGCGGTGGCAAGAACCGGCCGGGTAAACGCGCCAAGACTGGCGAAGGCGGGCAACTTGACGAGGTTCACCACCGCGAACAGCACACCCTGAGTGGCAGCGAAGCGCATATGCGGCAGCCCGCGCGGCGCGACCCACATCTGGAACGGTGGTCCACCCGCGTGCGCGATCTGGCTCGCAACCCCGGTAAACACCCCGAACAGCGTGCCGACCCAGCCAGGCGAGCGGCTGGCGACCACCGCCCGGCCGGTGCGGGTCACCGCCAGACGCCAGATCCCGAAACTCAGCGTGAGCGCGCCAAGCGCAGTCATCAATGCCCGCTCGTTGACGTTGGCGGCATAGAACCAGCCCAGCCCCACCCCGATCAACGCGCCGGGCAACATCCAGGCAAGGATCCAGCGATCCCAGTCACGGCGAAAGCTCCACACCGCAATGCCATCCTGCACAACCAGGATCGGCAGGAGCAAGGCGGCGGCTTGGGTGGGCGGCAAAACCATTGCCAGCAGCGGCGTGGCAAGTGCTCCGAAACCGGCAAATCCGCCCTTGGCGAGACCCACCAGAATCACCGCGACGACGATGACGGCGAGCGTGAGCGGATCGTGGAACAGCACCCCCGCGCGCTAGGCCTCGATCGGGTCCAAGGGAAGCGTCCCGGCGCGCCGGCGCTCCAGACCCTGTTTCACTCAGGTTCTAATGGGGTCCGATCCGTCCGAGCAAACGCACGAAGAACGCGGTCGACCAGCCCAGCAGGATGATCCCGGCGATCCCCTCGAACGCCGCCACCAATCGCCATTCGAGCGCAATCGCGCTGTCGCTGTAACCGATCGTCCCATAGGTGATCGACGAAAAATACAACGCGCTCTCCAGCGTGGGGAGCGCGCCCACCGCAAGATAGAACAGCGCGAAGCCCCATATCTCGATCCCGTGCAACGCGAACAGCCCGAACACGATGACCACCGTGAAAGCCATCCCGCGCAAAGACAAGGGCGTGAGGTGGCGGGTGTGTTCCTCCTGCGTTTCGCTGCGGACCACGTGGGCAAGCACGGCGAGCCCCAGCCCGTGGAGCACCACCATGATCAGGATCAGTCCCGAGGAGACCGCGAACTGTACCAGCATTTGCGCTGTCACGCCACGCTCCAGCGCTTGTTCAAAAGGCTTGCATAGCTCGGCAGAAAATCATTCGCTCGGCGTTGCTTGGCCCGAAACCGGCCCGTTTCTGTCGCCTTGTTCAGTCGTTGCCGCACCGGTGATCCAAATGACCGACATCGCGGCGATCGCCAGCACCAGGCTGATGATCAACACATAACGAACGATATGCGGAGTCTCACCCCCGCGCGCTTCGTTGGTCGTAACTTCGACTTCCTCGCCGTGACGTTCCATGGTCGTGCCCCTTCTTTGGCTTTGGCGATGCGTACCCTGTGGCTTGCTGTACTCCCCGATGCCGGCAAGGTTCCTCGCTTGCGGGGGTCGCACGCCGGCAACAACGGCACTTGTAACCTATCCGGGTCGCGAAACGAATGGAAACCGATGCGTAAACTGTTTTCCCTCGTGGTCGCCCTCGCCGCGGCCTGCTCGGTCGATAACTCGCCCCCCGCCCAGGCGAGGGCGGGAGCAGCCGGTGCCTCGCCAGCGCGGTTGGTGGTGGTCGAATTGTTCCAGAGCCAAGGCTGTTCGTCGTGCCCGCCCGCCAATGCCAATGTCAACGCGTTGGCCGAACGGCCCGGGGTGCTCGCCTTGAGCTTTGCCGTGACCTATTGGGATTACATCGGCTGGAAGGACCGCTTCGCCCAGCCAGCTTTCACCCAGCGCCAGCGTGACTACGCCAAAAGCGGGCGGAGCGATGGGGTCTATACCCCGCAAGTCGTCATCAACGGCAGCCGCGCGCTGGTCGGCGCAAATGCCGCGACCCTGGGCAAGGCGATCAGGACCGCAGGCCCCCTGGGCGGCGGCCCATTGCTTTCGCGTTCAGGCTCCACGCTATCGATCGGCACGGGGGCGAGCGGGTTTCCGGCGAGAGTCCTGCTGGTGACTTACGACCCGCGCGAGCGCGAGGTCCCGATCAAGGCCGGCGAGAACACTGGCAAGACCCTGCCCCACCGCAATATCGTGACCGATCTGCAGGAGGCGGGAACCTGGACCGGCAAGCCGCTCCGCATCGACCTGCCCACCGCGGCCAACCCCGCGCTGCGCCGCGCCGTGCTGCTCCAGCAGGGCACGGGCGGCAAGCTGATCGCGGCGATGAAGCTGTAGGTCCAGGTCCGCCCTTACCCCGGTTTCTCGTCAACCGTACGATACCAGATCATTTCGGACTTCCAGCCTTGCGCCTTGGCGGCCTGCAGGAAGCGGTTGACCCACGATGGGCTCACCTCGCCCGCTTCTTTCACAAGGAGCGACGGATCGAACGGCGGCTTTCCCTTGAGCAGTAGGACGCCCGACCAGCCCTTGTGATCGGTCGTCAATCTGAAGCTCGTGACGCCTGGCCGAGGTGTGGTCGTCACGAAGCCGCCAATCTCCGATTTGCTAGCGAACAGGGATGTGATCGCACCACTTTCCTCGAGACCAAACAGGGCGACATCGTCGGGTAAATTATTGAGGTCGATCTCGAGCAAGGGGTCCGCCGCGGCCCCCCCCTCCTGATTGCTCATTTCGTATTGCCGCTTGGTCACCGTCATCCGAGATTCGCCGTAGTCGCGGACCTGCCTGAAGGCATCAATCGGGCTACAATCGGCTGCATCAATCTGTTTGACGTCGGCAAAATCGATGTCGCCTACCTCGAGACCAGCCCTTTCGAGCAAGTCACCGATCGATGCCTTGGCACGATCCGGCTTCCCCGAAACGCCGCGCAGCGAAACGTTGATCGTCTGATCTCGCGCCTCGACCGAGCCGACATCGAGCCAGCTGCACGAAACATCCCGCAAGCCCGTTGCCAGCGCCTGTTGTGCAGCGCCTTGCGGATCGCTCACCCCTCGGCCGAACATGAAATAGCCGCCCGCCACCAGCACCAGCAGCGCCGCAGCACCGCCACCGATCAGCAGGTTCTTGTTCGGACCCGCCGGCACCGGAGGCCGCGCCCCTCCACCACCATTGGGATCGAACTGCAACCGGGTCGGCTGCTCGCCGCCGCCGTATCCCATCGCCGCCACCTCGGCCAGCACCGCGTCCATCGAACGCAGACGGTTGGCCGGATCGGGCTGGAGCATCTTCGCCAAAATTGGGCGCAATTCCTCCGGCGCGGCCGACAGGTCGGGCACTTCCTTGCGCTTGTCGAAAGCATCGGCGATGCTTCCGCCCATGTCGACGTCCTTCTTCTGCGCCACCGCCAGCATGACCAGCGCCAGGCTGTAAACGTCCGACCACCCGCCGACCGAGCGCCCATAGGAGCCGAGCTGTTCGGGCGCGACGTAGCCCAGCTTGCCCGCAAATCCATCGCCGACGATGGTCTTGGCCCCGGCATCGAGATCCTTGGCGATGCCGAAATCGATGATCTTCGCGTTCTTGAGCTGGCCGCCGTCGAGCAGCACGTTATCGGGCGAAATGTCGCGGTGGACCGCGTCGAGTTCGTGCGCCGCGCCCAATGCGGCAGCGAGCCGCTTGAGCAGGGTGATCTGGTCCTCAGGAGTTGCTTCGAGCGTCTTGAGGACGTCGGACAGGTTCACCCCGTCGACGAACTCGGTGACGATATAGGTCACCCCCAGCACCGGCTCGCGGCCCAGCAGGCGATATTGCACCAGGCCCGGATGGCGCAGCCGGGTGAGCGTCTTGGCTTCTTTCGAAAACATCGCCTGAACCAGCGGATCGGCCGCCAGATGCGGCAACATCACCTTGATGGCGACGCGATCGTCCTCGGCGTTGACGTTGACGCCTTCATAGACCTCACCCATCCCGCCGCGCGCGATGAACCGGCGGACCTCGTAAGTGTGGTTGAGAACGTCACCGATCTCGATCTTGCGCGCGGTTGCCGGCGCCGGCACGGAGAACGGGTTCTGCGTCACGCGCGGTGCGCTGGTCGTCGCGACGGGATCGGGGGCTGCTGCGGGGGGCGGTGGGGCCCCGGCAGCCTGGGCCATTTCGTCGGGCGCGATGAAACGGGTCCGCTCCTCGCCCCCATCCGCCTGTGCATCGGTCTGGGGGTCCGGCGTGCCTCCGCTCGGCTGAAACTGCGTCGCGTCGGAGTTGTCGGGCGGCGTGCCCGGATTGGTGCCTTCGCTCTGGCTCATCGGGCGCTCCCTTCGCCGGCCAGCACCAGCAGTGTCGGTTCGCTGGCATAGACCAGCACCACGGTGACGTTGTCGGGCGCGCCAAGCTTGATGCTCGCTTCGATCAGCGCAGGCGCGGCACCGTTCCCCTGTTCGCGCAGGATCCGGGCTATTTCCTCATCGGTGACCACGCCGTGCAGCCCGTCACTACACAGCAGGAACAGATCGCCTTTGACCACCTGGTCGCGGATCGCGTCGATCTCCAGCTCGGCCTGGACCCCGACCGCGCGCGCCAGAACATGGCGCATCGGGTGATCGGCGGCATCGTCAGCGGTCAGCAAGCCGCGATCCATCAATTCCTGGACCTGGCTGTGATCGCGGGTCAATTGATGCAGCACGTCGTCGCGGAACAGATAGGCCCGGCTATCGCCCGCCCACATCACCGCAAATTCGCCATCGCGCACAACCATCGCGACGACGGTCGACCCCATCATCTTGCCGGCATCGCGCGACGCGGCGAAGATCCTTTCGTTGGCGGCCTGGATTGCCCCGCCGAGCGCATCGCAGGCGGGTTCCAAACCATCGGGAATGGTCGCCGCGTTGGTTGCCTCGACGATCGCCTGACTGGCAAAGCGGCCGTTTTCATGCCCGCCCATGCCATCGGCCACCAACCAGACCTGCGCACGCGGCAGGCTGGTGTGACAATCCTCATTCTGCGCGCGCGCCAGACCGGTGTCGGTCAGCGAGACGTCTTCGATGCGCAATTGGCGCGTCATCGGCCCCTACCTCTCATGTGCGATACCCTTTTTCGGTTGTAGCTTTTTTTCACTTTACGGCGAGCGTGGCACTGGACCGCCCCCGGTGGCGGCGTAATGCAATGAACAGATTTCACTCGACCAGTTCCATCATGCGTTCGATCAGCCCATCGGGATAGCGTCCCGAAGCTTCGATGCGTGTGCCATCTTCCGCCGCGATCACCCAGCCGGGTGCAGCGCCGGTTGCATCGGATGCGGACACATTGGCGGGGGAGCCGTCGGGCGCAGCGATTTCTCCCAACGCATCGTGCAGGCGCGGCGCTTCCCAACCTTCGCCAAGTGCCCCGAACACCAGGTCGAGCGCCGCATCGGCCACCCTCCAGGCTTCGCCGGGGCCGGGCGCAGGGGCTGCGACGAGGATCGGAAAGCGGCGTCCGACAGCGTCGACCGACAGGCACAGCGCGCCGCCGCTCCAGTTGCCCGCAGGGTCGCAATCACGAAACGCCCACGGCGGGGCGAGGCGATAGCGTTCGTCGAAATCGGCAAACCGGGTGCGGGCACGGGCGAGTTCCGCCGAAAGCCACAGATCGAGTTGTTCGCGCATTTCGGGCGAAAGCCCGCGGCCGATGAAATCACCGTGGGCGGGAAGTTTGCCGAACAGCCACGCCCCGGGCGGACGTGGCGAGCCGGCGAGGCCGCTTGCTCCCCCATCCTCGCGCGGGGCCGGGGACGAGGAAAACATCCTCATCCTGTTCGCTGGCCGGAGCGCAGGCTGCCGTCTGTGGCGTTCTGGCTGGCGACCTGCGCGGCTTCGGCGGTTGGGTCCTTGCTGCTCATGAAGTTCATCACGATCAGCCCGAGCAACACCACGGTCGCGATCCCCACCGCGACCAGCGAAGTGACCAGCGTGCGGCGCTGCTTTTCACGTGCCGCGCGCCCGGTCTGGACCAGTCCGGCCTCGCGGAAGATCACATCGCGCAGCAACCGGTTGAGGAAATAGGTCTTGCCCGATTCGCTGGTGGCCTGCGGCTTGGCATAGATTTCCGCGACGCCTGACAGCAACCGGTCGAGCGGCGCGCCTTCCTGCACCCCGCTGGTGAAATAGAACCCGCGGAGCGTACCCACCGGTTCGCCCGGCCCGAACGCGCCGGTCACGAACCGGCTCAGCCGTGAACGCAGCGAGGCAAGCTGGGCGGGGAAGCCGAGGATCAGGCTGCGCCGGGTGGCATCGCCCTCTTCGCTCAGTCGCTTGGCCTGGCGCGCGCCCTGCGCGGAGACGAACCGGTCGAACGCCGAGATGATCTCGGCCTGGTCGGGGGTCGTATCGGGGTCCTGCAAGGTTACCCCCAGCACCGCGCGGCGGCCCTGAGCGTCGAGATCGTCGTAGAATTCGATGAACCCGGCAAGCAGATCGACCTTGGTCAGCAGCACGTAGATCGGCGTAGCGATGTCGAGCGCGCGGCGCAGTTCGACCAACCGGCGGCGCACCGCGGTAGCGTGGCGATCGATCCCTGCAAGATCGGTCTTGAGCAGCTCGTCAACCCCGAGGGCGACGATGACGCCGTTGATCGGCTGGCGGGGACGGTTGCGCTTGAGCTGGTCGAGCAGGCTGCGCCAGCCCGCGCTGTCCGCCGAGGCGTCTGAATCCTGGCTGGTGTAACGCCCGGCGGTGTCGACGATCGCAGCCTCGTCGGCGAACCAGAAATCGAGGTTGCGAGTGCCGCCGATGCCTTTGAGGGATTGGTCGGAAAACGGAAAGCGCAGGCCCGAATTGAGCAGCGCGGTGGTCTTGCCCGATCCCGGCGGTCCGATGATGACATACCACGGGCGGCTATAGAGATAGTCGCGCTGACCGCCCGAGGTGGCCTTGAACTGGCCGATTGCCTCGCGCATCCGCTGGCTGACGACCGCGTCCTCCTGCGCGCCGGTTGCGCTGGCGAGCTGGTCCGCGATTGAATCGTTGGCGGCCTTGGCAGCACGGCGGCGCAATAACGCGGCAACCGCCCAGCCCAGCAGGATAGCTCCGGCCAACCC
>JBBSKI010000037.1:0-19168 GCA_038256425.1 Sphingomonadales bacterium
CGTATTGGGAAACAACGCGATACAAGGGATGCCGAGCGCCACCGCCTCTTTCGCGCGCCCGGCGATCCGGTCGATCGACCAGCGCGACACACCGGGCAGCGAACCGATCGGCTCTTCCACGCCTTGCCCCCCGGTGACGAACAGCGGCCAGATCAGGTCGGCCGGGGTCAGCACGGTCTCACGGTACAGCGCGCGGCTCCAGGCCGAGGCACGCGTGCGGCGCAGGCGGATTGCGGGGTAAGCTGCGGTCATCGGAGAAGGCTTGTGCCGGAAACGGTGCGGCGTCTCAATGGCCGCCCGCGTTTCAATGCCAGAAAGCCCTCAGCGCGGCTTGCTCTCGCTCAACCGGTCGATCTCTCGAGATGACGCGCCAGCGCTGCGGGCCGGTGCCAGACTGGCGAGCGCCGCCCCCGGCTTGACCTCGCGCAGCGCCGCCAGCCGCTCGCGGAAAGCGATCAGTTGCGGTCCTTCGAGCTGGGCGGTGGCGATAGACCGGACCGAACCCGGGTTCACCGCACGGCCACCCCGATAAAGCTCGTAGTGCAGATGCGGCCCGGTCGACAGCCCGGTCGAGCCGACATAGCCGATCACCTGACCACGCCGCACCCGCATCCCGGGCGAAACCGCCATCCGGCTCATGTGGGCATAGCCGGTGCCGATCCCGCCGCCGTGCTCGAGCCGCACGTAATTGCCATGGCCACCGCGCCGCCCGGCGAACCGGACCTGACCATCGCTGGTCGCATAGATCGGCGCCCCATACCCGGCGGCGAAATCGACTCCGGCATGCATCCGGGCATAGCCCAGAATCGGGTGGCGGCGCATGCCGAAGCCCGAAGTCATCCGCCCGGCCACCGGCGCGCCCAATCCTGACTGCCCCGGCCCGGCCTGCTGGCGGCCAACGCCCGAGGCTTCGTAGAATTGCCCGGACGAACCTGCACCCGAGGCATCGCTGCCGCCCCAGCGGAGCAATTGCGTGCGCGGCTTGCCATCACGCGCGACCCCGGCAAACAGCAAATCACCGGCCTCGACCTCGCCCGAAGCTGCGCGCTTGTAACCGATGACGATGTCGAACTCGTCCGACGGCATCAGGTCCTGTTCCAGATTGATATGCTGGTCGAGCGTGCGGATATATTGCTGGATGGCGCCGGCGGGTGCGCCGGCGGCGCGCGCCGAGCGATAAAGGCTCGAGCCGACGATACCCTTGATCCGCAGCGGAGTGGCATCGACCGCGATCGGCCGGGCCACCAAAGCCAGCGCCCCGCCAGTGCGTTGCACCGTCAGATCGAGATCGAAGCGTGCGCGGAACGCAAGGTCGTCGACCGGGCGCGGGCGGTCGGGCGTGGTGCGCCGGCCCAGCGTCAGGTCGAAGCGCGTGCCCGCTGCAATGTCGGTCAGCGGAACCCGCGCCGAAACCATTTGCGTAATGCGCGCAGCTTCATCGGCCCCGACCCCGGCGCGCTGGAGCATCCGTCCGAAGCTGTCGCCCTGGCCGAGCGTGGCGGTGAGCTGGATCGTGGGGCGTTCGGGCGCGCTGCCGAGCGGAACGACCGCGGCGGTCGCGCCCATGTGTCGCCCGCTGTCGCCACCCAGCGCCAGCGGCATGATCATCTGGCTGCGGAACTCGTCGCGGGTGGTCGTATCCAGCTGCATCGTCGGCGCGGCCTCGACTGCCGAGAAATCCGGCCAGAACAGCAGCGCTGCAACCGATAGACCGACCATCGTGCCGAGGCCGCGAAACCATTGCGCCGAGCCGATGTCGATGGCCAGATCGGGCACCCAGTCGAACTCACGCAGCGCAGGCAGATGTTCATAGCGCCATTCGTGCGCCAGTTGGCCGAGATCCTTGCGCGGGCCGCGTCGGATCAGCTCGTGGGTCGGTTCGGGAGCGGTCGGCGGCGGAGCAAGCGCGGGCGAACCGGCCAGGCGCGGCGCATGTAGCCCGCGCAGGCCGAATTGCCCTGCCAACTGCTCGCCCGACCTGAACAAATCGCCCCTCCGTCCGGCTTGTGGCGCGGCAAACCCGTTTGCCGTGCGACCCCAAGCTTATTTTCCGGAACCCGTGCCGAGTACGCGTTGTGCCTCGACAAAGTTAATCTCCACTTAAATCGTCTCATTCCGAGTCCTGCGCGATGAAGCGTGGCTGGAGACAGACGAGACGGTCCTGGTGGCTTACACCTTGTGGCAAGGCCCGGGCGCTGCCACATTCAGTGTGCGATGACCGGTCGGCCGTCCCCCCTTGTGAAGCGCTCCGTCGCTGGCAGCGGAGCAAGTCTGCTCAGGGCCGTGCTGGGGCCAACCAACACAGGCAAGACCCATCTGGCGATCGAACGGCTGTGCGCCCACTCGAGCGGCGCAATCGGCTTCCCGCTGCGCCTGCTGGCGCGTGAGGTTTATGACCGGGTGGTGGCAATCAAGGGCGAGCGCAGTGTCGCGCTGATCACCGGCGAGGAACGGATCGAGCCGAAGGACGCGCGCTGGCTGCTGTGCACCGCAGAGGCCATGCCGATCGAGCGCGATCTGGCTTTCATCGCGCTCGATGAGGCGCAGCTCGCGGCCGATCCGGAACGCGGCCATGTGTTCACTGATCGTCTGCTGCACGCGCGCGGACGCGAAGAAACGATGCTGCTGGGGGCTGCGACGCTCGCCCCGCTGGTGCGCAGTCTGGTGCCCGAAGCAGAAGTGGTCTCGCGCCCGCGCTTCTCGACGCTCAGCCACACCGGAGCCCGCAAGCTCAGCCGGGTGCCCCCGCGCAGCGCGATCGTCGCGTTTTCGGCGGAGCAGGTCTATGCGGTGGCCGAGATGCTGCGGCGTTTTCGCGGCGGCGCGGCGGTGGTGATGGGCGCGCTCAGCCCGCAGACCCGCAACGCGCAGGTCGCGCTGTTCCAGTCGGGCGAGGTCGATTACATCGTCGCCACCGATGCGATCGGGATGGGGCTCAACCTTGACGTCACCCATGTCGCCTTCGCCGGGCTGAGCAAGTTCGACGGCCATCGCCAGCGGCGGCTCTACCCAGCCGAAATGGCGCAGATCGCAGGCCGCGCCGGGCGCCATCAGCGCGACGGAACGTTTGGGACATTATCTGGAACGGGTGGCCATGACGCGGAATTCACACCCGAAGAAATCTACGCGATCGAGGAACACCGCTTTGCCCCGCTGACCCGGTTGTACTGGCGCGAGCCCAGGCCGCGCTTCGACGACCTGGCGACCCTGATTGCCGATCTTGAGACCGCGCCCGACGATCCCGCGCTGGCCGCAGCCCCTCAAGCGATCGATCTGACCGTGCTCAAACTGCTGGCCGAAGACCCGGCGCTGACTGCCAGGGTGCGCGGGGCAGCGCAGGTGAAGCGATTCTGGGAGGTTTGCTCGCTGCCCGATTTCCGCAAGCTGGGCGCGGACCACCATGCGCGTTTCGTGGCGCGGTTGTGGCAGGACCTGTCCGCCGGATCGGGGCATCTGGGGGCCGATTACGTCGCGCGGGCGATTGCCGAACTCGATCGAACCGGCGGTGACATCGACACGCTCCAGCAACGCATCGCCGCGATCCGCAGCTGGGCCTATATCGCGCAGCGGCCCGACTGGGTGCTGGCACGCGACGAGATGGCCGCGCGCGCCCGGGCCGCCGAGGCGCGGCTGTCCGATGCGCTTCACGCGCGATTGACCGAGCGCTTTGTCAACCGGCGGACCTCAGTGCTGATGCGCAAGCTGGGTCCCGATGCCGGACTGTTGCCGGTTGCTTTGGACGCCGATTCAACCGTGACCGTCGATGGCGAGCCGCTCGGCAAGCTCGAAGGGTTCGCGTTCCGGGTCGATCCAGCGGTGCGCGCGGCCGATCGCAAGCTGTTGCTTGCCGCCGCCGAGCGCCATCTGCCCGCGCTGCTGGCCGCGCGGGGCAACAGCCTGATCGCCGCGCTTGCCGCCGATCCGGACGCGGTGACGTTGCGCGAATCGGGCGAGGGACCGGCCACGCTGGTGTGGCAGGGACATCCACTGGCCGGGCTGGTGCGAGGCCGCGCGCTGCTGTCTCCCCGGCTGCAACTCGAACCGGCGCTGGGGGCCCTTGCCCCCGCCTTGCGCGCCCAGATCGGTGCCGCGCTCGACATCTGGCTGAGCGGAATGATCGCCGCGCGCCTCGCCCCGCTGGTCCGGATCGAGCGTGCCGCCACGCTGACCGAGTCCGGCGCCGCCTTGCGCGCACTCGCGCTCAGGCTGGTGGAAAACGGCGGCATTCTGACGCGTGAGGGCGCGAACCTCGACACCTTGGCTCCGTCCCAGCGCGAGCGGCTGCGCGATCTCGGGGTCAAACCGGGCGCACTCGACCTGTTCGTTCCGGCGCTGCTCGCGCCCGCGCCGCTGGCGCTGTGGGTCCAGCTTGCGCGATTGTGGGGTGCGCCGTGCGGCGAGCCGCTGACCAGCATGCCGCCAGTGGTAAAGTCCGCCCAGCCGGTCCCCGGCTACCGCCAGGTGGGGGATCGGCGGTTGCGAATCGATCTGGCCGACAGGTTGGTGCGCGCCGCCCACCGCATCCGGATTGCCGCCCCGCAGCGCCGTCACGCGCTCGATCCAGCGCTGGCGATCTCGATGGGCCTCACGCCGGGTGCCTACGCACTATTGCTAGGGCAGGCCGGTTTTCGTCTCGTCGCGTCGCGTCCGTTGGCTGCCGGACAAGCCGGCCCGCCCGCTCCCCCGCTGTGGGAATGGCGCCCGCCGCGCCCGCGTCCCACCCTGCCACTGCCAGTCATGCCGCCAGTCCGCGCCGGTGCTTTCGCCGCGCTGGCCGACTGGGGGGCCGCGTGAAGCCATTCGCCAAAACGGACACGCTGCGGCTCGACAAGTTGCTGTTCTTCCTTCGCCTTGCGCACACCCGCAGCCTCGCGCAGGTCGTGGCCAGCGCCGGGCACATCCGCATCGGCGGCATTCGGATCGAACGGGCTGCGCATGGCGTGGCGGTTGGCGACGTGGTGACGCTGCCGCTTGGCACCGGCGTGCTCGTGTTCGAACTGCTGGCGCTGCCCGTCCGGCGTGGTCCGGCATCCGAAGCGCGCGCCTGCTACCGCACGCTGGGTCCTGCCGGGCCGGGCCAAGGCCCGCTTGACGATGTCCGTGCATTTGCCATAGCTGCGCCCGAGACACCTGAACACAACACCGGCGCGATTGGGAGCCCGCAACAATGACCTATGTCGTCACCGACTCCTGCATAAAGTGCAAATACATGGACTGCGTCGAGGTCTGCCCGGTCGATTGCTTCTACGAAGGCGAGAACATGCTGGTGATCAACCCCAGCGAATGCATCGATTGTGGGGTGTGCGAGCCCGAATGCCCGGCCGAGGCGATCCTGCCCGATACCGAAAGCGGGCTGGAGCAGTGGCTCGAGCTCAACACCAAATTTTCCGCCGAATGGCCCAACATCACGACGAAGAAGGATTCGCCCGAGGACGCCGACGAGCACAAAGGCGAAGAGGGCAAGTTCGACAAATACTTCTCGGCCGAGCCCGGCGAAGGCGATTGAACCTCGCCTGAGACGCTATCCCGCACCCCCTTCGTTCGCGGCGCAACGCGGGGGTGGAAATTTTATTGCGAGCATGTTATATAATCGGCCAAGCGAAGGGCCCAGGGCAGGGTCTCACGTGGTTTACCACCAGCAAGGCAGGAACTCACCGCACTTTTCCGGACCGCCGTTCATCGGTCGACCCGCCAGCGCGGGCCGAATGTTTCGGGCATTTGCCTGAAGCCAGCCACCGACAGCCCGGATCGTCGCATTTCCCGCCTGCCAGAAAAAGGACTTATGGCATGGTCGCTAAGGCGCTCGCCTTCGATGTCGGAGATTACGTGGTCTATCCCAAGCACGGGGTTGGCCGTGTGATCGAGCTGCAACGCGAGGAAATCGCCGGGATGCAACTCGAACTGTATGTCCTGCGGTTCGAGAAAGAGCGCATGACGCTCCGGGTGCCGGTCAACAAGGTCGAATCGATCGGGATGCGCAAGCTTTCGTCGGACAAGACGTTGCGCGAGGCGCTCGATACGCTCACCGGCAAGCCCCGGGTCAAGCGCACCATGTGGTCGCGCCGCGCGCAGGAATACGAAGCCAAGATCAACTCGGGCGATCTCGTTTCGATCGCCGAGGTGACCCGCGACCTGTTCCGCGCCGACGACCAGCCCGAGCAATCCTATTCCGAACGCCAGATCTTCGAGGCGGCCTCCTCGCGGCTGGCGCGCGAACTGGCGGCAATGGAAAAGACCGACGAGCCGACCGCACTCAAGAAGATCCTCGCGATCCTAAACGAGCACGCGCCCAAGTATTACGAGGTCGCCGCGACCGCCTGAGCGGCACGGCCTGACCTTTTTGCCATCACCAGGAGGGCCGCCGGGAAACCGGCGGCCCTTCCTTTTGGTAGCGGCTCGACGCTGGTCGATGCGGACCGGCGGTTCAGCGGAACGCTTGAAGACCTACCCGCGCTTCGTGTATTACCGTGTTAATACACAAAGGGAGTGCCGATATGAGCTTGAAATCGATTCTGCGCGGTCTCGCCCCGATTGCCGCCATCGCCATCGCTGCGGCCGCGAGCGGTGGATGCGATCAGATCAGGAGCCACGTCTCGATCAATGGCGAGGAAGGCAAGAAACTTGCCGATCTCGACCTTTCCGGAGCGACGCCCAACCAAGTCATGCTGCTCGGACCCGATAGCGTGAGAATCTCCACCGGAGACAAGCTGGCGATTACCGTCGAAGGTGACCCGCAGGTAACCGAGGCCATGCGTTTCACGCTCAAGGATGGAACCCTGGGCATCCTGCGAAAAAGTGGCAAATGGGATGGCGACGACGCGCGAGCGACGATCAACGTCACGATGCCGCCGCCGCGCAAGCTGACCATGGCCGGGTCCGGCCGGATCGACGCTGCCGACCTCGCCGCTGACAAGGCGCGGGTGACCATCGCCGGTTCGGGCACGGTCGAGACCACGCGGGTCGAGACCGCCGAGCTCAAGGTCGATATCGCCGGATCGGGCAGCTATCGCGCGGCCGGGAACGCCAAGTCGCTCAAGCTGACGATTGCGGGCAGCGGCGATGCCCGGCTCGATGCGCTCAAGGTCGATGACGCGAAGGTCGACATTGCCGGATCGGGCGACAGCGCCTTTGCTTCGGACGGCACGGTCAAGGCCAACATCATGGGTTCGGGCGAAGTGCGGGTGATCGGCCGCGCGACCTGCAAGGTTACCTCGATGGGCTCGGGACGTCTGGTCTGCGAACCGGCAGCAGCCGAGACCAAGCCCAAGGGCGACAAGCCGAAAACGTAATTCAGGACAGGGCCATGCCCCGTTGCTAAGCCCAAACGGACTTAAGCAACGGGGTCGCCTATGAACCGCCAATATCTGCTTCTCGCGCCGCTAGCCGCGATGGCGCTCTCGGGGTGCCTCGCACGGACCGCACTCGATGTGGTTACCCTCCCGATCAAGGTGGCGAGCAAGGGCGTAGATCTCGCCACCACCAGCCAATCCGAGGCCGACCAGAAGCGCGGGCGCGAAATTCGCCAGCGCGAGGAGCGCCTCGGCAAGCTCGAGCGTGAATTCTACAAGCTTCAGGGGCAGTGCCTCGATGGGGACCGCCGGGCCTGCGAGCGTCAGGTCGCGGTGCGCGCGCAGCTCGACACCGTGGCGCAAGGCAATTCGTACAAACCGCGCTGAAGTCTGGCCGCGCTAAACCTATGCAGCGGCGCGGCGCAGCCGGTCGTTGATCGCCGTGCCGATTCCCGTTTCCGGCACCGGAGCCACCGCGATCAGCTGCGACGAGGCTCCATCGGCTTCGTGGAGGCAGCGATAGAGCCGGGCGGCGGCCTCGGCGAGGTCTCCGGATGGTGAGAGATTGCTGTCGCCCGCCACATCCCCGAACCCGATCAGGAATTCCTCCGCCGTAGCCGACGCGGCCCCCAGCCGCAGCGGTTTCGACGGGGCATAATGGCTGGCGAGCTGGCCGGGTGCTTCGATTCCCGCCCCCGCCGCCGATTCCCGGTCCGCACCCAAAATTATCGCAAGATCCGGGTGCCCGATCGGGCCGGGGCGCAGCAGCGACCAGCTCCCGTCCTCGCGCAGGGCGACAATGGTCGATTCGAGCCCTGCAACGCAGGCCCCGCCATCGAGAATCAACCCTACCCGCCCGCCGAGCGAGGCGGCGACATGGGCCGCCGTGGTCGGGCTGATGGCACCGCTGCGGTTGGCCGAAGGCGCAGCCAGCGGAAAGCCGCACTCCGCCAGCAGCGCGCGCATCAGCGGGTGCGCGGGGCAGCGCAGCGCCAGGGTCGGCAATCCCGCGCTCACCGCCGGAGCCAGCTTGGCATCGGCGCGGCGCGGCAGCACCAGCGTCAGCGCGCCGGGCCAGAAGGCGGCAGCCAGCGCACGGGCGCGATTATCGAAGTGGGCCAGAGCTTCACCGGCGGCCAGATCGGGGACATGGACGATCAGCGGGTTGAACGAGGGGCGCCCCTTGGCCCGAAAGATCGCCGCCACCCCGGCATCGCTGTCGGCGCTTGCGGCGAGCCCATACACGGTTTCGGTCGGCACGGCGACGATGCCCCCGGCGCGCAATACCGTGGCCGCTTCGGGGATTGCGCCGCAACCGGCGATGCGGGGCGCGTTGAGGTTTGTCTGCGTCACGGCGGCCGCTATAGGCGGGCCGGGGCATCAAGAATACTCTGCCCGTCAGGAGATCCGCATGACCTTCGCCGCGCCGGGTGCCGACCAACTGCTTGCGCTCCGTGCCTGCGCCGGGATCGCCGAACTTGCCGCGCACGATCGCTTCGCTGCGGCGAGCGAAGACGTGGTCGAGGCCATCGTCGAAGGCATCGGCGCACTGGCCGAGGGCGAGTTTGCGCCGCTCAACCGGATCGGCGACAGCCAGGGCGCAAGGCTGGCCAACGGCACGGTCACGCTGCCTGACGGCTTTCGCGAGGCCTATCACCACTATGTCGAGCAAGGCTGGAACGCGATCTCCGGCCCGGAGGAGTTCGGAGGCCAGGGCCTGCCCTTTTCGCTCGCCACCTGCGTGATGGAGACGCTGGGCGCGGCCAACATGGGCTTCACCCTGCTGCCGATCCTGACGGTGGGGGCGATCGAGGCAATCGCGCATCACGGCAGCGCGGCGCAGAAGGCGCTGTACCTGCCCAAGCTGGTCAGCGGCGAATGGTCCGGCACCATGAACCTGACCGAACCGCAGGCGGGCAGCGATGTCGGCGCCTTGCGGACCACCGCGACCCCCATCACCGATGGCGAACATGCCGGCAAGTGGGCGATTCGCGGCACCAAGATCTACATCACCTTCGGCGAGCATGACCTGACCGCCAACATCGTCCACCTGGTGCTTGCGCGCACTCCGGGTGCGCCCGAAGGCAGCCGGGGTATCTCGCTGTTCATCGTGCCAAAGCTGCTGGTCGCGGCAGATGGCACGCTTGGCGCGCGCAACGATCTGCGCTGCGCCGGGATCGAGCACAAGCTGGGGATCAACGCCTCGCCAACCTGCACGATGAGCTATGGCGACAACGATGAATGTGTCGGCGAACTGATCGGGCGCGAAAACAACGGGCTCGCGGCGATGTTCACGATGATGAATTCGGCGCGGATCAACGTCGGCAGCCAGGGACCGCAGATCGCCGAGCGGGCGTTGCAGGCAGCCCAGGCCTATGCCCGGGACCGGATTCAGTCTGCGCGCGCCGGATCGCCCGACAAGCGCCCGGTCGCGATCGTCGAACATCCCGACGTGCGACGGATGCTGCTGCGGATGCGCGCGCTCACCGAGGGCTCGCGAGCGCTGCTGTACTACACCGCCGGACAGGTCGATCGCGGCTCGCTTGGCGACAAGGTTGCGCAGCAGCGCGCCGATTGCCTGGTGCCGCTGATCAAGGCGTGGGGCAGCGACATCGGGATGGAGGTCGCCAGCCTCGGCGTGCAGATCCACGGCGGCATGGGCTTCGTCGAGGAAACCGGTGCGGCGCAGCATTATCGTGATGCGCGGATCGCACCGATTTATGAAGGCACCAATGGTATCCAGGCCGCCGATCTGGTCACCCGCAAGCTGGGCTATGAAGGCGGGGCGGTGTTGCTGAGCCTGTTTGCCGACGTCGCGCGCGAATGTGAGGGCGATCTGGCGGCGCTGGCGCAAGATTGCGGCGCGGTGACCGAATGGATGCGCGATTCGGCCAGTGTCGACGACCGGTTGGCCGGAAGCGTGCCGTTCCTGACGATGGCGGCGACCGCCGTTGCCGGTTGGCAGCTGCAGCGACAGGCCCGATTTGCTCCGGATAACGTGGCGAAGACGGTCATCGCGCGTTATTTCGCGGAGCATCTGGCTCCCGAAGCGCGGGGTCTGAAACGCGCGGCGATGACCGGCGCGGAGCTGTTGTACGCGCTGGATGCCGAGCAACTCGCCGGGTGAGTGACCCCCTGGAACGCATCGCTGCGGCACTCGAACGGCTTGCGCTCCCGCAGGCTAGAGCGACCGACTGGCACGGCGCGCCCGGCTATGTCCACGCCGCTGCCGGAACCCGTACGGTCGCAGTCATCGACGCGCCGCCGCTCGGCCTGCTGCGCGGGATCGAGGCACAGAAGGCCGCAGTCGTCGCCAACGTTACGCGGTTAGCGCAGGGGGCAGCGGCGCACGACATGCTGCTATGGGGCGCACGCGGGATGGGCAAGTCGGCGCTGCTGCGCGCCGCTGTCGCGGCGGCACAACTGGATGGACCGGAACGTCTGGCGCTAGTCCAGATTGCGCCCGATGCACTGCCCGGCCTGCCGCTGCTGCTCGGTGCCCTGCGCACGGTCGAGCGCCGCTTCCTCGTCTTTATCGACGATCTGGGCTTCGAATCTGGCGACGCCCAAACGGCGCGGGCGCTGCGATCGTGGCTGGAGGGCGGGGTCGAGGCGCGGCCGGGCAATGTTCGCCTGGCCGTGACATCGAACCGCCGCGCAATCGTCGAGCGGCACCTGTCCGAGCAAGATGACCCTGTTAACCCACGTGATGCGGTGGACGACAAGCTGGCGCTCGCCGATCGCTTTGGGCTCAGCCTGGGCTTTCATGCCTGTTCGCAGGACGATTATCTTGCCATTGTCGCAGGCTATGCGGAGGCGAACGGTCTGGACTGGACCGAAAGTGAGGCGCTGAACTGGTCGAAGCGCCGCGGCAACCGTTCCGGCCGGGTCGCCTGGCAATTTGTCGCCGAACTGGCGGGACGAGCGGGGAAAGCGCTCGCCTGAAGCCCGGCCCGGTTTCAGGATCTAACGCGGCGCGCCCATCTTGTCCTTGATATCCGCCGGGAGCACCACCCGCTCACCCACCGAGTTGGACTTCACCACATCGATCGCCACCGAAGGCCGCGCGCCGGGCGCGGCCACGCGCCAGATTACGCCGCCGGTATCGTCGCTGACCAGCAGCGCGCCGTCCTTGGCCCAGGCGAGCCAGGTCGGCCGGCCATGCGCCGGGCCATCCGCCTTGGCCAGGAAGCCCGTCAGGATCGGCACGGGCTTGACGCTGCTGACATTGCCGCGCGGATCGAACGGCACGAACACCACGTCATAACCAGCCAGCGGTGAGCGATTCCACGAGCCGTGGCGCGCGATGAACGCACCGTTGGACAGGCCCGGCCCCATCAGGTTGCCGCCGCGCGCGAACACTAGCCCGAGCGGCGCGGTGTGGCTGCCCAGCGCGTATTCGGGCTTGCGGATATAATTGAGCAGGAATTCGGGCGCTGGAGCCTCGACCCGTGCGTCGATATTGTCCTTCCAGTAGACCCACGGCCAGCCATAATGCGAACCGAACGGCACGTTGGTCAGGTAATCGGGCACCAGATCGGAGCCGAGCATGTCGCGTTCGTTGACCACGGTCCACAGCTCGCCCGACGCCGGGTTCCAGTCCAGCCCGTTGGGATTGCGAAGTCCCGCCGCATAGATCCGGTCCGATTTGGTGGCGAAATCGTATTCGAGGATCGCGGCGCGATTGCGCTCAACCTCCATCCCCTTTTCGGCGATGTTCGAAGCCGAACCGACCGTGACGTACAGCTTCGACCCATCGGGTGAGAGCAACAGGTTGCGCGCCCAGTGATTGGCGTTGCCGGGCAGGTCCAACAGTTTCTCGGGCTCGCCGGTCAATTTGGTTTCGCCCAGCTTGTACGGGAAGGCGAGCACCGCGTCGGTGTTGGCGACCAGCAATTGGGTGCCTTCCGGCGATTCGCGCAGGGCCATGCCGAACGGCGATTTGAGCCCTGCCCGGAACAACGTCTTGCTGTCGGCCTTGCCGTCGCCATCGGTGTCGCGCAGCAATTGGATCCGGTCAGCCGAGGGACCGCCCGCCCCCACCTTGCTCATCAGAAAGTTCATGATTTTCGCGGTGATGCTTTTGTTGGGACGCGGCTGGCTGTTCGTTTCGGCAACCAGCACGTCGCCATTGGGCAGGGTGTAGACCGTGCGCGGGTGATCGAGGCCCTCAGCGAACCGGGTCACTGCCAGGCCGCGCGCGGGAGTGGGAGCCTCGTTGGCTTTCCAGCCGATCGGATCGGCGGTGACGATGGTCGGGATCGTCTGGGCATCGGGTTTGACCAGCTTGGGGCGTGGTCCGGAAACTTCGGCCTCGGTCAGGGTGGCCGTGTCGGGGCGGGTGACAAACCAGACCCCCGCGGCTGCGACGACGACGAATACGGCAAGGCCGATAAGGATTTTACGCAGGATGCTCATGAGCAACGATCTAGAGACGTGCAGAGCCCATCGCAATGCTCTTGCGCGGCATGGCAGCGCCGCCTAGCCGACCGGCGATGTACCAGTTTGCTCCCCCGTCCGACGCGCCCAAGCCCGAGCTTTACCGCGACCTGCTCGCCGCCGCCGATGCATTGACCGCGGGCGAGCCGGATGCCGTCGCCAACATGGCGAATTGTGCGGCCCTGTTGTGGCAATTCGTCCCCCGGCTCAATTGGGCGGGATTCTATCGCGCTGTGCCCAACGCCGATGGTGCCGAACTGGTGCTGGGCCCGTTCATCGGCCAGCCGGCCTGCATCCGCATCGCTTGGGGCCAGGGAGTTTGCGGAACAGCGGCGATGAACGCTGCCACCCAGCTGGTCGCCGATGTCCACGCCTTTCCGGGTCACATCGCCTGCGACGCGGCGAGCCGTTCGGAGCTGGTCGTGCCGGTGTTACGCGATGGCGCAGTGGTGGCGGTGATCGATCTCGACAGTCCTGAACCCGACCGTTTCGATCCCGACGACGCGAGCGGGATCGAGGCGCTGGCGACGTTGCTGGCCAATCGGATTTGAGCGCTCGACTCGGGCGAGTGCGCCGAATTGGGACAGCACACATTTGCACGCGGCGAGGCATGGCTGGCTGCGGCATGCGATGCTAAATTCTCCGTAAAGGCTGGCGTCATTGTGGCGTCGACCGACAGGGGATTTCCGATGCGCCGTCACCTCAAGACCTTGGGCCTTACCGCCGCGCTCGGCGTGACACTGGCTGCCAATCCGGCGCTGGCCAATCACGGTCATGACCGGGGTTACGTTTCCGGCGGTTCCTTCTTGGTCGATCCGGCACTGGCAGCGCGCTGCGGACTGGGCGCGGGTTCGATCCGGCCACATCGCGAGTTCGCCAGCTATGGCGCCCGCTATGACGCCCGCTTTGACGAACGCCGCCACCGCGACAGCGGCATTGGCGGGGCACTGGTCGGCGGAGTGGTCGGCGGGCTGGTGGGCAACCGCATAGCCGGTCGCGGCGACCGGGTAATCGGCTCCGTGGCCGGTGCAGCGGTCGGCGCGATTGCCGGCGCCGCAATCGACCGTGCGGGCGACGACAGGACTGGCCGCGATGGCGGCTGGCGTGGCGAGCCCGGCTACGACGATCGGGGCTACGACGACCGGGGCTACGACGACCGGGGATACGACGACCGGGGATACGATGATCGAGGCTACGATGATCGGGGTTTCATCAGCGACGAGTGCGATGCCGTGCTTCCCGCCGGCTATCGACTGGTATCGGTGCCCGGCGGGCAGGAATGCCGCGACGAGGTTACCACCACCGAGGAATGGGTGCCCGAAGAGGTCACCGTTCCCAGCCGCCCGACCTATCGCGCCCCGGTGCGCGACAAGCGGACCAAGCTGCGCCCGGTCAATTGATCCGGGGCTTCGGCGTCCTGACTAAAGCTTGCGCCCGATCAGTTCCTTCATGATCTCATTGGTGCCGCCGAAGATGCGGGTGACGCGCGCCGCGCGCCAGGCCCGGGCGATGGGATATTCGTTCATGTAACCCGCGCCGCCGTGGAGCTGGAGGCACTTGTCCATCACCTCCCATTGCAGTTCGGTGTGCCATAGCTTGGCCGCCGCGCCTTCCTCGGGGGTCAGCTCCTTTTTCAGCAGCCGGGCGAGCGCCCAGTCGAGATGCGCCCAGCCGACCTGCAGCTTGGCCTTGAGATCGGCGAGGACGAAACGGGTGTTCTGGAAATCGATCACCGGCTTGCCGAACGCCTCGCGCTCGCGAACGAATTCGACCGTATCGTCGAACGCACGCTGCGCGCTGGCCTGCGACGAAACCGCAATCGAAAGACGCTCCTGCGGCAGCTCGCTCATCAGGTAAATGAAGCCCTTGCCTTCTTCGCCCAGGCAATTGGTGATCGGAACGCGCACGTCTTCGAAGAACAGCTCGCTGGTATCCGCCTCATCCTGCCCGATCTTGTCGAGGTTGCGGCCACGCTTGAAACCCTCGCGGTTGGCTTCGACCAGGATGATCGAGACGCCCTTCCACTTGGGCTCGATCTCGGTGTCGGTCTTGGCGCAGACCAGGATCAGGTCGGCATTCTGGCCATTGGTGATGTAGGTCTTGCTGCCGGTGATAACGTAGTGGTTGCCATCCTTTCGGGCCGTGGTGCGGATGCCCTGAAGGTCCGAACCGGTGCCCGGTTCGGTCATCGCGATGGCGGTAATGACCTCGCCCGCGACCATTTTGGGCAACCATTCGCGCTTTTGTTCCTCGCTGCCGTAGCTGACGAGGTAATTGGTGACGATGTCCGACTGGAGCGAAAACCCGGTCGAAGCGCGGCCGTTGTATGCACTCTCCTCGTCGACGATCGCGTTGTAGCCGAAATCCAGCCCGAGCCCGCCGTATTCCTCCGGCACGGTCGGACACAGCATTCCCAGCTCCCCCGCCTTGGGCCAGATCGAGCGCGGCACGATCTTGTCTTCGGCCCACTGCGCGGCGTTGGGCGCCACTTCTTTTTGGAGAAACTGGCGCACGGTCTGGCGAAACGCCTCGTGATCTTCGGTATAGGCGGTACGGGCGAGCTGATCGAGCGACATGGTTCTCTCCGGGTTCGCGAAAGCTTCCCGTGAGGATAGGCGCGCGGGGACGATCGGGTCAACGACCGATTTAATCGCGCGGTTAAGTCGCGCGGCGCGACTATCCACGCTGCGCCGGGAACGGCTGCCTAAATTCCCCCGCCGGTCAGGCGCTGACAAACCAGGTCGAGCTGGTCGAGGGTGCGATAACGGATGGTAACTGTGCCGGAGGCGGGATCAACATCCGACGCAATGGTCACCTTCAACCCGAGAAAATCTTCCAGATGACTCTGCACCGCCGCGATGTCGGCATCGTTGGCTGGATCGCGCGGGCGCCGTGCCGCGCGTGGGACGGGCGCCTCGCCGCCTTCACCCCGGCGCAAGGCCTTGCGGGCGAGCCGTTCGACGGCGCGGACAGACAACCCGCGCGTTATCGTATCCTGCGCCAGGGCAACAGGATCGGGCACGCCGATCAAGGCGCGCGCATGGCCCATCGCCAATTGTCCGTTGGAGACAAGCGCCAGCACTTCGCCGGGCAACGCCAGCAGCCGCATCAGGTTTGCGACATGGCTGCGCGATTTGTCGACCAGCCGGGCAATCTCGGCCTGCGACATTCCATCGTCATCGCTCAGCCGCCGAAACGCCTGGGCTTCTTCGACCGGATTGAGATCCTCGCGCTGAAGATTTTCGATCAAGGCCAGCGCGGTGACCTCGCGGTCGTCCAGATCCCGGACCAGCGCGGGAATCTCGTGCAGCCGGGCGCGCTGGGCGGCGCGCCAGCGGCGCTCCCCCGCCACCAGCTGATAGCGCCCGGTTCCCAGCGGACGGACGATGACCGGCTGAATCACCCCGCGTGCGGCAATGCTTTGCGCCAGCTCATCGAGCGCGGCCTCATCGAAATGGCGGCGCGGCTGGTCGGGATGCGGCTCGATGTCCGATACCGCCAGGGTCATCAGTCCGCTTGCGGGAACGGCAACCGCGTCGGCAACCAATGGCTCCTCGCGGCGCGATTCGCCCATCAGCGCGCCGAGCCCGCGGCCCAGAGCAGCCGGGCGTTTGCGCGCGGCTGCCGCCAGACTGGCAACAGGATCACGGGCCGGGACCGATAAACGCACCAGTTCGTCATTGCTCATGCCGCCATTCTCCGTTCCGGCAAGCGCCCGATCAGTTCGCGCGCGAGCGCCATGTAGGCCTGCGATCCGGCGCAAGCGTGATCGTAGACCAGCGCCGGCAATCCGTGGCTGGGGGCCTCCGACAGCCGCACATTGCGCGGGATCACGGTATCGAACACCAGTGCACCAAGACATTGCCGCACATCGGTAGAAACCTGGTCGGTCAAACGGTTGCGGCGGTCGAACATGGTCAGCACTATACCCACGATGCCAAGCGCCGGGTTGAAGCGCTGCTGGACCTGCTCGACCGTCTTGAGCAACTGGCTCAGCCCTTCGAGCGCGAAGAACTCGCACTGGAGCGGCACCAGCAGTGTGTCCGCAGCGCTCAGCGCGTTGAGCGTCAGGAGGCCGAGCGAAGGCGGGCAATCGATCAGGCAAACATCGTGGCTCGAGCCGGACAGCGCAGTCTTGAGCCGCCCGGTGCGATCTTCAACTCCGACCAGCTCTACCTCGGCACCCGACAGATCAACCGTGGCCGGGACAATGTCGAGCCCGGGTATTCGCGTCGGACGGACGACTTCGGCGAGCGGGCGTTGATCGATCAGCAATTCGTAACTCGAGGTCTCGCGGTCATTCGAGCCGATCCCGATCCCGGTCGAAGCGTTCCCTTGCGGATCGAGATCGACCAGCAGCGTGCGCCATCCGGTTGCCGCCAGTGCGGTGGCGAGATTGATCGCGGTGGTGGTCTTGCCCACCCCGCCCTTCTGGTTGGCGACCGCAATCCGGATCATCGGCGAGACCCCGAAGGTGAAGGATGACCCTGGCCAACGAGGATGACCGACTCGGCGTCGGTAATGGACTGTTCCACGTGAAACATGGTCTGAAGCGATTTTGGCATTTCGCTGAGTTCTTTCGCGCCGTTTCGCCCTTTGGGCAACAACCAGCGCGTTTGCGATGTGGAAAAGCGTGCAGCAAGCGCGATTAGGCGCTCCAACGGGGCAAAAGCGCGCGCCGAGATGATCGCTGCGTCGAATGTGGGTACGATCTCGAGTCGCGCGGCGACGACGCGCGATCCGGTCAAACTAAAATGGACGATCACACTTTCCAACCAGGCCGCGCGTTTCGCCCGGCTCTCGACCATGACCACTTCGCGCGAAGGATCGAGCAGTGCGACCACCAGCCCCGGGAACCCGGCGCCGGTCCCGAGATCGAGCCAGGGCCCCGATGTTTCACGTGAAACATTCAGCAGCTGCGCACTGTCGGCAATGTGCCGGACCCACATCTGATCGAGCGAAGCGGCCGCCACAAGATTCTGGCGTTGGTTTTCTTCACGCAGCAATGCCACCAGCGTATCGAGCCGCGCAACCGCCGCGTGATCTGCGCCGAGTGCATTGCACAGCCAGTCGCGCACCGCGTCTTCATCGATCAGCAGCGTCACGCCGCGAGCGCGCGTTGGCGGGAATGAACCAGTAATACCGCCAGCGCCGCCGGCGTCACCCCCGCGACCCGCCCGGCTGCGCCGAGCGTTGCCGGACGAGCTACCGCGAGGCGTTCGGCCATTTCGCGCGACAGGCCGGGGATGGCGGCATAGTCGAGGGCGTCATCGATCCGCAGCGTCTCGCTCGCGCGCAGATCGCGCAACTCTGCTTCCTGGCGTTCGAGATACGGGGCATAGGCCGCGTCCTCGGCGATCTCATCGGCGAGATCGGGGTCTGTCGGCATCGCACCGCCCAACAGAGAGTCCAGCGTTACCCCGGGAAAGCGCAGCCAATCGCGCAACGAGCGGCGCAGTCCGTCGTTGACCGCGGCCCCCGCCTCGCGCGCACCGGCTTCGCGATCCAAAGTTGCCTCGCATTGCAGCCGCACCGCCTCGCGCCGCACAAACCAGTCTGCGCGCTCGATCCCGACGCACCCCGCCGCAATCCCCATTGGGGTCAGCCGGGTGGATGCGTTGTTGGCGCGCAGCCGCAGCCGGTATTCGGCGCGCGCGGTCAGCATTCGGTACGGCTCGCTCACCCCGTGCAGAGTCAGGTCATCTACCATCACAGCGATATAACTGTTGGCGCGGTCGAGCGGCGCAGCCTCCCGGCCCAGGACTGCGCCCGCTGCCTGCATCCCGGCCACCAGCCCCTGCGCCGCCGCTTCCTCATACCCCGTGGTACCGTTGATCTGCCCCGCACAATAAAGGCCGGGTATCGCCCGCACCTCCAGACTGGGCCGCAACGCACGGGGGTCAATATGATCGTACTCGACCGCATAGCCGGGCATCGTCATCTCAACCTGTCCGAGCCCGTCCATCGTCCGCAACATGGCCAGCTGGACGTCCACGGGCAGCGAGGTGCTGATACCGTTGGGATAGATCGCTGCGCTGTCGAGCCCCTCGGGTTCGAGGAACACCTGGTGCCCGTCGCGATCGGCGAAGCGGTGGATCTTGTCTTCGATCGACGGGCAGTAACGAGGACCCAAGGCACCAATTGCTCCGCTGAAAAGCGGCGAACGATGAAGATTGTCGCGGATGACGTCGTGACTGCGCGGATTGGTGCGCGCCACGGCGCAGAACAATTGCGGCAGCGCACGGGCACGGGTCAGCGGCGACATGGTCCAAGGTTCGACGTCGCTCGGCTGCTCGGAGAGCTGGGCCCAATCGATGGTGCGCCCGTCGAGCCGCGGCGGCGTCCCGGTCTTGAGCCGCGCCATCGGCAGCGCCGCATCGCGCAGTTGCGCTGCCAGCCGATGCGCCCCGGCCTCGCCGATCCGCCCGCCGACAAAAGTC